>NZ_LJBR01000302.1 GCF_001282115.1 Streptomyces sp. NRRL B-24085 | reverse complement strand
CCTCCCGGAGAACGCGCGGGGGCGAGCCGGGGAGGGCGACGAGCCGGCGCCCCCGCGCGTTCTCCGGGAGGGACGCGAGCAGGCCCGCGGTGTAGGGGGCCCGGGGATGCGCGAGGACCTCGCGTGCCGGGCCCGTCTCCACCGCCCGGCCGGCGTACATCACCAGCACGCGGTGCGCGTGCCGCCGTACCGCGTCCATGTCGTGGGTGACCAGCACCAGTGCCGTGCCCCTCGACTCCCGCTGCTCGGCGAGGAGTCGGAGCACCAGTTCGCGGTGGTCGGTGTCGAGGGCGGTGGTGGGTTCGTCGGCGACCAGGATGTCCGGCTCGTTGATGGTGGCCATCGCGACGACCGCGCGCTGGCGCATGCCGCCGGAGAACTCGTGCGGATGGGCACGGGCCCGGCGGGCCGCGTCGGCGATGCCCACCCGGTCCAGCGCGGCCACCGCGAGGGCGTGTGCCTCACGGCGGCTCACGCGGCGCACCGACCGTGCCGCGGCGGCGAGTTGGGCGCCGACCGGGTGGACGGGGGACAGCGCCGACAGGGCGTCCTGCGGGACCAGGGCGATGCGGCGGCCCCGGGCGCCGGACAGGTCGGGTGCGACCGTACCCGTCGTGGCGGCCTCCCGCGGCAGCATGCCCAGCAGCGCCCGTGCCGTCAGGCTCTTGCCCGCGCCCGACTCGCCCACCAGGGCGAAAACCTCGCGCGCCCGGATGTCGAAGGACACCCCGCGCACCGCTTCGACCCCGGCGAAGGCGATCCGCAGCCCGCGCACCGAAAGCAGCACCTCAGACTCCAACTCCGGCCTCCTGCCGTGAACTTCTCGGGCTCCGGCCCTGGGTGTACGACGCCCCCGACACCGCGAGCCCGGCCAGCAGGGCGAGGGCCACGGCCGGGGCGAGGGCGGCCCACGGGGCGCGTTCGACGTAGGCCCGGGACTCGTCGAGGAGCAGACCCCATTCGGGGGCGGGCGGCTGGGCGCCCAGGCCGAGGAAGCCCAGGGAGGCGAGGGCCAGGGCGATCCCGGGCAGGCGCAGGAGGGCGTGCCGGGCCACCGGGGCGGCCACCGAGGGCAGGACGTGCCGGGTCAGGATCCACGACGGCGGTGCCCCGAGGGCGCGTTGGGCGGTGAGGAAGGCGGACGCCCGTACCTCCTGCACGAGTGCCGCCGCGTGGGCGGACAGCGCCGGCCAGGAGATGAGGGCGACCGCGAGGGCCGCACCGCCGGTACCGGGGCCGGCCGCGGCGGCGACCAGGATGCCGACGATCACCGGCGGCAGGGCGTTGGCGATGTCCGCCGCACCCGCCGCGACACCGGGCAGGAACCCCAGCGCGAGGGCCGTCACCAGGCCGAACAGGCAGATCGCGGCGGCCGTGCCGACCGTCGAGGCGGCGCCGTGGCCGAGCCGGGCGAGCACGTCACGGCCGAGCGCGTCGGTGCCCAGCGGGTGCGCCCAGGAGGGGGCGGCGAGACGGACGGCCGTGTCCACCGTGTACGGATCGCGCAGCAGGCCCCAGCCGACGGTCACGGCGAGGACGGCCGACAGGGCGGCCGGGACGGCCGGACGGACCCGGACCGGGCGGGGCGGGGGCAGACTGAGACCCGCGTCGCGCAGGGCCGGGCCCAGCAGCCGGCGCCGGGCGAGCGCAGCCACCGCACCCGCGACCAGGCCGAGGAGCAGCAGGGCCAGCACCGAACCCTGGAGCAGCGGCAGGTCCTGGGAGCGGGCCGCGCCGAGGGCCGTGCGCCCGATGCCGGGCACCGCGAACACCAGCTCGACGGCCACCGCGCCGCCCGCCAGACCGACCGCGACCATGCCGAACTGCGGTACCAGCGGCGGCAGTACGCGCCGGAGGGCGGCGGCCGAGATCCTCGTACGGCTCACTCCCGCGCCCCGCCACAGCTCCACCCAGCGCTCGTCGAGCACGGCGGGCAGCGCGTCCGCGACCAGCCGCCCGAGCAGCCCGCCCGCGGGCACGCCGAGCGCGAGCGCGGGCAGCACCAGATGGGCGGGCCCCGCCCAGCCGGACGTCGGCAGCCATCCGAGCCACACCCCGAACACCAGCAGGGCGACCGTGGCCAGCAGGAACTCGGGCACGGCGGCGAGCATCGCGGCGACGGCACCGGCCGAGCCGCGACCCCGTACGAGCACCGGCGCCACCAGCGCGGCGGCCAGCAGCACGGCCACGCCGAGGGCCGCGCCCATCAGGGCCAGGGACACCTGGAGCCCGGCGAGGACGGAGGGCAGGACGGCGTGGCCCGACACCCAGGAGGTGCCGAGGTCGCCGTGGAGCAGGCCGACGGCCCAACTCCCCAGCAGATGAAGGGGACCCGCGCCCAGACCGAGGTCCTCGCGGATCGCGGTGAGGGCCTCCTCGGTGGCCTCCTGCTCGGCCGACCGGGCGCGCAGCACGGTCAGCGCCGGGTCCCGGTGGGAGAGCCAGGGCAGCAGGCCCACGGCGGCGACGACCACGAGGAGACCGAGGAGCCGGGTCGACCCGGCGGGCGTCGGCCTCACCTGACGTAGGTGTCGGCCGTGACCAGTCGCCGCTCGCGCGGGTCGTGCGCGGCGCCCTCGACCCCGGCGGCGTCGCCCTGGATCACCCGCTCGTGGAGCAGCGGGACGGCCGCGTCCCGGGTGAGTACGGCGGCCTCGGCCGCGATGACCGCCGCGCGGCGGGCGTCCCCGACCGGGGCGTCGGCGGCCTTCCTCAGGGCCGCGTCGGCCGCCTCGTCGGAGAAGCGTGAGAGGTTGAAGGTGCCGTCGGAGGCGAAGTCGCTGTAGAGGTAGGCGGCCGGGTCGCCGGAGTCGAGGACGGTGGCACGGGAGAGGACGAACGCGTCGAACTCGCCCGCGAGGGCGTCGGATTCGATGTTCGCGTACTCGCGGACGTCGAGCTTCACCCTGAACCCGGCCTTCTGGAGCTGCTGTTGCAGCGCGGCCGCGACCTCGGGCATCTCGGCGCGGTCGGTGTAGGTGCCGATGGTGATCGCCGCGCCCCGCGGGCTGCCCGCCTCGACGCGCCGGACCGGCGGGCGCAGTCCGGCGGCCCAGGGCAGCGCGGGTCCGAGCAGCCCCTCGGCGGCATCGGCCCGTCCCTCGTACACGCCCTCGACCAGGGCACCGGCGTCGACCGCCTCGCGGGCGGCGGCGCGCAGCGAGGCGTCCCTGAAGGCGCCCTTGCCGGTGTTCAGGTACAGCGTGTTGGTGCGCGGCATGGGGACCTCGGTGATCAGGTCCTGGTCGAGGACGGCGGCCTGCGAGACCGGGATCGCCTCGACGATGTCGGCCTCGCCGCTGCGCAGGGCGGCCGCGCGGGCGGTGCCGTCGGGCACGAACCGCACGTCGATGCCGGGGGACTTGGCCTTCGCGCCCCAGTAGCCGTCGTAGCGGTCGAGGGTGGCGGAGGAGGTGCCGTTCACCTTCGTCAGCTCGAAGGGGCCGGTGCCGGCGCCGACCGGGTTCACGGTCTTGCCGGTGTACGCGCGCGCGGCGAGGACCGACAGCTGCGGGGAGCTGAGCCGCTGCGGGACCAGGGGGTCCTCGTGGGCGGTGGTGACACTGACGGTGCCGGCGTCCACGGCCTTCGCCGTCAGTGTGACGCCGTCCAGGATGCGGGGCTTGGGGGCGGCGGTGGCCGCTCTGGTGAGGGACCGCACGACCGCCTGGGCGTCGAGCCGGGTGCCGTCGTGGAAGGTGACGCCGTCGCGTATCTCGAAGGTCCAGGTCCGGCCCGACTGCTGCCACCGGGTGGCCAGGGCGGGCCGCGCGTCGCCGTTCGCGTCGAGCTCGACCAGGGTTTCCGCCGTCGACCAGCGCGACAGCTTGAACGCGTCGTCGGAGAGCGGGGAAAGGCCGGAGCGCGGGGGCTGCATCATCGCGACGCGCACGCGCTTGCCGGCGCCGTCACCCCCGGCGGAGGCGCCCGAGAAGCAGCCGGTGAGCAGCAGGGTGGACGCCAGGGCGACGGGGAGCAGATGGCGGGCGGGCAGGCGCACGGGACCCTCCGGGTAAAGGGGTGGTCAAGACGGTGAGATGCGCCGACCGTAGCATGATGATAATCGTTTTCAATAATCACGCCGGGTTCGGCGACCCGCCCGTCCAGGGGCGCGCCTGGAGCCGCGCCGCCTTGAGCGCCATGTGCAGCAGCAGTCTGTCCTCGCCGTCGTCCAGGTCCAGGCCGGTGAGCTGTTCGACGCGGGAGAGGCGGTAGTAGAGGGTCTGCCGGTGGATGCCCAGCTCGGCGGCGGTGCGGCCGGCCTGGCCCGCGCAGTCGAGGTAGACCTCGGCGGTCCGGGCGAGCTCGCGGTGGGCGGGGGAGAGGAGGG
>NZ_LJBR01000301.1 GCF_001282115.1 Streptomyces sp. NRRL B-24085 | reverse complement strand
CGTGAAGCTGCTGTCGGACGTGCCGCGCGCGGCAGGGTGGGAACGGCTGGTGTACTGCCTGGTCGTGAACCACCTCTGCGAGGTCGCCGCGGCCCTCGCCGAACGCCGGCCCGGCTTCGACCCCTGGCCCGCCGCCCGCCGTGAGCTGTCCCGGCACGACCTCCCGGAGGCCGCCGCCCTCCTCACCGCGCCCACCCTCCCCGGCAAGACGAACCTGCTGCTGAGGTGGACGGGGGCGGACGGGGCGGCCGCCCGCTACCTGCCGCTGCCCAACCCGCTGGCGGCGGCAGGAGCTGAACTACCCTGACCGGTGTGCTCCGCGAAGTGACTGCTGTTCGATACGTGACCCCGCTGCGGTCCGGCGGCTCGGTGCCCGCTGTCGTCGAGGCCGACGACCTGGGGACGTACGTCGTGAAGTTCACCGGCTCCGCCCAGGGGCGCAAGGCGCTGGTCGCCGAGGTGATCGTCGGTGAGCTGGCGCGGGCGCTGGGACTGCGCTTCCCCGAACTGGTCCTCGTGCGCTTCGACCCGGCGATCGCCGACAGCGAGCCGCACCAGGAGGTGCGGGACCTGCACGCGGCGAGCGCCGGGGTGAACCTCGGCATGGACCATCTGCCGGGTGCCAGGGACTTCACCCCCGAGGTCGCCCGGCACTGCCGTGTCGAACCGCTGGAGGCGGGCCGGGTGGTCTGGCTCGACGCGCTGACCGTGAACGTCGACCGCACGGTGCACAGCTCCAACCTGATGGTCTGGCCGACGCTCGGCGTCGCACCCCCGCGCCTGTGGCTCATCGACCACGGTGCGGCCCTCGTCTTCCATCACCGCTGGGACGGTTCCGAGCCCGCCAGGCGCTACGACTTCCGCCACCACGCCCTCGGCCGGTACGGCCCCGACGTACGGGCCGCCGACGCCGAACTGGCGCCGAAGGTGACGCGCGAGCTGCTGCGGGAGATCGTCGCGGAGGTGCCGGACGCCTGGCTGACGGAGTTCACCACGCCCGCCGAGATGCGCGAGGCGTACGTCGACTACCTGCACGCGCGCGTGCGGGCCTCCGCCGACTGGCTCCCCACCGACTTCCCCAGCCCGGAGGAACTCGCCGCCGAGGAGGCCCTGCGGGCGGCGCGGACGGAACAAGGACGGCCGAACTGGCTCAAGCGGGTCCCCGACCTGCACGGCAAACCGGCCGCGCAACAGGATTGGTCGGTGCACCTCGGATGAGTCCCGTCGTACAGATCGAGTACTGCACCCAGTGCCGCTGGCTGCCCCGCGCGGCCTGGCTGGCGCAGGAGCT
Organism: Streptomyces sp. NRRL B-24085; assembly: GCF_001282115.1. Taxonomy (GTDB): domain Bacteria; phylum Actinomycetota; class Actinomycetes; order Streptomycetales; family Streptomycetaceae; genus Streptomyces. The sequence goes on along the minus strand of NZ_LJBR01000301.1, from coordinate 17,310 downwards.
GCTCACCACCTTCGAGGCGGAGCTGGGTGAGCTGTCCCTCAAGCCGGGCACGGGCGGGGTGTTCGTCGTCCGCGTCGACGACGAGGTCGTCTGGGACCGGCGCGAGCAGGGCTTCCCGGAGCCCACGGCGGTGAAGCAGGTCGTACGCGACCGAGTGGCCCCGGGGAAGCCCCTGGGCCACTCGGACAGGGCCGCCCGGGAGGACGGCTCCTGAGCGGGGGCGGCTTCAGCCCTTGAGCTGCTCGTACGCAGGCAGCGTCAGGAAGTCCGCGTAGTCGTCGTCGAGGGAGACCTGGAGCAGCAGGTCGTGGGCCTGCTGCCAGTGGCCGGCCGCGAACGCCTCCTCGCCGATCTCGGCGCGGATGCTGTCGAGCTCCTCGGCGGCGACCTTGCGGGCCAGCTCCGGGGTGGCCTTCTCGCCGTTCTCGAACTCGACGCCGGCGTTGATCCACTGCCAGATCTGCGAGCGGGAGATCTCGGCGGTGGCCGCGTCCTCCATGAGGTTGAAGATGGCGACCGCGCCGAGCCCGCGCAGCCACGCCTCGATGTACCGGATGCCGACCTGGACGGCGTTGACCAGGCCGTCGTACGTCGGCCGGGCCTCCAGCGAGTCGATCGCGATGAGGTCGGCCGCCTCGACGTGGACGTCCTCGCGCAGCCGGTCCTTCTGGTTCGGCTTGTCGCCGAGGACCTTGTCGAAGGACTCCATGGCGATCGGGACCAGGTCGGGGTGGGCGACCCAGGAGCCGTCGAAACCGTCGTTCGCCTCGCGGTCCTTGTCGGCGCGGACCTTCTCGAAGGCGACCTTGTTGACCTCGGCGTCCCGGCGCGAGGGGATGAAGGCCGCCATGCCGCCGATCGCGTGCGCACCGCGCTTGTGGCAGGTGCGGACGAGGAGTTCGGTGTACGCGCGCATGAACGGGGCCGTCATCGTGACCGCGTTGCGGTCCGGCAGGACGAACCTGGCGCCGCCGTCACGGAAGTTCTTCACGATGGAGAACAGGTAGTCCCAGCGGCCCGCGTTCAGCCCCGAGGCGTGGTCGCGGAGTTCGTAGAGGATCTCCTCCATCTCGTACGCCGCCGTGATCGTCTCGATCAGGACGGTCGCCCGGACGGTGCCCTGCGGGATGCCGCAGTACTCCTGCGCGAAGACGAACACGTCGTTCCACAGGCGCGCCTCGAGGTGCGACTCGGTCTTCGGGAGGTAGAAGTACGGGCCCTTGCCGAGGTCGAGCAGCCGCTGGGCGTTGTGGAAGAAGTACAGGCCGAAGTCGACGAGCGCGCCGGGAACCTGGGTGCCGTTCGCGTCGACCAGGTGCCGCTCGTTCAGGTGCCAGCCGCGCGGGCGCATGACGACGGTGGCGAGTTCCCCGTCCGGGCGCAGGGCGTACGACTTGCCGGACTTCTCGTCGGTGAAGTCGATGCTGCGGGTGTACGCGTCGGCCAGGTTGATCTGACCCCCGACGACGTTCTCCCACGTGGGCGCGGAGGCGTCCTCGAAGTCCGCGAGCCACACCCGGGCCCCGGAGTTCAGGGCGTTGATCGTCATCTTGCGGTCGGTGGGACCGGTGATCTCGACCCGGCGGTCGTCCAGGGCCGCGGGGGAGGGGGCCACCTTCCAGGAGTCGTCCGCGCGGATCGCGGCGGTCTCCGGGAGGAAGTCGAGCGTGCAGGTGCGGGCGATCTCGGCGCGGCGTTCGGCGCGGCGGGCGAGCAGCTCGTCACGCCGGGGCGTGAACCGGCGGTGCAGCTCGGCCACGAAGGCGAGGGCCGCCTCGGTCAGGACCTCCTCCTGCCGCGGCAGGGGCTCGGCGTCGACGATGGCCAGCGGGGACGGCGCTGGTGCGGACATGAGCGGTCACTTCCTTCAGCGGTGGCACCGGGTGCCAGTCGAACCGGGTACGCGGGCGACGCCCCTCGCAACGGCAGGGCGCTTCTGAACAGTGGATACTAGTTTCCTCATTGTGGAAGTTCAATGGTTTGTTGATGTCGAGATTCTCCGGGTCGAGTGAGAGTGGCTCTGCGTGCCACCCCGTTCACTCAAGGTGCGCCAGATCCTCCGGCGTGTCGATGTCGTACGGCTCGGCCACGTCCCCGCACTCGACGAGCGTGAGGACGTGCCGGTGCTCCTCCAGATAGGCGCGTGCCCCCCGGTCGCCCGTCGCAGTCGCCGCGATCCCGGCCCAGTGCCCGGCGCCGAAGAGGACGGGATGGCCGCGGACACCGTCGTAGGCGGCCGAGACGAGCGAGGCCTCGTCCTCGTGGGCGGCGAGCACCCGGCGCACCGCCTCCGCCCCGATGCCGGGCTGGTCGACGAGCGAGACCAGCGCGGCCCGCGCCCCCGTCCCGGCGAGCGAGTCGAGCCCGGCCCGCAGCGAGGACCCCATCCCGTCGGCCCACTCCGGGTTCTCCACCAGCACACACCCACCGAGCTCGGCCCGCTCCCGTACGACCGCCGCGGCCGCCCCCAGCACCACGTGCACCCGGGCGCAGCCGGCCGCGCGCAGGACACCCACCGCGTGCTCGACGAGGGGGCGGCCCCGGTGTTCGAGCAGCGCTTTGGGCCGCCCGCCGAGCCGCCGCCCACCGCCTGCCGCCAGGAGCAGTCCGGCGACCTGCTGTTCGTTCTCCGTCATGCGTCCTGCATACCTGACGCGCCGGCGTGCGCCGGGTTTCAACGGGCTGAATTTCGGTCCGTACGGTGGCGCGTGGCGCCCCGTGTGGCGTTTACTGACCCGCGTCCCTCGGGGTCTGACGCCGGGGCGCACGAAGGAGTGCGAGGGGGAGAGCTGTGTTGCGGAGCTTGGGGCAGAGGCCAGTGACCGGCAGCGACAAGGATCCGAGAGTGGCGGAACTGCGGGCCGCGGTGTCCCGGCTGCGCCGCGAACTCGCCGCGCATCCCGCCGAGTTCCCCGACCGGTGCATCGCCGAGGACGAACTCGCCGCGCTGGCCGCCATGACGATCGACGGCACACCCGAAGTCCCGCGCCTGCGACGGTCGTTGCTGCTGATCGCGGGGGCGATCGGCTCGGTGAGCGCGCTGTCCAGAGGGCTCACCGAGGTGCGCGACGCGGTGGAGCTGTTCGGGGAGCCGCGGCGTCAGGGGAACGAACCCCGGTAACCCCTGTGGTTTCCGCGGTGCTCGAACTCCGGGCAGAGCCAGGTCTCCTGGACGAACTCGGTGAGGTCGTCCCAGACCGCGAAGATGCCCGTGGGGCCGTGCTTGGCGTCCACCCGCCGGTAGCGGTCCTTGACGTCCCGGAAGCAGGCCAGTGCGGCCATCATCCCGTTGCCGAGGGGGCTGTAGTCGGACCAGGCGCACGAGACGCAGGCCCGCAGTCGGGCGGCTCGCGGCAGCGCGTGCTGGATGTCGCGCAGTGCCTCCTCGAAGTCGTACCGCAAGGTCCCGCTGCTGAACTCGTGCCCGTCCAGGCGCAGGGTGGTGGTGAGGGTCTGCAGGTCCGGCCCGGGGCGGGGGCCCGCCGGGTCGCCGAGCCGCAGGACGCAGTGCAGCGTGCCGGGCCGCACGCCGCTGCCCCTGACGTCGACGGGCAGGGGTGTCTCCCATTCCAGGAGGCAGAAGTACAGCGCCCCGTCGCGGAAGGAGAACATCTGCTCGGGCGGCTCCCCGCCCAGCGCGCCCAGATCGTCCATGGTGTCGCCCTCGAAGCGGACACCCCTGATCGTCGTACGGATCAGCTCCCGGCCGTCCGACTCGAAGACGATCTCCTCCGAGCCGTGCCGGTCCGTGTACCGCCCCGGCCAGCGGAGTAAGGCGATCACGCCGGGCTCTGGGTCGCCAGTGCCTCCGACAGTTCCGACGCCACCTGCTGCAGCACCGGCACGATCTTCTCGGTGGCCGCCTCGGTGACCCGCCCTGCCGGACCGGAGATCGAGATGGCCGCCGCGGTGGGGGAGTTGGGCACCGACACCGCGAGGCAGCGGACGCCGATCTCCTGCTCGTTGTCGTCGACCGCGTAACCCTGGCCGCGCACGTCCTTCAGGGCGGCGAGGAACCCGTCCGGCGTGGTGATCGTCTTCTCCGTCGCGGCCGGCATGCCGGTCCGGGCGAGCAGGGCGCGCACCTCGTCGTCGGGGGTGTTGGCGAGCAGGGCCTTGCCGACGCCGGTGGAGTGCGGCAGGACGCGCCGGCCGACCTCGGTGAACATCCGCATGGAGTGCTTCGACGGCACCTGGGCGACGTAGACGATCTCGTCCCCGTCGAGCAGTGCCATGTTGGCGGTCTCGCCGGTCTCCTCGACCAGGCGGGCGAGGTAGGGGCGGGCCCAGGTGCCGAGCAGCCGGGCGGCCGACTCGCCGAGGCGGATCAGGCGCGGGCCGAGGGCGTAGCGCCGGTTGGGCTGCTGGCGGACGTAACCGCAGGACACGAGGGTCCGCATCAGGCGGTGGATGGTGGGCAGCGGCAGTCCGCTGCTCGCGGACAGTTCGCTCAGTCCGACCTCTCCGCCCGCGTCCGCCATCCGTTCCAGCAGATCGAAGGCGCGCTCAAGGGACTGGACCCCGCCGCCGGCGGACTTGGCGGAGTCGGTGGTGCTGGCGCTGGACGTCGGCACGGCGCGTTCCTTTCGGGGCTGCCTTTCGGGTCTGGGCAGGGGGCAGAAGCCTACCCGGCAGTCGGTTGACTCCCCGCTGGTGCGTAGCTACGTTCTGCTTGCCGGAATAGTAATTCCGCTTTGTGGAAACGTCCAGAGTTTCGACGCAAGGCGCACTGTGAGGAAGTGTGCCCTTGACGGCGTTCGACCGGGAGTGAAGACTCCTTCAACAGAAAGTTGAATTCCGTTACGCGGAAGTCAACGGCGGCAGAAAGGGGTCCGGGTGTCCGACACAGAACTGGTGCTGCGCTCGACGCGCGTCATCACGCCCGAGGGGACGCGGCCCGCGTCCGTCGCGGTCGCCGACGGCACGATCACGGCCGTGTCGCCGTACGACGCACCCGTGCCCCCGGGTGCCCGCCTGGAGGACCTCGGGGACGACGTCCTGCTGCCCGGCCTGGTCGACACCCACGTGCACGTCAACGACCCCGGCCGCACCGAGTGGGAGGGCTTCTGGACCGCCACGCGCGCGGCGGCGGCCGGCGGCATCACCACCCTCGTCGACATGCCGCTCAACTCCCTCCCGCCCACGACGACGGTCGAGCACCTCCGTACGAAACAGGCGGTCGCCGCCGACAAGGCGCACATCGACGTCGGATTCTGGGGCGGCGCCCTGCCCGGCAACGTCAAGGACCTGCGTCCGCTGCACGAAGCGGGGGTCTTCGGGTTCAAGGCGTTCCTGTCGCCGTCCGGCGTGGACGAGTTCCCGCACCTCGACCAGGACGGACTCGCCCGCTCGCTGGCCGAGATCGCCTCCTTCGGCGGGCTGCTGATCGTGCACGCCGAGGACCCGCACCACCTGGAGGCCGCCCCGCAGCACGCCGGCCCCCGGTACGCGGACTTCCTGGCCTCCCGGCCGCGCGACGCCGAGGACACGGCGATCGCCCAACTCATCGACCAGGCCAGGCGGTTGGACGCCCGCGTGCACGTGCTGCACCTGTCGTCGAGCGACGCGCTCCCGCTGATCGCCCGGGCGAAGGCGGACGGGGTCCGCGTCACCGTGGAGACCTGCCCGCACTACCTCACTCTCACGGCCGAGGAAGTCCCGGACGGGGCGAGCGAGTTCAAGTGCTGCCCGCCCATCCGGGAAGCCGCCAACCAGGACCTGCTGTGGCAGGCGCTGGCCGACGGCACCATCGACTGCGTGGTCACCGACCACTCCCCGTCCACCGCCGACCTCAAGACGGCCGACTTCGCCACCGCGTGGGGCGGCATCTCGGGCCTGCAACTGAGCCTGGCGGCGGTCTGGACGGAGGCCCGCAGGCGCGGCCACTCGCTGGACGACGTGGTCCGCTGGATGTCCGAGCGGACCTCCCGGCTGGTGGGCCTCGACCGCAAGGGCGCCATCGAGGCCGGCCGTGACGCCGACTTCGCGGTCCTCGCACCGGACGCCACCTTCACCGTGGACCCGGCGGCCCTCCAGCATCGCAACCGCGTCACGGCGTACGCGGGCAAGACCCTGTACGGGGTGGTGCGCTCGACCTGGCTGCGCGGTGAACGCATCGTGGCGAACGGCGAGTTCACCGTTCCGAGGGGCCGGCTGCTCACCCGTACGCCCTGATCGACCCGCACCGGCAACTCCAGAAAGGCACATGTACGTGACGGCGATTCCCAGCTTCACCGGCGACGCGCACCCGTACGGCGGCGGTGACCCGTACGCGGACTACCGCACCGCCGACTTCCCCTTCACCCGGTACGCCGACCTCGCCGCGCGGACACTCGGCGGCTCGGTGATCGCCGCCAACGACGAGTTCTTCGCCCAGCGCGAGAACCTGCTGCTGCCCGGGCGGGCCGAGTTCGACCCCGAGCACTTCGGGCACAAGGGCAAGATCATGGACGGCTGGGAGACCCGGCGCCGCCGGGGCGCCTCGGCCGAGCACCCCTGGCCGACGGCGGAGGACCACGACTGGGCGCTGGTGCGGCTGGGCGCGCCCGGGGTGATCCGGGGGATCGTGGTCGACACGGCCCACTTCCGCGGCAACTACCCGCAGGCGGTGTCGGTCGAGGGGACCTCGGTCGCGGGCAGTCCGTCCCCGGAGGAACTGCTGGGCGACGACGTGAAGTGGACGACGCTGGTCCCGCGGACGCCCGTCGGCGGCCACGCGGCGAACGGCTTCGAGGTGTCCGTGGAGCAGCGCTTCACGCACCTGCGGGTCAACCAGCACCCCGACGGCGGCATCGCCCGCCTGCGCGTGTACGGCGAGGTCGTACCGGACCCGGCGTGGCTGACGGCCCTCGGCACCTTCGACGTGGTCGCCCTGGAGAACGGCGGCCGGGCGGAGGACGCCTCCGACCTCTTCTACTCGCCGGCCTCGAACACCATCCAGCCGGGCCGCTCCCGCAAGATGGACGACGGCTGGGAGACCCGCCGCCGCCGTGACCGGGGCAACGACTGGATCCGCTACCGGCTCGTGGCCCAGTCGCAGATCCGCGCGATCGAGATCGACACGGCGTATCTGAAGGGGAACAGCGCGGGCTGGGCCTCGGTGTCGGTCCGCGACGGCGAGGACGGCGACTGGCGCGAGGTCCTCCCGCGCACCCGCCTCCAGCCCGACACCAACCACCGCTTCGTGCTGCCGGCCCCGGCGGTGGGCACACACGCGCGCGTGGACATCTTCCCGGACGGAGGGATCTCGCGCCTGCGACTGTTCGGCTCCCTGACGGAGTCCGGTTCGGCGGCCCTGTCGGCGAGACACCAGGAACTGGGCGGCTGAGGCAGGGCCTGCTCGGCCCACGCGCATCGGCCGGCTGCGGCGGGCGTGCCTCGCCCCCTGGCGCTGGGTGGTTGAGGGGGGCGTTCCTGGCCCACGCGCTGGGTGGTTGAAGCGAGTGCTCCTGGCCCTCGCGCTGGCTGGCCGGGGCAGGGGTAACTGGTCCCCTGGCGCTGGGTGGTTGAGGGGGGCGTTCCTGGCCCACGCGCTGGGTGGTTGAAGCGAGTGCTCCTGGCCCTCGCGCTGGCTGGCCGGGGCAGGGGTAACTGGTCCCCTGGCGCTGGGTGGTTGAGGCGGGCGTTCCTGGCCCACACGCCGTGCGTTTAGGCAGGTTGTTTCTCGCCCCTCGCGCCGGGTGGCCAAGGCGGCGTACCTGACGGCCGTGCGTCGGGTGGCTGGGCGGGTGTTCCTCGCCCCCTCGCGCCGGGTGGCCAAGGCGGGCGTACCCGGCGGCCGCGCGCCGGGTGGCTGGGCGGGTGTTCCTCGCCCCCTCGCGCTGAGTGGTTCAGGCGTTCGGCTCGCCGAGACGGGCGAGCCTCGCACCCGTGGGCCGGGGAGCTGTCAACAGCTCCCCGGCCCACGGGCAGTGGGACCTCGGGGCGCTCCAAAGCCCCTCCCACGGCAGCCGCTACCTCACGCCGCATGCCCCCCGTCCACCGAGAACTCCGCACCCGTCACGTACTCCGCCCCCGCCAGGTACGCCACCGTCGACGCCACTTCCTCCGCCGTGCCGAACCGTCCCGCCGCGGTCATCGCGGCCTGCCCCGCGGCGAACGGCCCGTCCCCCGGATTCATGTCGGTGTCGATCGGCCCGGGATGCACGATGTTCGCCGTGATCCCCCGCGGCCCCAGCTCGCGCGCGAGGGCCTTCGTCAGCCCGATCAGCGCCGACTTGCTCGTCGTGTACAGGGTCCCGCCGGGACCGGGCACCCGCTGGGTCATGCAGCTCCCGATCGTGATGATCCGTCCGCCGTCCCGCATCCGCGCGGCCGCCGCCTGAGAGGCCAGGAACACCCCGCGCACGTTGACGGCCAGGACCCGGTCGACCTCCGCGAGGGACAACTCGCCCAACGGGCCCAGCACCCCCACGCCCGCGTTGTTCACCAGGACGTCCAGCCCGCCGAGCGCCTCCGCCGTACGCGTGACCGCCCCGGCCGCCTCATCGGGGTCCGCGGAGTCCGCCCGCAGGGCGACGCCCCGTCGTCCCAGCGCCTCGACCCGCCGTATCACGTCCGAGGCCGCCTCCTTGCCGTCCACGTACGTCACGGCCACGTCCGCGCCGTCCCGCGCCAGTCGTACCGCCGTGGCCGCACCGATGCCGCGGCTGCCCCCGGTGACGAGCGCGACCTTGCCGTTCAGAGTTCCGTAAGTCGTTGTCATGGCATCCATCCCACCGGCCGGCTCCCCGGACCGCTGGCGGCCTACGGACACGAAGCTCGACAAGGTCAACTCTGTGTTAACTCATAGGACGTGACGGGAAAACTTCCGGAGTTGTCATTGACATGCCATGCTCTACGCGCGTCATCATGAGCGCATGAGATTCCCCCCACGGATCACTCACCTCGGCGCCGCGGCCGCAGTCCTGTCCGCCCTCCTCGTCGGCGGCACCGTCACCACCGCCACCCCGGCGGCCGCCGCGGTCGGCAGCATCTGCTACACCGGGCTGCCGTCCCAGGCGTACGACACCCTGGACCTGATCGAACAGGGCGGCCCCTACCCCTACTCCCAGGACGGGAGCGTCTTCCAGAACCGGGAAGGCGTCCTGCCCAGCCGGTCGACCGGCTACTACCACGAGTACACGGTGATCACGCCGGGCTCCTCCACGCGCGGCGCACGCCGGATCGTCACCGGAGAGAAGACTCAGGAGGACTACTACACGGCGGACCACTACGCCACGTTCAACCTGGTCGACTACGGCTGCTGACAGCGGGACGTCAGCCGGGCCTGCGGCTCTCCGCGGCGGCGAACAGCGCGAACGCCAGCACGATCAGGGCGACGCTCGCGTAGATCTCGTAGCCGTCGAGGAAGCCGATCCGCTGGACGAGCCCGATGTGCCAGTCGGTGAACTCGTGCAGCAGACCCATCCCGCCCTGCACCAGGGCGAGGAAACCGAACAGTTCGAGCAGTTGCTTCATGGGTGCACCCTCGCCCCGCGGACCCCCCACGGACATCGGCCGCGGGGCGAGCCCCGTGCCACCGAAGCATCGGATCCGCGCGGCCGGCCGCGCCGAAAGTCTGCGATGCCGCGACTTTGGTCGCCCATCACGGTCACGGGGAGGTGCTCCAGCACCCCGCTGCGTAGATTTGTCGACCGTGAGCACTGACGAGACGGTCCCCGAGCCCCCGGCCTTCCCCGGCCGGCACTGGCTGCTGCCGTCCGCCGTTATCCACGAGTTCGAACCGGACGGCGCACGGCCCGGACGGCGTCCCCGGCGCACCGCGCGCGACTGGCTCGTCGACTTCTCCTGCTTCCTCCTGGCCGTCCTGATCGGCCTGATCGCGGCGGACGCCGTCGGCGACAACCCGCACGTGTCGCACACCGCGGCCGTCCTCGACCAGTTGCTGGGCGCGCTCGCCTGCGCGGCCGTGTGGCTGCGCAGGCGCTGGCCGGTCGGCCTCGCCCTGGCCACGATCCCGCTCGGGGTGCTCTCGGACAGCGCCGGCGGCGCCTGCACGATCGCCGTCTTCACCCTGGCCGTGCACCGCCCCTTCCGGTACGTCGCCTGGGTGGCCGGCCTCAACATCGCCGTCGTGCCCGTCACGTTCCGGCTGCGACCCGACGCGGACCTGCCCTACGTCGTCTCGGTGGTCCTCACCGTGGTCCTGATCGTCGCGGTCGTCGGCTGGGGCCTGCTGGTGCGGGCCAAACGGCAGCTCATGTTCAGCCTGCGCGACCGCGCCCGGCGCGCGGAGACCGAGGCGCGGCTGCGGGCCGAGCAGGCCCAGCGGCTCGCCCGCGAGGCCATCGCGCGCGAGATGCACGACGTCCTCGCGCACCGGCTGACCCTGCTCAGCGTCCACGCGGGCGCCCTGGAGTTCCGGCCGGACGCGCCCCGGGACGAGGTAGCCCGGGCGGCCGGCGTCATCCGGGAGAGCGCGCACGAGGCCCTCCAGGACCTGCGGGAGATCATCGGCGTCCTGCGGGCCGCGGACCACGACGACACGGGCCGTCCCCAGCCGACCCTCGGCGCGCTCGACACCCTGGTCGCCGAGTCCCGTGAGGCCGGCATGAAGGTCGTCCTCGACAGCCGGGTCACCGACCCCGCCGCCGTGCCCGCCTCCGTCGGCCGCACCGCCTACCGCATCGCCCAGGAGAGCCTCACCAACGCCCGCAAGCACGCCCCCGGCACGGAGGTCGCCGTCACCGTCGCGGGCGGCCCGGGCGAGGGCCTCGCCGTGACCGTCCGCAACCGGCCGCCCGAGGGCGAGGTGCCGCCCGTCCCCGGCTCCGGCCAGGGACTGATCGGCCTCACCGAGCGCGCCACGCTCGCCGGGGGCCGGCTGGAGCACGGGGTGGAGGAGGACGGGGCGTTCGCGGTGCGGGCGTGGCTGCCGTGGGGGTGACGGCCCCGCTGTCGCTGGCGGCCCAACTCAGCCGCCCGGGAGGGTGATCGCGTGTCGTTCCCGCGTGATTACGTAGGCCCCATGACTGTGATCAGAGTGCTCCTCGTCGACGACGACCCCCTGGTGCGGGCCGGTCTGTCACTGATGATGGGCGGGGCCGAGGACATCGAGATCGTCGGAGAGGCGGCGGACGGCACCGAGGTCGAGGCCGCCGTCGACCGGACCCGGCCGGACGTCGTCCTCATGGACATCAGGATGCCGGCCGTGGACGGCCTCACGGCCACGGAGCGGCTGCGCGGCCGCCCCGACGCCCCGCAGGTCGTCGTCCTGACCACCTTCCACGCCGACGAGCAGGTGCTGCGCGCCCTGCGCGCGGGCGCCGCCGGATTCGTCCTCAAGGACACCCCGCCGGCCGAGATCCTCGCCGCCGTCCGCCAGGTCGCGGCCGGCGACCCCGTCCTGTCGCCCACCGTCACCCGCCAGCTCATGGACCACGCGGCCGGCAGCGCCGCCGACAGCCGACGGGCACGCGCGCGTGAGCGCATCGCCGCCCTCAACGACCGCGAACGCGAGGTCGCCGTCGCCGTCGGCCAGGGCCTGTCCAACGCCGAGATCGCCGCCGCCCTCTACATGAGCGTCGCCACCGTCAAGACCCACGTCTCCCGCGTCCTGGCCAAGCTCGACCTCAACAACCGCGTGCAGATCGCCTTGTTGGCGTACGACGCGGGACTGCTGGAGCCGTCCGAGGCACCCGAGCCGGACGGGCACTAGTCGCGGCCGCCGGGCGTTGACGGGGTGAAGGGGGGGTTCATGACCGAAGCAGTGATCGACCTCGGGGAGTACGGCGACGCGTTCCGTGCCGACCCGCACCCCGTGTACGCCGAGTTGCGCGCCCTCGGCCCCGTGCACCGCGTGCGGCCGCCCGGTTCCCACGCCGACTACGCGACCTGGCTCGTCGTCGGGCACGAGGAGGCGCGCGCGGCACTCGCCGATCCGAGACTGTCCAAGGACGGCCGCAGGATCGGCGCGGTGTTCCACGACGAGGAGCTCATCGGCCGCCATCTGCTGGGCAGCGACCCGCCCGAGCACACCCGGCTGCGCGCCCTGGTCTCCCGGGCCTTCACCATGCGCCGGGTCGAGCGACTGCGGCCCCGCGTCCAGGAGATCACCGACGACCTCCTCGACACGATGCTGCCGCACGGCCGCGCCGACCTGGTGCAGTCCCTCGCCTACCCGCTGCCGATCACCGTGATCTGCGAACTCCTCGGTGTGCCCGAGATGGACCGCACCGAGTTCCGCAAGCTGTCCACCGAGGTCGTGGCCCCCACCAGCGAGGAGAGCTCGTACGACGCCGTCCTGCGCCTCGGCGACTACCTGAAGGAGCTCATCGAGGACAAGCGGTGCGCAGGCCCGAGCGACGACCTGCTCGGCGACCTCATCCGCACCACCGCCTCCGACGGCGACCGGCTCTCCCCGTCGGAACTGCGCGGCATGGCCTTCCTGCTGCTGATCGCGGGCCACGAGACCACGGTCAACCTCATCACCAACGGCGTGCACGCCCTGCTCACCCACCCGGACCAACTCGCCGCCCTGCGCGCCGACATGAGCCTCGTCGACGGCGCGGTCGAGGAGACCCTGCGCTACGAGGGCCCGGTGGAGAACGCGACCTTCCGGTACGCCGCCGAGCCCTTGGAGATAGCGGGACGGACCATAGCCGCGGGCGACCCGGTGATGATCTGCCTGAGCGCGGCCGACCGCGACGACTCCCGCTACCCGGCCCCGGACCGCTTCGACATCCGCCGCGACCCCCGCGGCCACCTGGCGTTCGGCCACGGCATCCACTACTGCCTGGGCGCCCCACTGGCCCGCCTGGAGGCCGGCACCGCGATCCGCACCCTGCTGGACCGCGCCCCCGGCCTCGCCCTCGACGGCCCCACGGGGGAGTGGCTGCCGGGAATGCTGATCAGGGGAGTACGGAGCCTGCCGGTGCGGTGGCCGCAGGCCGCGGTGTGAGCTGCGCAGGGGGCCGTGGCACCCGGTCGGCCGGGCGTGCGGACGCGCGGGCGTGGGGACGCGCGGACGCGCGGACGTGCAGGCGTGCGGACGTGACGGCGTGACGGGTCAGAACGCGGTCGCGCTCGTGCCGCCCGGGAGCTCCGCCAGCCGTACCGCCCTGCGCTCGCGTCGGGACACCTCGCACGCCTCGGCGACCCTCAGCGCCTGCAATGCCTCCCGGCCGTCGCAGGGGTTCGCCCGCTCGCCCCGGACCACTTCGACGAACGCCGCCAGCTCGGCCTCGTAGGCCGGTCCGAACCGCTCCAGGAAGCCCGTCCACGGCTTGTCCGCCGCGGGCGGCCCGGTGGGCTCCGTGGACGCGATCGGCGTGCGGTCGTCCAGCCCCACCACGATCTGGTCCAGCTCCCCGGCGAGCTCCATGCGCACGTCGTACCCGGCGCCGTTCAGCCGCGTGGCCGTGGCCGTGGCGAGGGTCCCGTCGTCGAGGGTGAGCACGGCCGCCGCGGTGTCGACGTCCCCCGCGGCCCGGAACATCGGCGGACCGGCGTCGGACCCGGCCGCGTACACGTCGACGATCTCGCGCCCGGTCACCCAGCGCAGGACGTCGAAGTCGTGGATCAGGGTGTCCCGGTACAGCCCCCCGGACAGCGGCAGCCACTCCGCCGGCGGCGGCGCCTGGTCGGAGGTGAGGGCCCGCACGGTGTGCAGCCGTCCGAGCCGCCCCGAGCGCACGGCCTCGCGCGCGCCGGTGTACCCCGTGTCGAAGCGCCGCTGGAAACCCATCTGGAGAACCGTCCCGGCGGTCTCCACCTCGGCGATCGCCTGCATCGTGCCCGGCAGGTCGAGCGCGATGGGCTTCTCGCAGAACACCGGCAGCCCCGAGCGCGCCGCCCGGCCGATCAGCTCGGCGTGGGCGGAGGTCGCCGTGGTGATGACGACGGCGTCGACACCCCATTTGAAGATCTCGTCGACGCCCGGGGCCGCGGTCTCCCCGAGGCGGTGCGCGAGCTCCTGGGCCCGCGCCCCGTCCGCGTCCGTGAGGATCAGGGAACCGACCTCCCGATGGCGGCTGAGCGTGTTCGCATGAATGGTGCCGATGCGGCCCGTCCCTATGACCCCGATGCGCATGTGAACAAAGTGTGGTCGCGCACCCCGTGCTGTCAATCCGTATGTCCGGACAATGTGACTACACGACTTCCCGTCAACAGCGCACGGAGCTACGCTCGGGCCCGTGCCGAAACCAGGAGTGGACCCGACCGTGACGCTCGAGCTCAGTGTGGACCGCAGCAGCCCGGTGCCGTTGTACTTCCAGCTCGCCCAGCAGCTGGAGGCCGCGATCGAGCACGGGACGCTCACCCCCGGCAGCCTGCTGGGCAACGAGATCGAGCTCGCCGCCCGGCTCGGCCTGTCCCGGCCCACCGTCCGCCAGGCCATCCAGTCGCTCGTCGACAAGGGCCTGCTCGTGCGCCGCCGCGGTGTCGGCACCCAGGTCGTGCACAGCCAGGTCAAGCGCCCGCTGGAGCTCAGCAGCCTCTACGACGACCTGGAGGCGGCCGGCCAGCGCCCCGCGACGAAGGTCCTCGTCAACTCCGTCGTCCCCGCCACCGCCGAGATCGCCGCCGCGCTCGGCGTCGCCGAGGGCAGTGACGTGCACCAGGTGGAACGCCTGCGCCTGGCCCACGGCGAGCCGATGGCGTACCTGTGCAACTACCTGCCGCCCACCCTGCTCGACCTGGACACCGACCAGCTGGAGGCGACCGGCCTGTACCGCATGATGCGCGCGGCCGGGATCACCCTGCACAGCGCCCGCCAGTCCATCGGCGCGAGAGCGGCCACGGCGGCGGAGGCGGAACGCCTGGCGGAGGAGGCCGGAGCGCCTTTGCTGACGATGCAGCGGGTGACCTTCGACGACACGGGGCGAGCGGTCGAGTACGGCACGCACACCTATCGTCCGACTCGCTACTCGTTCGAATTTCAGCTCCTGGTGCGCCCCTGAAAGGGGCGCGGGGCTGTATTCAGCGGTCCGGCTCCCATCGATTTGCGGCTCCGTCACGTGGGCGCGACCAGCCACGCAGCAGCCGCACCCGGCATGACTCGCGCCCTCCTTTTCTCCCCCGTTCGGCACCCAGCGTGAGCGTGCGGCAGAATCGGGGCCGATGAGCACCTACGGCAACTTCAGCGCCCCCATAGGCTCCCGCCGCGCCCCCGCCCTGCGGACCGTCGGCACGAGGGAACGCCGCTCACACCTGACCGCACCGCGCGTGCCGACGGTGGGCATCGACATCGGCGGCACCAAGGTCATGGCGGGTGTCGTCGACGCCGACGGCAACATCCTGGAGAAGGTCCGCACCGAGACCCCGGACAAGTCGAAGAGCCCCAAGGTCGTCGAGGACACCATCGTCGAACTGGTCCTGGACCTGTCCGACCGCCACGACGTCCACGCCGTCGGCATCGGCGCGGCGGGCTGGGTCGACGCCGACCGCAACCGCGTGCTGTTCGCACCCCATCTCTCCTGGCGCAACGAGCCGCTGCGTGACCGCATCGCCGGGCGTCTCGCGGTCCCCGTCCTCGTCGACAACGACGCGAACACCGCCGCCTGGGCCGAGTGGCGCTTCGGCGCGGGCCGCGGCGAGGACCACCTCGTCATGATCACGCTGGGCACCGGCATCGGCGGCGCGATCCTGGAGGACGGCCAGGTCAAGCGCGGCAAGTACGGCGTCGCCGGCGAGTTCGGACACATGCAGGTCGTCCCCGGCGGCCACCGCTGCCCGTGCGGCAACCGCGGCTGCTGGGAGCAGTACAGCTCGGGCAACGCCCTGGTCCGCGAGGCCCGTGAACTGGCGGCGGCCGACTCGCCCGTCGCCTACGGGATCATCGAGCACGTCAAGGGCAACATCGGCGACATCACCGGCCCGATGATCACCGAGCTGGCCCGTGACGGCGACGCCATGTGCATCGAGCTGCTCCAGGACATCGGCCAGTGGCTCGGCGTCGGCATCGCCAACCTCGCCGCCGCCCTCGACCCGTCCTGCTTCGTCATCGGCGGCGGCGTCAGCGCGGCCGACGACCTGCTGATCGGCCCCGCGCGGGACGCCTTCAAGCGTCAGCTCACCGGCCGCGGCTACCGCCCCGAGGCCCGTATCGCCCGCGCCCAGCTCGGACCCGAGGCCGGCATGGTCGGCGCCGCCGACCTCGCCCGCCTGGTCGCCCGCCGCTTCCGGCGCGCCAACCGGCGCCGGGTGGAGCGGCACGAGCGCTACGAACGGTACGTGGAGGCCCGCCGTACGTCCCGGGACACCGCATGACGGCATCCCTGCCCCGCCAGGCCGCGGCGCCCCCGGACGGACCGGAGGGGCCCACCGAGGACCGCCGCCACATGATCCGCCGCAGGGCGATCACCCTGCTGATCATCGGTCTGCTCATCGGCGTCCCGGCCGGCTACCTGGTGATCTCCGCCAACCAGAGCCGGGACAGCGGCAAGGACAAGGAGGCGAAGTACTCGGCGACGGGCCTGACACCCGGCTGGCCGTCCAAGGTGCAGCGCCGCCTCTACCAGGTGCCGGTCCCGCACCCCGCGGACCTGGTCGCCTCCTACGAGACCAACAACTGGAAGACCAGCCGCCTCTACGTCCAGTTCCGGACGACCGACGCGGGCCTCGCCGCCTTCCTCACCGGCATGGGCGTCAGCCGAGCCGACCTCAAGAAGAACGACGTCACCATCAGCGAGCGCGACCAGAAGGTCAGCGGCTGGAGGTTCGACGGCCCGCGCTCCTGGTGGGGCCTCACCCACGCGCAGAAGGACCCGGCGCCCACCCAGGACGTCATGGTCAACCTGACCGTGCCGAACGCCCCGAAGGTGTACGTCGTCTCGCGCACGGTTCCCTGACCCGGCCGGTCGCCGGAGCCGATTGTCAGACCCCGCCCGTAGAGTCGAAGACGAGTGATCCGACACGCGGGCGGGAGGTGACAGGACGTATGAGCGACAGCACCATGGTGGCCGAGCGCGGCGCCGAGCGGCGGACAGCGGACGTCCCGCTCCGGCTCGCCGCCGTCTTCCTGCCCGCGCCCCTTCCGCGTGACGGCCGGATCGCGTTCTGGGACCCCGAAGGCGTGCCCCTGCTGGCCGGGACGACCCCCGAGCGCGCTGAACTCACCGAGCTGACCGTCGTACGACCGCACGGAGCCGGAGTGCGGCGCCGGACGGCGTCCGCCCTCTCGCTCCCGGTCGGCGAGGCACTGCCGCTGCTCGTCCGGGCCCGGCGCGATCCCGCCGCCCATCCCGCCACCGCCTGCTGGGGCGCCGCCGCCCTGCACGCGCTGCGGCTCACCGCCCGCGGCCGCCTGCTGCCCGGACTCACCGCCACCGGCCATGACGCCTGGCGGGCCGGCCCCCTCGACCCCGACGA
>NZ_LJBR01000300.1 GCF_001282115.1 Streptomyces sp. NRRL B-24085 | reverse complement strand
GGACGACACCAGCTCCGCGAGCTCCCGGTCGCTCAGGAGGGTGAGGGGGGTGGCGGTGTCGGCGTGGGGGCGGTGGCGGGTGAGGGAGTCCATGGCCCCATGATCGGGCCCCCGTGGCCGAAGCACGCGATGTCCGGGCCGAGTGCCACCAACTTCGCGAAGGAGTCAACGGCCTGAGCCCGGTCGACGTTGAACACGCCTAACATCACCTTCCCGTCGAACGGCGAGGCGGCCACCGTGTCCCCGGTGAAGAGCACGCCGTGGCGCGGGAGGTGGAGGGCGATGCTGCCGGGGGTGTGGCCGGGGGCGTGGACGACCCTCGCTCCGTCGCCGAAGTCGAGTTCGTCGCCGTCGGAGAGTTCCGTGAGCCGTGGTGGTCTCGTGAACCCGCCCTGGGGCAGGTGCCGTTGGGCCTCCGCGTGCAGCGGGAGCTCCCAGTCCTCGAACACCGGGGGCGGGCCCGGTGCTTCGCCTCGGACGAAGGGGGCGTCCAGTCGGTGCGCCAGCACCTCGGCGCCCGTCATGGCGGCCAACTCGCCCGCCCCGCCCACGTGGTCCTCGTGGAAGTGGGTGAGCACGATCCGCCGCAGACGCCCGGGGAGGCGGGCGGCGACCGGGGCCGCGGAACCCGGCGGACCGGCGTCGATCAGGGTCCACTCGTCGTCGTCGCGCCAGAGGTAGGCCTGGCCGACCGGGAAGTGCAGGAGGTGGAGACGGGGGAGGATCTCGATGACGTCCATGGAACGACCGTAGAAAGGCCCCCGTCCGGGGACGAGGGCCTTCTGCCGACAGCAGAGCCGGCGGATCAGCTCGCCGCGTAGTTGCGCAGGAACAGGGCCTCCGCCACCGAGAGGCGTTCCAGCTCCTTCGGGGAGACGCTCTCGTTCACGGCGTGGATCTGGGCCTCCGGCTCGCTGAGGCCGATGAGGAGGATCTCGGCGTGCGGGTAGAGCGACGCGAGGGTGTTGCACAGGGGGATGGAGCCGCCCTGGCCCGCGTACTGCATCTCCTGGCCCGGGTAGGCCACCGCCATCGCGTCGGCCATCGCCGCGTACGCCGGGCTGGTGGTGTCCGCGCGGAACGGCTGGCCCTGGCCGATCTGCTCGGTGCGCACCCGCGCGCCCCACGGAGTGTGCCGCTCCAGGTGCGCCTGGAGCAGCTTGGTGGCCTCGACGGCGTCGATGCCCGGCGGCACCCGCAGACTGACCAGCGCGCGGGCGCTCGCCTGCACCGACGGGGTGGCGCCGACGACCGGCGGGCAGTCGATGCCGAGGACGGTGACGGCCGGGCGGGCCCAGATGCGGTCGGCGACGGTGCCGTCGCCGATCAGCTCGACGCCGTCCAGGACCTTGGCGTCCGCCCGGAACTGCTCCTCGTCGTACTGGAGGCCGTCCCAGGACGCGTCCGGCGTGAGCCCGTCGATCCTCGTCGTGCCGTCCTTCCCGCGCATCGAGTCCAGGACGCGGATCAGCGCGGCCAGGGCGTCCGGGGCGGCGCCGCCGAACTGACCCGAATGCAGGTTGCCCGCGAGGGTGTCGACCTGGACACGCAGCATGGTCATGCCGCGCAGGGTGGCGGTGACCGTGGGCAGGCCGACGCGGAAGTTGCCCGCGTCGCCGATGACGACGGTGTCCGCCTCCAGGAGCGCGGGATGCGCTTCGGCGTACCGCTCCAGACCGCCGGTGCCCTGCTCCTCCGAGCCCTCGGCTATGAACTTGACGTGGACCGGCACTCCGCCGTTCGCCTTCAGGGCGCGCAGCGCGAGCAGGTGCATGATCACACCGCCCTTGCAGTCCGCTGCCCCGCGCCCGTACCAGCGGCCGTCGCGCTCGGTGAGCTCGAAGGGCGGGGTCGTCCAGCCGGCCTCGTCCAGCGGCGGCTGCACGTCGTAGTGGGCGTAGAGCAGGACCGTCTTGGCGCCCTCCGGGCCGGGCAGGTAGCCGTACACCGACTGGGTGCCGTCCGGGGTGTCGAGCAGGGCCACGTCCTGGAACCCCTCGGCGGTGAGCGCGTCCGCGACCCAGCCGGCTGCGGCCTCGCTCTCGCTCCTCGGGAACTGTTCGAAGTCCGCCACCGACTTGAACGCCACCAGTTCGGTGAGCTCCGCCCGTGCCCTCGGCATCAGCGAGGCGACGGTCTCGGCGACCGGATTCGACGACATGGGCACGCTCCTTGTGGGTGCGACGTTGTACCTGTGAGTGCCGTAGATCCTCCCACAGTGGTCTGTGGGCGGGCCCGCCGTAGGATGCGGGAGACAGGTGCGGCAACGGCTTGATCGGGAGCAGCAGACCATCGTGAGCAGCGAGAACTCTTCGGCGGACGGCACTTCGGCGGACGACTCTTCGGCGGACGGCGTGCAGGACGACGCGCAGCGGGTGTGGGACGTCGTCGTGGTGGGCGCGGGCCCCGCGGGCGCCTCGGCCGCCTATGCGGCGGCGGTCGCGGGACGGCGCGTGGTGTTGCTGGAGAAGGCCGAGCTGCCCCGGTACAAGACCTGCGGCGGCGGCATCATCGGCCCTTCGCGGGACTCGCTGCCGCCGGGCTTCGAGCTGCCGTTCCGGGACCGGGTGCACGCGGTCACGTTCTCGAACAACGGCCGCTTCACGCGGACCCGGCGTTCCAAGCAGATGCTGTTCGGGCTGATCAACCGGCCCGAGTTCGACCAGCAGCTGGTCGAGCACGCCCAGAAGGCGGGCGCCGAGCTGCGCACCGGCGTCACCGTGCAGCGCGTCGAGCAGCACGGTTCGGCGGTGCCCGACCGGCGTACGGTCGCGGTGGTCCTCCAGGGCGGCGAGACCCTGCTCGCGCGGGCGGTCGTCGGGGCCGACGGCAGCGCCAGCCGGATAGGCGCGCACGTCGGGGTGAAGCTGGACCAGGTGGACCTCGGCCTGGAGGCGGAGATCCCGGTTCCGGAGACCGTCGCCGAGGACTGGAAGGGACGGGTCCTCATCGACTGGGGGCCGATGCCGGGCAGTTACGGCTGGGTCTTCCCGAAGGGGGACACCCTGACGGTCGGGGTGATCTCGGCGCGCGGTGAGGGCGCGGCCACCAAGCGGTACCTGGAGGACTTCATCGGGCGGCTCGGTCTCGCCGGGTTCGAACCGAGCATCTCCTCGGGGCACCTGACCCGCTGCCGCGCGGACGACTCGCCGCTCTCGCGCGGGCGGGTGCTGGTGTGCGGTGACGCGGCGGGGCTCCTGGAGCCGTGGACCCGCGAGGGCATCTCCTTCGCGCTGCGTTCCGGGCGGCTCGCGGGGGAGTGGGCGGTCAGGATCGCGGAGGCCCACGACGCGGTGGACACCCGGCGCCAGGCGCTGAACTACGCGTTCGCCGTGAAGGCTGGCCTCGGCGTCGAGATGAGCGTCGGCAAGCGGCTGCTGAGCGCGTTCGAGCGCCGGCCCGGGCTGTTCCACGCGGCGCTGACGGGTTTCCGGCCCGCGTGGAACGCGTTCAAGGACATCACCCAGGGCGCCACCTCGCTGGGCGAGCTGGTCCGCGGGCGGCCGATGGCCCAGCGGGCGCTTGCCGCGCTGGACCCGCGTCCCGCAGGCGCCCCCGAGGGCGGGGAGGTCAGTTCTTGACCGTGATGCGGAAGACAGGGTGGTCGGGCGCGATGCGGCGCAGGTCGGCGTCGGGGGAGTCGGGGCCGACCCCGTTGAAGAAGACGCCGACCTCGGCCTTCCAGCGCTTGAGGTAGGCGCGCAGGAGCGGGACCTTGTCGTCGTCGCCCACCTCGGTCGCGGTGAAGGTCTCCACGTGTTTGCCGAGGTGCAGTTCGCCGCCGCCGGCCGCGCGCATGTTGTGCGTCCACTGGACATGGCCGCGCGGCGCCACCAGGTACTGCAGGCCGTCCACCGTCAGCAGGTTCACCGGGGTGGTCCGCCACTCGCCGCTCTTGCGGCCGCGGACCGCCAGGACACGGGAACCCCAGACGCTGAGGCCACGGCGGGTGAGCCAGGCCACCATGCGGTTGAGGACGTTGACCGTGAACCAACCGGGCTTCTGGACGTGCGTGGACATGAGCATCCCCATTGTTTGAGAGAGCGGTGCTCTCGCTTTCGGTGGGATCAGTCTGCACGGTTCGGCGACCCAAAGCAAGAGCAGTGCTCTCGATTGTGTGCACTGCTCTGTTCCTGTGCGACACTGAGTCGTATGAGCACCGCACAAGGGGCCCGGGCCCGCGCCCGGATCGAAGTCACCGCCGCCATCAAGGACGAGGCGCGCCGGCAGCTCGCGGCGGAGGGCGCGGCGAAGCTCTCGCTGCGGGCCGTGGCCCGCGAGCTCGGCATGGTCTCCTCGGCGCTGTACCGCTACTTCCCGAGCCGCGACGACCTGCTCACCGCACTGATCATCGACGCGTACGACTCCCTGGGGGAGAGCGCGGAACGGGCGCACGAGGCCGTCGCGCAGGCGGCCCCGCTGGAGCGCTGGGTCGCGGTGTGCGAGGCGGTCCGCCGCTGGTCGCTCGACCATCCGCACGAGTACGCCCTGATCTACGGCTCTCCCGTCCCCGGTTACACCGCGCCGCAGACCACCGTTCCGCCCGCCGCCCGGGTCGGCCTCCTCCTGGTCGGCATCGTCCGCGACGCCCACCACGGTCCGGAGGGCCTCGCGGAGCTGCCGCCGGTACCCGAGGACCTGCACGCCGAGGCCGACCGCATCGCCACCGACCTCGCCCCCGACCTTCCCTGCGCGGTGGTGGCGGCCCTGGTGGTGGCCTGGGCCCAGCTCTTCGGCCTGGTCGGCTTCGAACTCTTCGGCCAGTTCAACCGGGTGGTCGAGGAGCGCGAGCCGTTCTTCCGGCACGCGGTGCGGCAGTCGGGGCGGGGCGTGGGGCTGCGGTAGGCGCGTTCGGCGGGGCCGGCGCACCCCGGTTTCGCCGTCGTCGTACTCCGCCGGGAGTAGGCGTGATCACCACGCCCGTGGGACGTCCCGGCCGGGCCGGGACGTCTAGCGTGGCTGTCATGGACGGTGAGCAGTGCGGGCGCGGCGGAGACCGGCCGCGGTGGCGGCGGCACGGGCCGTCGTGGTGGCGGGGTGCCGACGGCGACGTACGGGGTGCCCGGTGGCCGTGGCCCTCCACCCTGTTCCTCACGTTCTTCGTGCTCGGGGGGTCCAACTACGCGGCCCACCAGCAGGTCGGCGAGCGGGCCGGGCTCGACCTGTTCGCCCGGGCGCTGCTGGTGGCCGGCTGCGGGCTGCTGCTGTGGCGGCACCGGCAGCCGGTGCTCGTCGCCTTCGGTACGGCTGCCGCGGCGATGCTCTACCTCGGGGCGGGGTACCCCTACGGGCCCGTGTTCCTCACCGTCGCCCTGGCCTGCTTCAGCGCCGTGGTGGCCGGACACCGCAGGGCGGCCTGGTCCGCGCTCGGGATGTTGTGGGCCGGGCACGTGCTGGTGGCCCACTGGCTCTACCGGTGGCTGCCGCCGTCCGGGGACTCCGCCGCGCCCTGGGGGCAGGAGGGCGTGATCGCCGCCTGGGTCGTCGCCATCGTCGCCGTCTCGGAGCTGGCCCGGACCCGCCGCGAGCAGTGGGCCGGGGAACGGGCCGAGCGGGCCCGGGCCGCGCAGCGCCGCGCCGACGCGGAGCGACTGAGGATCGCCCGCGAACTGCACGACGTCCTCGCGCACAGCATCTCCGTCATCAACGTCCAGGCCGGGGTCGGTCTCGCCCTCCTCGACACCGACCCCGACCAGGCCCGCACCGCGCTCACCACCATCAAAGCCGCCAGCAAGGAGGCGCTCGGCGAGGTCCGCCAGGTGCTCGACACCCTGCGCACCCCCGGGGACGCGCCGCGCGCCCCCGCGCCGGGCCTCGACCGGCTGCCCGAGCTGGTGTCCCAGGCGGCCGGCGCGGGTCTCACGGTCGAGGTGGCGGGCGCGGCGCCGACCCTGCCGCCCGGCGCGGACCTCGCCGCCTTCCGGATCGTGCAGGAGGCCCTCACCAACGTCGTACGCCACTCGGGCTCGCGGCACGCGCGCGTGCGGCTCGATCACGACGCGGACGCGCTGCGGCTCCGTATCGACGACGACGGACCCGCGACCGGCGCCGACGCGGGCGGCAGCGGCAACGGCCTGGCCGGAATGCGGGAGCGGGCCGCGGCCCTCGGTGGCACGATCGAGGCGGGCCCGCGTCCCGAGGGCGGGTTCCGGGTGCTCGCCGTACTGCCGCTCAAGGTGAAGGCCAAGGAGGACGACCGGTGATCCGCGTACTGCTCGCCGACGACCAGTCGCTCGTACGGGCCGGTTTCCGGGCCCTGCTCGACGCGCAGCCGGACATCGAGGTGGCCGGGGAGGCCTCCGACGGCGAGGAGGCGGTGCGCGAGGTGCGCGAACTACGGCCGGACATCGTCCTGATGGACATCCGCATGCCGCTCCTCGACGGACTGGCCGCGACCCGGCGCATCACCGAGGACACCGCTCTGCGGGACGTCAAGGTGGTCATGCTCACCACCTTCGAGCTCGACGAGTACGTCTTCGAGGCGATCCGCTCCGGTGCCTCCGGCTTCCTGGTCAAGGACACCGAACCCGAGGAACTGCTGCGTGCCGTGAGGGCGGTGGTCGACGGCGACGCGCTCCTGTCGCCGGGGGTGACCCGCCGTCTCATCGCCGAGTTCGCGGCCCGCTCCAAGGAGCCCGCGGCCGCGGGCGCCCTCGCCGGACTCACCGAGCGGGAACGGGAGGTGATGGCCCTGGTCGGCATCGGACTGTCCAACGAGGAGATCGCCCGGCGCCTGGTCGTCAGCCCGCTCACCGCCAAGACCCACGTCAGCCGCACGATGGTCAAGCTCGGCGCCCGCGACCGCGCCCAACTGGTGGTGCTGGCCTACGAGTCGGGGTTGGTACGACCCGGCTGGCTGGGCTGAGGACGCTCCCGCCGGAAGCGCACCAGCACGCTGACCACCCGGGCGACGAAGACCACGGGAGCGATCGCCAGCCCGGCGCGGAGCAGCAACTTCTCGACGGTGTCCGGCAGTTCGAACAGCAGCGCCGGTCCCGCCACCGCCCCGAACAGCACCGCCGCCGCGAACAGCGCACTGCACAGCGCGTATCCGGTCTCGACGGTGACCGCGTCCCGCTCCGCCTGGTTCCGGCGTCCCCCGTACGTCTCCATCCTCCGAGTCTCACAGCCGTGCGCCCGGCGGAGCAAGCAGGCTCGGCCGGGCGCACGGTGTCGGAGGCGTCCCCCTAGTCGCGTACGGCGACGCGCTCCGCCTCCCGCGCAGTGGACTTGGCGACGACGACGGACTGCTGCGGCCGACGCGGGGTGCGTGCTCCCGTGAGGGTGATCAGCAGGCCGGCCGCGGCGATCGCGGTGACCACGATCAGGCCGGGTCGGTAGCTGTCGAGAACGGCCTGCGGGGTGGCGTTCTCGGGTGCGCCCGCGGTCACCACGGCGGTCACGACGGCCAGGAAGATCGCGCCGCCGACCTGCACCGAGGTGTTGAGCAGCCCGGAGACCATGCCCTGCTCGTGGTCCTCGACCCCGTTGGTGGCCTGGATGTTGAGCGAGGGGAAGACCAGCGCGCAGGCGGCGCCGATGAGCAGCATGGACGGCAGGATCGCGGCCGCGTACACGGGGTCGAGGTCGATCCCCAGGAACAGCGCGTACCCGACGACCATCAGCGCGAAGCCCGCCGGGATCAGCCGGTGGGTCCCGAACCGGTCCACGATCGAGCCGACCTTCGTCGAGGACACCGCCACCAGCGCGCCCGCGGGCAGGAAGGCGAGCGCGGTGTGCAGCGCCGACCAGCCGAGCAGCGACTGCATGTACAGCGTCACGAGGAACTGGAAGCCGACGTACGAGCCGAAGAAGGCCATGGCGCCCAGTTGGGCCCGGATCTGGGTGCCGGAGCGCAGCACGCCGAGCCGGATCAGCGGGCCCGGCGAGCGCCGCTCGACCACGACGAACACGCTCAGCAGCACGGCCACGGCGAGGAAGGACAGCAGCGTGCGGGCCGAGGCCCAGCCGGACTCGGGAGCCTGCACGACGGTGAAGACGAGCAGCAGCATCGAGGCGGTGCCGAGGACGGCGCCGGGGACGTCGTAGCCGTTGTGGTCCTTCTCGCGGGCGCTGCGCGGCAGCAGCTTCAGGCCCGCGACCAGGGCGGCCAGCGCGATGGGCGCGGGCAGCAGCATGGTCAGACGCCAACTGGCCTCGGTGAGCAGGCCGGACAGCACCAGGCCCATGGAGAAGCCGGTGGCGGCGCAGGTGGTGTAGATGGAGAGCGCGCGGTTGCGCAGCGGGCCCTCCGGGAACGTCGTGGTGATGATGGACAGGCCCGCGGGCGCGGTGAAGGCGGCGCTGAGGCCCTTGATGAAGCGGCTGGCGATCAGCAGCGGGCCCGAGTCGACGAGGCCGCCGAGGAGTGAGGCGACCGCGAAGACGCCGAGGGCCACCAGGAAGACCTGGCGCCGGCCCAGCAGGTCGGCGGCCCGGCCGCCCAGGAGCAGGAGGCCGCCGTAGCCGAGGATGTAGCCGCTGACGATCCATTGCAGCGTCGAGGTGGAAAGGCCCAGGTCGGCGCCGATGGACGGGAGTGCGACGCCGACCATCGACACGTCCAGGGCGTCCAGGAACATCGCGGCGCACAGCACCAGCAGGGTGCCCCAGAGCCTGGGTGTCCAGCGGACCGCCGAGGTCGCGTCCGCGGTGGTGGTGAGCGGAGAGGTCATGCGGAGAACACTACATGCGCGTGCATCGAATGCAAACGCATTTAATTCCGATGCAATAATTCGTCTTCTCTGCTACGGTGCCGCGCATGGTGGCGAAGAAGCCCGAGCAGGCGCTGGCGGAACAGTGGCGGGACATCCTGGCGCTGCACGCGCGCACGCAGTGCGAACTGGACCGCGCTCTTCAGCAACACGGCCTGTGCGGAAGCGACTTCGAGGTCCTGGACGTCCTGGCCGACGGCGGCTGCGCCTACCGCGTGCAGGAGATCTCCGAGCGGGTCCATCTGAGCCAGAGCGCGCTGTCACGGCTGATCGCCCGGCTGGAGAAGGACGGACTCGTCGAGCGCGGGATGTGCGCGGAGGACCGGCGGGGCGTACGGGTGTCGCTCACGGCCAAGGGGCGCGCGCTGCACCGTGACGCCCTGCCGGTGCAACGCGCGGTCCTCACCAGGATGTTGGAGACCTCCTCCTAGCCCACGGCGGACTTCTCCCGCCACAGAGCGGCGACCGACGCGTCCCCGGTCACCTGCGGGAGCGGCAGCCGGTTCCACAGCGCCAGGTACAGCCGAGCGGCGGGCCCGGACACCTCGCAGTCGGCGTCCCCCGCCTCGCCGCGCTCGGTGACGGGCGGCTCCCCGGTCAGGCGTACGGTCCACACGGCGCCGTCCGTGTCGCTCGCCCGTACCCGCAGCACGCGGGGCTCGGCGCTGCGGACCCGGCTCTTCGCGCGGGCGTGGAAACCCCGCAGCAACTCGTCGATGCCGTCGGCCGCGAAGTCCCGCCCGATCTCGGTGGGGGTGCCGCCGCGCGCCGCCTCCGCGTCGAAGCGGTGCACGGTCGTCTCGTGCGCCTGCCGCCGGGCCCAGAAGGCGAGCGGTGCGGGGGCGGGGAGGAAGTGCCAGCAGCGGACGTCGGGCGCGGCGGAACCCAGCGTGTCGACGAGGAGGCGGTGGCCGGTGCGGAACCAGGCCAGCAACTCGTCCCCGTCGAGGTCCGGTTCCTCGTCCATGGGTCGGAAGTCGGCCTGCTCCTCGGCCACGAACGCGGTCGCCCAGCGGTGCACCGTGCCCGTGTGCCGCAGCAGGTCCCGCACCTGCCACTGCGGGCAGGTCGGCACCTTGGCGTCGACGCCCGCCTCTTCGGCGGCCGACGCGAGCAACTGGCCCTCGCGGTCCAGGATCCGGATGAACTCGGCTGTCTCCATGGGAGGAGTGTGCCTGACGGCGGCGGGGGGGGGGGTGAGCCTGTGTTTTGGGCCTGTCTCTTATAC
>NZ_LJBR01000030.1 GCF_001282115.1 Streptomyces sp. NRRL B-24085 | reverse complement strand
CATGGAGCATGCCCACCCCCCGTCCCCCGTCCTAGCCTGCGAGAAAAGACTGGACAGAGTCCGCGACATCTCCGCCCGCAACACCCCAGGAGCCCCTCATGACCGCACTTCCGCAGGAGCGCCGCGTCGTCACCGCCATCCCCGGACCCAAGTCGCAGGAGCTGCAGGCCCGCCGGGTCGCCGCGGTCGCGCAGGGTGTGGGGTCCGTGCTGCCCGTCTTCACGGCGCGCGCGGGCGGCGGGATCATCGAGGACGTCGACGGGAACCGGCTGATCGACTTCGGTTCGGGCATCGCCGTGACGTCCGTAGGCGCCTCCGCCGAGGCCGTCGTACGCCGGGCCTCCGCCCAGCTCGCCGACTTCACCCACACCTGTTTCATGGTCACCCCGTACGAGGGCTACGTGGAGGTCGCCGAGGCCCTCGCCGAGCTCACCCCCGGTGACCACGCCAAGAAGTCCGCGCTGTTCAACTCCGGCGCCGAGGCGGTCGAGAACGCCGTCAAGATCGCCCGTGCGTACACCAAGCGCCAGGCCGTCGTCGTGTTCGACCACGGCTACCACGGCCGCACCAACCTCACCATGGCGCTGACCGCGAAGAACATGCCGTACAAGCACGGCTTCGGCCCCTTCGCCCCCGAGGTCTACCGCGTCCCCGTCGCCTACGGCTACCGCTGGCCCACCGGCCCCGGGAACGCCGGCCCCGAGGCCGCCGCCCAGGCCATCGACCAGATCACCAAGCAGGTCGGTCCGGAGAACGTGGCCGCGATCATCATCGAGCCGGTGCTCGGTGAGGGCGGCTTCATCGAGCCGGCCAAGGGCTTCCTGCCGGCGATCAGCGAGTTCGCCGAGGCCAACGGCATCGTCTTCGTCGCCGACGAGATCCAGTCCGGCTTCTGCCGCACCGGCCAGTGGTTCGCCTGCGAGGACGAGGGCATCGTCCCGGACCTCATCACCACCGCCAAGGGCATCGCCGGCGGTCTCCCGCTCGCCGCCGTCACCGGCCGCGCGGAGATCATGGACGCGGCGCACGCGGGCGGCCTCGGCGGCACCTACGGCGGCAACCCGGTCGCCTGCGCCGGCGCGCTCGGCGCGATCGAGACGATGAAGGAGCTCGACCTCAACGCCCGGGCGAAGGCGATCGAGGCCACGATGAAGGCCCGGCTGACCGCCATGCAGGACAAGTTCGACGTCATCGGCGACGTCCGGGGCCGCGGCGCCATGATCGCCATCGAGCTCGTCAAGGACCGTACGACCAAGGAGCCGAACCCGGAGGCGACCGCCGCGCTCGCCAAGGCCTGCCACCAGGAGGGCCTGCTGGTCCTGACCTGTGGCACCTACGGCAACGTGCTGCGCTTCCTGCCGCCGCTCGTCATCGGCGAGGACCTGCTCGACGAGGGCCTCGACATCATCGAGCAGGCGTTCGCCCGCATCTGACGCCACAGGGGCATCGCGGCAGGTCGGAAGCGGACTCACCCCTTCCGGCCTCGGCCGTCACAGCCCTGACGGCCCTTGGGATTCCGGGGCTGGGGTGGCGAGCGGCAGAGGGTGTGAAGAAGGTGTGCGAGGTGGTGGTGAGGACGGGAATCCGCCTGTCGTACGCCGCCGCCCTGCCGTAGGTTCTACCCAGATGAGAGATACACCCCGCCCACAGGGGACTGTGGGCGACATCAGGCCGGGGCCTCCCCAGCTTCGACCTGGTCGTGCCCTCGCGCACACGAGTGGAGCCTCCGGCTCCGGATCTCCTCACCGATCGGACAGTCGCCCGCCCCAAACCCCCCGGGGCGGCCGACGAACCGATCTGATCGGCCGCCCCGGAACCACCCCCCCTGTTCCGGGGCGGCCGGCCTTCCTCACCCTCCTGCTCGGCCTCCCGGCCCTCCTCTTCGCCCTGATCACCTGGCAGGTCGTCGAGGACGGGCCGCTTCTGCGCGTCGACGAGCGGGTCAGTGCCGCCCTGGTCCACCCGGACCGCATCGGCGGCGGTCTCTCCGACCTGGGCAACGTCCAGGTGGCCGTACCCCTCCTGGTGGTGGCGCTGGCGTACGTGACCTGGCGGCACCGGCGCGCCGGTACGGACCGCTGGTGGCTCCCGGCCACCGCGGGGGCCCTTCTCATGGCCCTGGTCCCGGCAGTCGTGGTCCCCCTCAAGATCTGGACCGACCGCTCCGGCACCCCCGTGGTCCCGCCGGGCACCGGCTACTTCCCCTCCGGCCACACCGCGACCGCGGCCGTCGCCTACGGCACCGCGACCCTCTTCCTCCTCCCCCTCCTGCCC
>NZ_LJBR01000003.1 GCF_001282115.1 Streptomyces sp. NRRL B-24085 | reverse complement strand
CGGCCCGGCTGCTCGCGGCCACGCCGGTGCTCAGGCGTTCCTGGCTGGCGGCCGTGGTGTTCCTGCTGCTGGCGACCGTCGGCGCGGTGCGTACCACCGAGTCGCCGACCCTGTTCCTCGCCCTCGCCCCGCTGCTGCCGCTGGCCGGGGTGGCGCTGTCCTACGGCCCGGCGCTCGACCCGACCTACGAGATGACGGTCGTCGCGCCCACCCACGGCTTCCGCCTGCTGATGATCCGCACGCTCGCCGTGCTGGTCGCGGGACTCGGCCTCAACGGGCTCGCCACCCTCGCCCTGCCCGGCTACGGCCTGCGCGCCCTGGCCTGGCTGCTGCCCGCGCTCGCCCTCACCGCGACCGGCCTCGCCCTCACCCCGAGGCTCGGCCCGGTCCTCGCGCCCTCCCTGGTCGGCGGCGCCTGGATCACCGTACTGCTGGCCGCGCAGGCCGCACAGCAGGCGCAGACCGATGCCCTGGCACCGTTCACGGCGGCCGGGCAGGGCGTGGCGGGGGCGATGGCCGCGCTCGGCGCCGGCCTGCTCTTCCTCGTCCGTGACCGCTTCGACCTGTTCAACGGGAGCGCCCGATGACCGCCGCCGAGCCGCGCCCCCTCCTCCGTCACCGTCTCGATCTCCGCAACGGGAGCCCCGCATGACCGCCACCGTCTCCGCCTCCGGGCTCCATCTCCGCTACGGCGGCACCCGCGCCCTCGACGACGTGTCGCTGCGGCTGACGCCGGGCGTGACCGGGCTGCTCGGGCCCAACGGCGCCGGGAAGACGACCCTGCTCAGGGTGCTCGCCACCGCCGTGCCCGCCGACCGGGGCTCCTTCACCGTCCTAGGCCACGACCCGGGCAGCTCGCGCGGCCGGCAGCAGGTCCGGCGCTCGCTCGGCTACCTGCCGCAGACCCCGGGCTTCCACCCGGACTTCAGCGCCTTCGAGTTCGTCGACTACGTGGCGATCCTCAAGGAGCTCACCGACCGCACCGCACGCCACCGCGAGGTGCGGCGCGTCCTCGAGGAGGTCGACCTCGGGGACGTACGCGCGAAGCGCATCAAGAAGCTGTCCGGCGGGATGCGGCAGCGGGTCGCGCTGGCCGCTGCCCTCGTCGGCGACCCCGGTTTCCTCGTCCTCGACGAGCCGACCGTGGGGCTCGACCCCGAACAGCGCATGCGGTTCCGGGAGTTGATCGCACAGGCGGGGGAGGGGCGGACCGTGCTCCTGTCCACCCACCAGACCGAGGACGTGGCGATGCTCTGCCACCGCGTCCTCGTCATGGCCCGTGGCCGCATCCTCTTCGAGGGCACCCCCGCCGAACTGAGCGCACGGGCCGCCGGCCGGGTGTGGAGCAGCACGGAACGCGCCCCCGGCGCCAAGGCGGGCTGGCGCACCGGCACCGGCTCCTTCCGCAACGTCGGTGATCCGCCGGCGGGCGCCGAGCTCCTCGAACCCACCCTGGAGGACGGTTACTTGCTCACCCTGGACGACGTGGACGCGGAGGTGGCGGCATGAGCCTGGTGACCGAGACGGCGGCCGAGTCCACCGCCGCACCCGAGGAGGAGCCGCGACGGGCCTGGGCCGCCGTGTTCGCGCTGGCCCGCTTCGAGGCCCGCGACCTGCTGCGGTACATCCCGGTGCTGGCGACGCTGCTGCTGTACGTCGGCTACACGGCGTGGACGCTGTTCCACCAGCAGGACGGCATGGAGGCCTTCCCGGCCCTCCAGGACGCGGACCGCGCCACCCAGAACGGCCCCCTGCTGCTGGGGATCGCCCTGTTCGTGTGCGTCAACCGGTGCACACTGCGCTCCCGCAGGCGCGGTACCGACCGGCAGTTCGACGTCATGGTCATGGAGCCGTGGCGGCGGACGGTCGCCCATGTGCTGTCCGTGGTGCCCTTCGCCGCCGTCACCGCGCTGGTGGTGCTCGGCGAGTTCACCCGGCAGGCCCTCAGGCCGGGCGCGGTGGGCCACGGCTCCCTCGCCGAACTGGCCGTCGGCCCCCTGTACGTGCTGCTGTGCGGCGCGTTCGGCGTGCTGCTCGCCCGGCTGGTCCCGTCCACGTTCGCGGCACCGGTCGGAGTGGTCGGACTCTTCGTCCTCAGCGTGTTCGTCTCCGCGGGCACCAGCGGCGCGGAGTGGACCCGGTGGCTGTCCCCGATCGTCGACGAGACCAGCCAGAACACGGTCCTGCCCACGGACCTCGTCGGCCGCCCGGCGGCCTGGCACGCGCTGTACCTGACGGGGCTGATCCTGCTGCTCGCCCTCTGCGCGGTCCTGGCCAGCGGCGGCCGGACGCCCCTGCTGAAGGCCGGTGCGGCGGGCGCGCTCGCGCTGACGGTGACCGGCGCCATGGGCCAGTCCGGGGGTGTGTCACCGGAGTTGGCCGCCGCCCGTGAGCAGGTCTCGGTCTCCCCCGAGCGGGTCCAGTCCTGCGTACGGCTGGACGGCTCGACGTACTGCGCCTTCCCCGAGTGGACCGGCCGCACGGGCGACTGGGCGGGGACCGTGGACCGCGTCCGGTCCCTGGCCGGCGGTACGGCCGCCCGGCAGCCCCTTCTCGTACGGCAGCGGGTCGAGGCCCGTTACGGCCTGGACGGCGACTCGGCGATCGAACCGCTCACCGCGCCGCACCAGGTCACCGTCGGCACGCGGTGGGGCGGCAACCGGGTCCCCGAGTTCGCGGTCGCCGTCGCCTACGTGCTGGTCACCGGTGACGAGTCGAAGGGCGCCGAACTGTGCGACGGCCGGGTGGTCACCACGATGTGGCTGGCCGTGGGCGGGGACACGCACCCGATGGCCGCCCTCGCGAACGTCCGCCTCGACGACAGCGTCACCGGGGACGCGGGCGTCCTCGCCCCGACCAGCGGGCTGTCCATGACGGCCGGACAGACCGATGTCGTACGGGAGTTGCTGCGGCGGCCGCGCGGCGAGGTGACGGCTTCCGTCAAGCGGCACTGGAGCGAGCTGACCGCGCCGGGCGTCTCGACCGCGCAGGTGGCACGGGTGCTGGGCGTCGAGGCGCCGAAGGAGGCGAACGACTGTGCGGAGGAGTGACGGGGGCGCCCGGTGGGCGCTGGTCGCGGCCGTGGCACGCACGGTGCCGTGGCGGGCGGTCGGCGCCGGGGCGGTCGTCGGCCTGCTGGTCGTCGCGCTGCCGCGGCTGCTGTCCGGGACACCCGACGCGTGGCTCGGCGTCACCCTGCTGCGGGCCGCCGCCCTCGCCTTCGCCC
Organism: Streptomyces sp. NRRL B-24085; assembly: GCF_001282115.1. Taxonomy (GTDB): domain Bacteria; phylum Actinomycetota; class Actinomycetes; order Streptomycetales; family Streptomycetaceae; genus Streptomyces. The sequence continues at coordinate 28,283 of NZ_LJBR01000003.1, read as the reverse complement.
TGGGCCTGGCCTTCCTCCTGGACGACCCGGCCCGCCGGCTCACCGCCCCCGTCCCCACCCGGCGGTGGGTGCGCAGCGGGCTGCGGGCCGCACTGGCCGCGCCGGTCGCCGCGCTGTGGTGGGCGGCGGCGCTGGCCCTGCTGCCCGAGGACGCGCGGCCGCCGGTGGGCGCGGTCACCCTGGAGGCGGCGGCGACGGCCGTCCTCGCGCTGGCCGCCGCGGCGGTGGCGGTCCGCTTCACCGACGAACCCGAACCCGGCCCTTCGGTGGCGGCCGGTCTCCTGACCCTCGCCCTCCTCGCCCCCCTCCTGCTCCCCGCCCGCTGGGACCTGTTCGTCGCGCCGGGCGACCCGAACTGGCAGGCGGCGCACGTACGGTGGGCGGTGGTCCTGGTGAGCGCGACCGCGGTGTGGACGGCCTGCGCCCCGGAGCCGCTACGACGCCTCGGACTGCGGCCGGCCTCCTGATCCCGGGCGATCCCGATCTCAGGTCTCCGTGCGGTACATCAGATCCGTCTCGTACGTCGTGAAACCGAGGCGTTCGTAGACCGAGACCGCCGCCTTGTTGTCGGCGTCGACGTAGAGCATCGCGGTCGGCAGGTTCTGCGCGGCGAGGTGGCGCAGGCCGATCGTCGTGAGGGCCTTGCCGAGGCCGCCGCCCTGGGTGCCGGGGCGGACGCCGACGACGTAGACCTCGCCGAGCTGTTCGGCCGCGTGCACCTTGGTCCAGTGGAAGCCGACCAGTTCGCCGTCGCGGAAGGCCAGGAAGAAGCCCTCGGGGTCGAACCAGGCCTCGGCCTTGCGGTCGTCGAGGTCGCGCTGGGTCAGCGAGCCCTGCTCGGGGTGGTGGGCGAAGGCGGCGGCGTTGACCGCGAGCCAGGCGGCGTCGTCCTCGCCGGGCACGAAGGTGCGGACCGTCACGCCCGCCGGGAGCACCGGGTCGGGCAGTTCGAGGCCGGTCAGCGGGCGCCGCATCTGCCGCAGTTCACGGAAGAGGGTGAGCCCGAGGACCTGGGCGAGGTGGCGGGCGGCGCTGTGACCGCCGTGGGCCCACACCCGCAGCCGCTTCCCGGAGGCGGCAAGGAGTGCCGAGCCCAGGGCGCGGCCGTGGCCGTGGCCGCGGTGGGCGGGGTGGACCACCAGCTCCGCCGCCGGCGCCTCCACCGGGTCGGTGTCCTCCAGCTGGGCGTATCCGGCCAGTTCGTCGCCGACGTGCAGCAGCAGATGGGACACGCCCTCGCGGGTGCCGCCCCTGAGCTGCAACCTGCCCTGTTCGGACACCGCTTGCCGGCCGTCGTGGTGCGCGGCCTCGGCGAGCAGCCCGAGAACCGCCTCGGTCTGTTCCGGCGAGAGCGCCGAAAGGGTCTCGATGGAGCGGGAGATGCCGGGGCGTGCGATGTCGTCGCTGGTCATGGCTACGAGGGTAAGGGGAGGTGCACGCAAAGCGGCGGCAAAGAAGCAACCAGGATGTAACCGCGGAACCTCTGTCGCGCTACGCGCGTTGACCCTAGGCTGCGCCGGACGGGGGCACTCTCACATCCGGAACCAGGGGGGCGTATGCCAGCCATGTCCCAGCAGCAACAGCGCCGCAGACGTACGTATCGACTCGTGGCCGCGGCCGCCGGTCTCGCCACCGCCGGCGCCCTCGCCGCCGCACTGCCCGCCGGCGCGCACGACAACCAGCACGGCAAACCGCTGCCGAGCCGCTACCAGGACGTCCAGCTGCTGTCCTTCAACGACCTGCACGGCAACCTGGAGCCGCCGTCCGGCTCCTCCGGCCGGGTCACCGAGCTCCAGGCGGACGGGACCACGAAGACGATCGACGCGGGCGGTGTCGAGTACCTCGCCACCCACCTGCGCGAGGCCCGCAAGAACAACGCGTACTCCATCACCGCCGCCGGCGGTGACATGGTCGGCGCCTCCCCGCTGATCTCGGGCCTGTTCCACGACGAGCCCACCATCGAGGCACTGAACAAGCTCGACCTCGACGTGACGAGCGTCGGCAACCACGAGTTCGACGAGGGCGCGAAGGAACTGGCGCGGCTCCAGAACGGCGGCTGCCACCCCACCGCCGGCTGCTACACCGACGAGGAGTTCGAGGGCGCCGACTTCCCCTACCTCGCCGCGAACGTCCTGGACGAGAAGACCGGCAAGCCGATCCTCAAGCCCTACTGGGTGTGGAAGAAGAAGGACGTCAAGGTCGGTTTCATCGGCGTCACCCTGGAGGACACCCCCGGTGTCGTCTCCGCCGAGGGCGTCAAGGGCCTGAAGTTCAAGGACGAGGTCGAGACGATCAACAAGTACGCCCGCGTGCTCCAGAAGCAGGGCGTGAAGTCGATCGTGGCCCTCATCCACGAGGGCGGGGCCCCGGCCTCCGCCTCCTACAACTACGACTGTGACGCGCCCGGCGCCGGCGACGGCATCTCCGGCCCGATCGTCGACATCGCCAAGAACATCTCGCCGTCCGTGGACGCCCTGGTCACCGGCCACACCCACGCGGCCTACGTGTGCACGATCGACGACCCGGCGGGCAACCCGCGCATGGTCACCTCGGCCGCGTCCTTCGGCCGGCTCTACACCGACACCACGCTGACGTACGACCGCTTCACCGGCGACATCGCCCGTACGGCCGTGAAGTCGGCGAACCACGTGGTCACCCGGACCGTCGCCAAGGCGCCCGACATGACCGAGCTGATCGGCAAGTGGAACACGCTCGCGGCGCCCATCGGCAACCGGCCCGTCGGTTACATCTCCGCCGACGTCCCGAGCACCGGCACCGAGTCCCCGATGGGTGACCTGATCGCCGACGCGCAGCTCGCGTACGGCAGGTCCCTCGACCCGGAGACCGACCTCGCGCTGATGAACCCCGGCGGTGTCCGGGCGGGCCTGACCTACGCGGCCAAGGGGACCGAGGGGGACGGGGTGGTGACGTACGCCGAGGGCTTCACCGTGCAGCCGTTCTCCAACACCGTGAACCTCCAGGACTTCACCGGCGCCCAGCTCGTCAAGGTCCTCCAGGAGCAGGTCAGCGGCTCCAACGCGGCCTCGCCGAAGATCCTGCTGCCGTCGGCCAACCTCACCTATACGCTCGACCTGACGAAGACCGGCGCCGACCGGATCGTCGTCGACTCCGTGAGGCTGAACGGCACGGCCGTCGACCCGGCGGCCACCTACCGTGTCGCGACCAACAGCTTCCTCGCGGGCGGCGGCGACGGCTTCACCACGCTGGGCCAGGGCACCAACGACCTCGTCGGCGGCGACGACCTCGCCGCTCTCGTGGAGTACCTGACGGCCAACTCGTCGGCGAGCAGCCCGATCGCCCCGCCGGCCGCGAACCGGATCACGATCGTCAAGTAGACCTCCGGCATCACCGCACGCAGCACCCCGGCCCCGCCGACCACCCACCGCCACCCTGGCGGTGGCGTCGGCGGGGCCGTTTCATTTCCGTCCGTAAATTCTGTGTCAGCCCTTCGATTCTCAGGCGATGCATAGTCATTCTTATTGACGTCTAAGGCCAAATGGCTTTTTCGGCTGCGGGATTGCCGTAGTGTTTTCCATGTCGAAAGCGAACGACGCAAACGCAAAGGAGGGCGTGATGGTACTGAAAACGTAGACGTCGAAGCGCAACTCGGTCGCCCATAAGGGCTGACACAGAATTCACTTACGTAAATCAAATCAATTCGCAGATGAGGATGCAGATATGAGCTTCCACAAGATCGTCCCCGTGAAGAAGGCCGCCAAGCCCGCCCCGGCCCCGAAGAAGAAGGCGCACAAGAAGGCCGCGCCGAAGCGCCGTCCGGTCGCCCACAAGGGCTGAGGCAGCGCGCCACGAGGCGGGGCCACCGGACGGCGAGCACGTCTCGCGCCGGGGCCCCGCCTCGGCCGTCCCCGCGGCCGCCGTAGCTGAAAGGGAGTCGTCATGAGGGAAGTCCGCGAGGCCTTCCGCCGTTTCTGGCCGCTGACCCGCGGCGACCGTGGGTGGCTGGCGGCGATCGTCACGTGCGTGGTGGTGTCCGCGCTCGCCGAGACCGCCGCGATCCTGCTGTTCGCGGAACTCACCGACACCGCTCTCAAGGCCGGTTCTCTCTCCGCCTTCTGGGGGCCGGCCGGTGCCTGGCTCGCCGTGGCCGCGCTCGGCGCGCTCGTCGGCTACCTGGGCAATTCGCTCGCGACCTGGACCGCGGAGAGATTCGTGCTGCGGTTGCGCGCGCAGGTGTTCCGGCACGTCCAGGAGCTGCCCCCGCACTTCTTCCAGCGGCACCGCCACGGCGACCTGGTCGAACGCCTCACCGGAGACGTCGAGGCCATCGAGCAGATGGTCGTGTCCGGCGTCGTCGGCACGGTCGCCGCCGCCTTCTCGGCGCTCTTCTACTCGGCCGCCGCCCTGTACCTGCGCTGGGACCTGGCCCTCGCCACCTTCGTCCTCGCGCCGCTGTTCCTGTTCGCCGCCCGCCGCTTCTCCGGCCGGATCAGGGAGGCCGCACAGGACGAGCGGGTCGCGGACGGCGCGATCACCTCCGTCGTGGCGGAGTCCCTCGGCAACATCGTGTTGACCCAGGCGTACAACCGCCGCCGCGACGAGGAGCGGCGCCTGGACCGCGAGGCCCGCGCCTGGATGCGGGCCTCGGTGCGCGGAGCCCGGCTCAGCGAGATGTACGAGCAGTTCGTCGAGGTCGTGGAGACGCTCTGCGTGCTGGCCGTGATCGGGCTGGGCGTCTGGGAGATCTCGGCCGGCCGGATGACACTGGGCCGGCTGCTCGCCTTCGCCGCCTTCATCGGCTACCTGTACCCGCCGGTCCGCAACCTCGGGCAGCTCGGCCTCACCCTCACCGCCGCCACCGCGGGCGCCCAGCGCCTGAACGAGATCCTGGACGCGCAGCCGTCGGTCGGCGACCCGGCCGAACCCGTCCCCGCCTGGCCGGTCCGGGGCTGGATCGGCCTGCACGGTGTGCACTTCCGCTACCCGACCGCACACCGCGACTCCCTCACCGACGTGTCCTTCGCGGCCGCCCCCGGCGAGCTGGTGATCATCACGGGCCCGAGCGGCGCAGGCAAGTCCACCCTGTCCAAGCTCCTCACCCGCTTCTACGACCCCTCAGCGGGCGTGATCACCCTGGACGGGGTGCCGCTTTCGCACCTGGGCCTGGAGTTCCTGCGGGAGCAGATCGCCCTGCTCCCGCAGGAGACGCTGATCCTGGGCGGCACCATCCGCGAGAACATCGGGGCGGGCCGGCCGGGCGCGAGCGACACGGAGATCGAGCAGGCCGCCCGCGCGGCCGCGGCCCACGACTTCATCACGGCCCTCCCCGAGGGGTACGACACCTGGATCGCCCCCGGCACGGCGGCCCTGTCCGGCGGCCAGCTCAAGCGGATCACCATCGCCCGCGCGATGCTCCGGGCCGCACCCGTCCTGGTCCTCGACGAACCCACGGCCGGCCTGGACTCGGTGGCCGCCCGTCAGGTCGTCCAGCCCCTGCGCCGGCTGATGTCCGGCCGCACGACCCTGATGATCACCCACGATCTGAGCCTGGCCCCGGGCGCGGACCGGATCCTGGTGGTGGACGACGGACGCCTGGTGGAGGCCGGCACCCACACCGAACTGGTGGCCCACCAGGGCACCTACGCCCGCCTCCTCGGCCCGCTCCCGGAGGACACGATGCCCCTGCGAAGGCTGCCGGAGGTGCCCAGGCGGATCAGAACGGTGTCGCCGCTCCCACGATCCGGGCCGGCAGATACGGTGAGCGGACTCTGATCTCCCAGCCCCGTCGGCGGGCGTGGCAGGTGAGGGCCAGGATGTCGAGGCTGAGGGCGGCGTCGGGGTCGGAGGGGCGGTCGGCGACGGCGTAGTGGTCGCGGTGGGCCGTCAGGGCGTCCAGGAGGGCCAGGTTGAAGCTCTCCTCGTCGCCCTCCACGAGCTGGGAGAACAGGACCGCGGGCGGCGGCAGGAACCCCTGGTCACGGGCCTTGCCGGTGTCCCGCAGGGCCTCGTCCGTGGCGGGCACGGGATCCTCGCCGCGCAGATAGGCGTGCAGGGCCCGGCGGTAGGGGGCCGACACGGAACGGTCCGGACCGACACGCTCCGGGCCCGCCAGGACCAGCGGCGCCAGATGCTCCCGCCGGCCCGTGATCAGCGCGAGGTGCACCGCCCGGTGCCAGGCCCCCGGCCCGGCGTCCTCGTCCCGGCAGGCGGGGTACGTCACGGTCCGGCCGTCGATCGTCACCGGCACGTCGGTGCCGGGCTCCGCCAGCGTCGTACGGAACAGCGCGGCCCCGAGCTCCGCGGCCAGCCGCAGGTTCTCCAGCTGGGCGTCGCTCGCGTCGGACGTGTGCGCGGCGCGGGTCCGGAAGAGCAGCTCCTGATAGGTGACGGCGTAGGCCAGCTCGAAGGTGGTGAGCGACTTGCCCGGCACCGGCGTGACGGCGTCCCGGGTGTACCGCTCGAACTGCTCCTCGCTGTCGGCCTCCAGGGGGCGCGGCTCCAGGGCCCGCCCGAACTCCACCACTCCCGCGGTGAGTTCGGCCACCGCGTCCGGGCGCCGGTCCCGGCCGTAGGGCCCCACCCGGGGCGGTGTGGCCTTGAACCCGGTGACCAGCGCGTCCGGCAGGTAGTCGCTGTCGACGGCCGGCGGCCAGCCCTCGTCGCGGTACGCCAGCGCGGTCAGCGCGATCGGCAGGAGGGGCAGGAGACTGCCCGGTCGCGCCCCGGGCCCGGGGGTGCCGGTCAGCGGCCGCAGCAGGCGTACGACCGCCTCGTCGAACCCCTCCCGGTCGCCCGCCGTCAGCGCGCGCAGCGCCCGCAGCCCGATGCCGTACGGCTGGTCGGCGAGCTGACGACCGGTCTCCGTCTCCCGGGCCCGGACCCGGTCGAGTGCCGCGTCGAGTGCGGCGAGCTTCTGCTCGCGGGAGGGCGGCCAGGTGGCGTCGTCGTCACCGGTGTCGCCGATGACGTATGCCATGAAGCCGTTGATCAGTTCGGTGTCGGGGTGTCCGGAGCGGCCCCGCTGGGGTGCCTCGCGGGCGAAGTGGAAGGCCTCGCCGTGCCATCGGGTCTTCTCCACGAGGATCGCCAGGCAGAAGGCGTCCAGCCACCTGTCGGCCGTGACCGGCTCGGGGGAGCCGCCGGGCTCGCGGTCGTACACCAGGCCCCAGTTGGGGTAGGTGAGGAAGACCTCGAAGCGGTCGCGCGGGAAGTACGCCGCGTAGGCCACCGCGCCGGCGGCCGCCTCGGCGGCGTCCTCCAGGACTGCCTTCGCCTCGGGGGAGTGGAGGTCGGGCGTCTCCACCGAGAGCGCGCCGAGGTACTCGACGAACTCCTGGGCGATCAGCCACCACTCCCACGCCGTCACCGGGCCGGCCTTGGACAGGGAGTGGACCTGCGAACCGATCCTGTTCGCGAAGTCCTTCCGCACCGCCGAGACGGCCGCCTCACCGACCCGATGCCGTTCGATACGCACCATTCTTCCGCTCCCCCGTCCGACTTCCCGATCTACCGGAACAGGCTAGAACGAGGGTCTGACACAGCGCCGGAAAGCGGACGAACAGCAGGTCAGGACGGGCTCGGCGTCCAGCCTGCCAGCCAGTCGGCGACCTCCTGGCCGGCGGCCTGCGCGTCGGTGAGCTGCGGCCGGTCGGACGAGGCCGCGCCCGAGCCCGAACCGGTGTTCCGGTACTCCGCGAACCGGTCGCCCTTCCAGGAGAAGCCGCTCATGTCGGTCCACGGCGTGGACTTGATCGCCGCGCTCAGCGAGGTGTTGCGGACCGTCGTCTGCGGGTCGAGGCTCGCGTCGCCGCCCGCGTGCCAGGGACGGCCCAGGTAGAAGCTCGCGGACGAGACGTCCCCGTTCACCGTCGAGTTGGCGATGAGGATGCCCTTGCGGTTCGCGGCGGTGCTGGGCGCGGTGACGTACCCGGCCGAGGTGCCGTTCCAGCGCTTCTTCAGTGTGATGACGGACTTGTCGATCACGGCGGTGGCCCGGCCGAAGATGAAGTCGACGTTGCCGACGACGTAGGAGTTCGTCATGTAGACGCGGCCGAGCCTGTCCTTGGCCGCGGTGTCCACCAGCAGCGTGTCCTGGTCGCCGGTGACGACGACCCCGTCGAGGAACACCTTGTCGGCGGCGGTGCGCAGGGCGACGGCCTGGCCCGCGATGTCCTGGTGGGCCGCCTCGTCGAAGTCGTTGGAGACCGTCAGGTTGCGGGCCTGGAAGTCGTCGGCCTCGACGGCGACGGTGGCGCTGCCGCCGGTGCCGTAGGTGCCGGACCCGTCGGGCCTGGGCGTGCCGGACGCGTTGTTGTAGACGATCACCGTGTCGCTGCGGCTGGAGCCGGTGCCCTGGATGGTCACGTGCGGCTTGTCGGACGGCACCTTGACCAGCTCGCGGTACGTGCCCGGCTTGACCTGTACGACCACTCGCGAGGCGTTGTTCGCCGGTACGGCGTTCACCGCGGCCTGCACCGTCGAGTACTGCCCGCTGCCGTCCTTGGCGACGGTGAGCGTCGTGACGGCCGCGGCCCTGGTGGCGGCGGACGCGGGGGTCTGGACACCGGGGAGCATGCCGTGGGCCATGACTCCCGAGGCGCTCAGCGCCAGCGGGAGACCGGCCGCCAGGGCCGTCCTCCTCCTGCGGTGGCGGGCCTTGCTGCGTGTCTCACTCATCTGCGGCGACCTTCCGTGCGGGGGATGGACCGCAGTGCAGTCGCCGCTCCCGCACGGAAGGTTGCCGCCCGGACCGGCCTACTGCGCGGGCGTCTCCGGCGGTGGAGTGGGCGCCCCCGGCAGCCGTACGGTCGCGACGGTGCCGCCGCCCTCGGCGTGCCCGAGGGTGACCTCGCCGCCGGCCTGCTGGACCGTGCGGGCCACGATGGACAGGCCGAGGCCGGAGCCGGGCAGGGCACGGGCGCCGGGGGAGCGCCAGAAGCGGTCGAAGACGTACGGGAGTTCCTCGGCGGGGATGCCGGGGCCGTGGTCCCGGACGGTCAGGACGCCCCCGGTGAGCCGCACCTCGACCGTGCCGCCCTCGGGGCTGAACTTCACGGCGTTGTCCAGGATGTTGACCACGGCACGCTCCAGGGCGGCCGGTTCCGCGCGGGTGTACCAGGGCTCCAGGGCGGCGTCGATGGTCAGTTCCGGTCCGCGCAGCCGTGCCCGGCGCAGGGCGGCCTCGACGGTGTCCTCCAGTGAGACGACCTGCACGCGTTCGCCGCGCTGACCTTCCGAGCGGGACAGTTCCTGCAGATCGCCTATCAGGGCGGCCAGTTCGGTCATCTGCGCCTTCACCGAGGCCAGCAGTGCCTTGCGGTCGGCCTCGGGGAGGGGGCGGCCGGTCTCCTCGCTGCGGGTGAGGAGCTCGATGTTGGTGCGCAGGGAGGTGAGCGGGGTGCGCAGCTCGTGGCCCGCGTCGGCGATGAGCTGCTGCTGGAGTTCGTGGGAGCTGGCGAGGGAGCTCGTCATCGAGTTGAAGGACCGGGACAGCCGGGCGACCTCGTCCTCGGCGTCCTCGTCGACGGGAATGCGGATGCTCAGATCCTCGGTCCTGGCCACGTGTTCCACGGCCTCGGTGAGCTTGTCGACGGGGCGGAGGCCGGCCCGCGCCACGAAGAGACCTGCGGCGCCGGCACCGAGTACTCCCACGCCGGAGACGAGGAGGAGGATGAGGGCGAGTTCGTTGAGGGTGGACTGGGTGGTCTTCAGGGGTACGGCGACGGTGAGCGCGGCCTGGGTGTAGAGCCGGGGCGGCGAGCCCGGGCCCTGGCTGACGTACAGGGGGGTCGTCAGCACACGTACCGACTTGCCGTCCGAGTCGGTGCCGTTGCGGAAGATGCCTTCCTTGCTGAGCGCGTTCTTGACCACGTTCTGGTCGGCATCGGTGGTCCTGACCCTGCCCAGCGAGTTCGACGAGACGCATGCCTTGCCGTCCGCCTGCACCAACTGGAGGTAGAGCTCGGCCCGGGTGCGGACATCCCCGTAGGTCTCCACCGGTGCCTGGGGACACTCGGTGAGGGTGGCCACGACCGCCTGGGCCTGCTGGGCCTGCGCCGCGTTCTGCAGATCCTCGTCGAGCTGGTCGTACAGCTTCCCCTGCACGATGAACCAGCACGTCACCGACACCGCCGCCACCGCGAACGCCACCGCCGCCGCCACCAGCAGGGCCAGGCGGGACCGGATCGGCAGGGAGCGGTACCGGCGCAGGAGCCTGTTCACTCCGCGCCGCCCTGCCGCAGCACGTACCCCACGCCCCGCACGGTGTGCACGAGCCGCGGCTCGCCGCCCGCCTCCGTCTTGCGGCGCAGGTACATGACGTAGACGTCCAGCGAGTTGGAGGAGGGCTCGAAGTCGAAGCCCCAGACCGCCTTCAGGATCTGCTCACGGGTGAGGACCTGGCGCGGGTGCGCCATGAACATCTCCAGCAGGGTGAACTCCGTGCGGGTCAGCTCCACCGGCCGCCCCGCCCGGGTGACCTCACGCGTCGCGAGGTCCATCCGCAGGTCGGCGAAGGTGAGCGCCTCGTCGTCCGCGGCGGAGGCCGCCCCGGCCGCCGCCGCGTAGGAGGACCGCCGTAGCAGCGCCCGCACCCGGGCGAACAGTTCGTCCAGTTCGAACGGCTTGACCAGGTAGTCGTCGGCGCCCGCGTCGAGCCCGGTGACCCGGTCGCCGACCGTGTCGCGGGCCGTCAGCATCAGGATGGGGGTCGTGTCGCCGGCGCCGCGGATGCGCCGGGCGGCCGTGAGCCCGTCCATGCGGGGCATCTGGATGTCGAGGACGACCAGGTCGGGCCGGTACGCGGTCGCCTTGTCGAGGGCGTCCGCGCCGTCCACGGCGACCTCGGTGTCGTAGCCCTCGAAGGCGAGGCTGCGCTGGAGTGCTTCGCGCACCGCGGGCTCGTCGTCGACGATCAGGATGCGCTGGGGGTCACGGTCGCCTTCGGCGGGGCTCATGGTTCGGGATTCCTCGGGTGCGGTGGGGAGAACGGGACTGAAGTCGGTGAACGCTTTCAGCCTCGCACGGTTCCCCGTCGGCGCTGAAGGACGTGCTCCCGCAAGGTCAGCCGCGTACCGGGCGGCGGCGGGCGCGGGCGGCGGTCGTCCCACGGCGGGCCGTCCCCGTGACCGCCACCTCGGGCGCGCGGGGCGCCGGGGCGTGCAGTGCGTACGCCACCTCGAGGGCCAGGGCGAACCCGGCCGGGTCGGTGCCGGCCACCGTGTGCGAAACCTGCTGGATCATGACGTGCTCCTCGCGGGGGTCGGGTGGGTCAGCTGTCGGAGCCGCCGGCCCGCAGCGTGGCCAGGTCGGACTTGACGGTGTTGATCGGGATGGAGAAGCCGAGGCCCGCGCTGCCGGCCGTGGACGAGTCCGAACTGGCGGAGTACATCGCGGAGTTGATGCCGATGATGTTGCCGTTCATGTCGATGAGCGCGCCGCCGGAGTTGCCCGGGTTGAGGGACGCGTCCGTCTGGATCGCCTTGTACGTCGTCGTGGACGAGCCGGTGTCGCCGTTGAACTGCTGGCCGCCGAACTCGAACGGCCACTGTCCGTTGCCGCCCTGGTTCTGGCTCTGGCCCTCGTCGGTGGCGACGGTCACGTCCCGGTTGAGGGCGGAGACGATGCCGCTGGTCACGGTGCCGGTCAGGCCCTCGGGGGAGCCGATGGCCACGACCTCGTCGCCGACCTGGACGCCGTCGGAGTCGCCGAGGGTGGCCGGGGTCAGCCCGGAGGCGTTCTCCAGCTTGATGAGGGCGAGGTCCTTCTTGCTGTCGGTGCCGACGACCTTCGCGGTGTAGGTCTTGCCGTCGCTGGTGCTCACCTTGATGGTGGCGGCGCCGGAGATGACGTGGTTGTTGGTGATGATCTCGCCGTCGCTGGTGATGATCACGCCGGATCCGGTGGACTCCCCGGCGTTCGAGGTGGCGTTGATCTCGACGATGCTCGGGCTGACCGCCTTGGCGACCCCGGCGACCGTGCCCTTGGCGGAGGACGGCACCACGTTGGTGCTGGTGCTGCTGGAGGCGACCGTGTCGTTGCCGGTCAGCTCCTGGATGCCGTAGGCGGTGCCGCCCCCTATGGCCGCGGCGACGATCGCGACGGCGGCGAGGAGGGCGAGGGGGCCGCGGGTGCGCCGCTTGGGAGCGGGCGCTCCGGGCTCGGCGGGGGCCGCGGTGAGGAGAGCGGTTCCGCCGCCGTTGCCGTCACCGCCGTACGAGCCGGCACCCTCGGCGGCGAAGGCGGCGGCCTGCGGGGACGCTACGGGCTGCGGGGGCGCCGCGGGCGGCTGGGCCGGCGGGGGCGGCCACTCGGGGTTCACGGGCGACGAAGCGTGCTGCTGGGCGCCCTGGTAGGGGTTCTCGTACTGCTCGTACTCGCCGTCGCGGCGGAAGCTCTCGGTCATGGCAAAAAGCTTGTCCCGCGACCATGAGAGCTTCCTGAGTGCTCGCTGAGAAGCCCGGCAGAACCTCGTATGCCCGATATAAAGCCGCCGCTGGCCTTCGGTCAGGCCCTCTCAGACGGTCTTCAGGAAACTCACTCGCAGCCGCAGGAGCGGCGCACGACCAGCTTCGACGGGAACACCTTCAGCCGCTCCCGGCGGGAGCCTGCGACCCGCAGCCCGTCGTCCAGCACCAGGTCCACGGCGGCCCGGGCCATCGCCGAACGGTCCGAGGCGATGGTCGTCATCGGCGGGTCCGCGAGCGCGGCTTCCTTGATGTCGTCGAACCCGATGACCGCCAGTTCGCCCGGCACGTCGATGCGCAGCTCGCGCGCGGCCCGCAGCAGGCCGATCGCCTGGTCGTCGGTGGAGCAGAAGATGGCCGGCGGGCGCCGCGGCCCGGCGAGGATCTCCAGCGCCACCTTGTACGCGTCGTAGCGGTTGTACGGCGCCTCGAACAGCCGCCCCTCGGTCGGGAGCCCGGCCTCGTCCATGGCCTGCCGCCAGCCCTCCACGTGGTCGGAGACCGGGTCGCCGACGGAGGGGGTGTCGGCCGTGCCGCCCATGCAGGCGACGTAGGGGTAGCCGTGGCCCAGCAGGTGCTCGACGGCGGTCTTGGCGCCGGAGAGGTCGTCGAGGACGACGGCGACGTCGTCGATCGCCTCGGGCCGCTCGTGCAGCAGGACGACCCGGGCGTCCCAGGCCTCGATCTCGGCGGCCGCGTTGTCGTTCAGCGCGTGCGAGACCAGGATCAGCCCGGAGACCCGCATGCCGAGGAACGCCCGCAGGTAGTGGACCTCGCGCTCGCCGATGTAGTCGGAGTTCCCGACCAGCACCATCTTGCCGCGCTCGGACGCGGCCTGTTCGACCGCGTGCGCCATCTCCGCGAAGAACGGCTGGCGCGCGTCCGGCACGATCAGTCCTATGAGATCGGTGCGCCGCGACGCCATCGCCTGGGCGACCCGGTCGGGCCGGTACCCCAGCTCCTTGATCGCGGCGAGGACACGCTCGCGCGTGGCCGGGGCGACCGGCCGGGGTCCGTTGTTGATGACATAGCTGACCACCGCGGTGGACGTCCCCGCGAGTCTCGCCACGTCATCCCTGGTTACCTTGGCCACGCGCGGAGTCTACGCGGATGGACCCGCTCTGGGCAGGGCGTGAAGGAGGTCCCTGTACCCCCGTCGCGGGGGGTGCGGGGACGCGCCGGTGCCGGAGCCATGCCCATGCGCGGGACCCGCTAAGCCTCTACGTCCTCAAGGGCGGCGGTCTCGTCCGCATCCTCCGTCTTTGCCCGGTCCGCCTTGGCCTTCGCCTCGTCGGTGACCCGCTCGCCCTTCTCGGGCGTAACGAATCGATAACCGACGTTCCGGACGGTGCCGATCAGCGACTCGTGCTCGGGGCCGAGCTTCGCGCGCAGCCGCCGTACGTGCACGTCGACCGTCCGGGTGCCGCCGAAGTAGTCGTAGCCCCACACCTCCTGGAGCAACTGCGCGCGCGTGAAGACGCGGCCCGGGTGCTGGGCGAGGTACTTGAGGAGCTCGAACTCCTTGAAGGTGAGGTCGAGGACCCGGCCCTTGAGCTTCGCGGAGTAGGTCGCCTCGTCGACCGACAGGTCGCCGTTGCGGATCTCCATGGGGGAGTCGTCGTTGACGATCTGCTGGCGGCCCATGGCCAGCCGCAGCCGCGCCTCGACCTCGGCCGGGCCCGCGGTGTCGAGGAGGACGTCGTCGATGCCCCAGTCGGCGGTGACGGCGGCGAGGCCGCCCTCGGTCACGACGAGGATGAGCGGACAGCCGGGCCCGGTCGAGCGCAGCAGCTGGCACAGGCTGCGGACCTGGGGCAGGTCACGGCGGCCGTCGATGAGGATGACGTCGGCACCGGGGGTGTCGACGAGGGCGGGGCCCTCCGCGGGCGCCACGCGCACGTTGTGCAGGAGCAGGCCGAGGGCCGGGAGCACCTCCGTCGACGGCTGGAGGGCGTTGGTCAGGAGCAGCAGAGAACTCATACGTCTGGTTCCTCCTCGGTCCCGCGAGGGTCATGGCCTTCGTATACAGGGGTATCCGAAAGCACAAAAGGACCCGGGGGCTGCGTTGCCCGAGTCCTGTTCCGACGAGAATAGCCCACATGAGCATTGATCCGGCAGGTCGTGTGGTGCGTTCCACCGGGAGTCCGCACTCTGAGACACGCAGACACGCACCTATACGGACGTTTCTGCACACCGACGACGGTGTGACGATCGATTCCGTATACGATCCGCCCTCCTCCGTATACGACCCGTCCCGGCCACCCGCGCGTGACCTGGCGTTCGTGATCGCGCACGGATTCACCGGCGACGTGGACCGCCCGCATGTTCGCCGGGTGGTGCGGGCGCTGACGCGGTACGCGGGCGTGGTCACCTTCTCCTTCCGCGGCCACGGAGCCTCCGGCGGCCGCTCGACGGTCGGCGACCGCGAGGTGCTGGACCTGGCCGCCGCGGTGGCGTGGGCCCGCGAACTCGGCCACGCACGCGTGGCGACCGTCGGCTTCTCCATGGGCGGCTCGGTGGTGCTGCGGCACGCGGCGCTGTACCGGCGGGAGGCCGGCGGCCGCACGGACGCGCACACGGACACGGTGGTCTCGGTCAGCTCGCCGGCCCGCTGGTACTACCGGGGCACGGCCCCCATGCGCAGGCTCCACTGGCTGGTCACCCGCCCCGCGGGCCGCGCGGTGGGCCGCTGGGGCTTCCGCACCCGCATCCACCACCGCGAGTGGAACCCGGTCCCCCTCTCCCCGGTCGAGGCGGTCCCGAGGATCGCCCCCACCCCGCTGCTCATCGTCCACGGCGACCGCGACGGCTACTTCCCCCTGGACCACCCGCGGATGCTCGCGGAGGCCGCCGGCGACCACGCCGAGCTGTGGATCGAGCCCATGGGCCACGCCGAGCACGCGGTCGGCGACGAGCTCCTCGACCGGATCGGGGACTGGGCTGTCACAGCGGGCGGCTAGCCTGGCCCCGTACACCACCGAACGATTGAGGAAGCGGATGCCAAAGGTCACGGTGCGCTACTGGGCCGCCGCGAAGGCCGCGGCCGGGATCGCCGAGGAGCCGTTCGACGCGGCCACGCTCGCCGAGGCGCTGGACGCGGCGCGCGAGCGACACCCCGGCGAGCTCGTGCGGGTCCTGCGGCGATGCTCGTTCCTCGTCGACGGTGACCCCGTGGGCACCCGCGGACATGAGACGGTACGGCTGGCCGACGGCGGCACGGTCGAGGTGCTCCCGCCGTTCGCAGGAGGGTGACGATGACGAACCAGCCGTACGAGGGCTACGACCAGTACCCGCAGCAGGGCTGGCCGGCCCACGCCCAGCAGGGGTACGAGGACCCGCAGGCCGCCCAGCAGTACACCCAGCAGTGGCAGGGCCAGACCTGGGAGACCCAGGTCCAGGCGCCGGTCGCGGGTGCCGCGGAGACGTCGTACCTGCCCCAGCAGACGTACGACGCGGAGTCCCAGGGGTACGACCCGGGCGGGCAGGGACCGGCCGCTCCGGGACAGGGTCCGGCCGCCTACGGCTCGGCGCCCTACGGTCACGCGGCCGGGGCTCCCGGACCGGGCGCTTACGGTCCCGCGCCGGCCACGCCCCCCGGACCCGGCGAGCCAGCCCCGGCCGTGGGCCCCACCTCCTCCGAGTACGGCCCCGCCACCCTCGCCGGCAACGCGCGCGTGACCGACGCCCAGCGCGCCCGGCTGGAGGGCCGGTCCCCGGTCATCGAGCCCGGCATGCAGCCCGCCGCGCTCACCGCGCTGCTCGGCCTGCTGCTCTCCGGTGCGGCGGCCGTCGGGTCGTACGCCCTCCTCGTGCCCCTCGTCCTCCTCCAGGCCGTCACCGCGGCCGGCTGGTTCCGGCTGAACGGCATGTGGCCCGCCCGCCAGGGCATCGCGCTGGCCTTCCTCGGCGCGCTGGTGGCGGACGCGGCCCTGCTGACGGCCGGCCGGGAGCACGGCCCCGCGGCGATCCTCGGCACCCTCGGCGTCTGGGTCCTGCTCAGCCTGGTGCTCCAGCTCCGCTCGCACGCCGACCCCGACGAGCGGATGTACGGTCTGATGGCGACCGTCGCCTCGGCGGCCCTGGCGATCGTCGCCACCGGCCACCTCGCGGCCGACCCGGACGCGGTGACGGTCGGCGCGGCCGCGGTGGCCGTGGCGGTCCTGGCCCGCGCGCTGCCCCTGCCGACCCCGGCCTCCGTGGTCGTCGCGCTGCTCGCCGCCGCGGGCGCGGGCATCGCCGTCGGCGGGATGACGGGCCTCGGCGCGAAGGGTGCCCTGCTCGGCGCGGGCGCCGCGGTGTGCGCACTGATCGGCCACCGGGTCGCGAGCTACGACTACCCGTCCCGCTTCGTGCACTTCACGGCAGGCGTGGCCCTGCCCCTGGCCGCGGCGGCCCCGGCCGTGTACATCCTGGGCCGCGCGGTCGGCTAGGCCGCGGGGGGAGTCCCGGTCCACAGGCAGAAGGGGTGCCCGGACGGGTCGTGGAGCACCCGCACGTCGTCCTGCGGCTGGTGCTCGGCCGGCCGTGCCCCCTCCGCCACCGCCCGCGCGGTCTCGGCCTCCAGGTCGTCCACCTCGATGTCCAGGTGCAGCATCATCTGCTGGTCGCCGGGCTTGCGCGTGGGCCACACGGGCGGGACGTACTCGGGTTCGGTCTGGAAGGCGAGGGACGTGCCCGTGGTGCCGGGCGGCGGGCCGATGAGCACCCAGTGGGGCTCCTCGGCGCGCACCACGTACCCGAGCAGGCGCTGGTAGAAGGCGGCCAGTTCGTGGGCGTCGTGGGCGTCGAGCACGACGGTGGACAGCCTCGCGGAAGACGACATGCCCGCCTTCCTACTGCCGGCGCTTCTTCCCGTCCAGCTCGTCCCACCACTCGTCGGACTTGGGGTCGCCGGAGGGGTCGTCCCACCAGCGGTCGTCGGGGCCGCGCCGGTTGGCGACCATCGCGGCGAGCGGCGGGATCACCATGGCGACCACGCACATCCCCACGGCCACCGGCACCGACCAGAGCCGCACGACTCCCCACGCCAGGACGAACAGGCCGATGCACGTGCCCATCATGGCGAAGTAGACATGCCGTCGTCGCGCCAACATGGTTCCAGCGTAGGCCCGGACAGGCCGAAGGGCCGTACCCCAGGGGTACGGCCCTTCGGCCTGTTGACCTGCCTCAGACGGCGATCGCGACCTCGGCGAGCCCGCCCTGCTGGGCGACGACCGTGCGGTCGGCGGTGCCGCCGGGAACCAGGGCGCGGACGGTCCAGGTGCCCTCGGCCGCGTAGAAGCGGAACTGGCCCGTCGCGGAGGTCGGGACCTCCGCCGTGAACTCGCCGGTCGAGTCCAGGAGGCGGACGTAGCCCACCACAGGCTCGCCGTCACGCGTCACCTGGCCCTGGATCGTGGTCTCACCGGGCTTGATCGTCGAGGCGTCCGGGCCGCCGGCCTTCGCTCCGCACATGTCTTTCTCCAAAGAGGGGTCTGACCGGAAGGAAGGCCGGTCGGGTTGGACGGGGTCTCTTACTTGTTGGCGCCGAGCTCGATCGGAACGCCGACCAGGGAGCCGTACTCGGTCCAGGAGCCGTCGTAGTTCTTGACGTTCTCGACACCGAGCAGCTCGTGCAGCACGAACCAGGTCAGGGCCGAGCGCTCACCGATGCGGCAGTACGCGATGGTGTCCTTGGCGAGGTCGACCTGCTCCTCGGCGTAGAGCTCCTTGAGCTCCTCGTCCGACTTGAAGGTGCCGTCGTCGTTGGCGTTCTTCGACCACGGGATGTTGCGCGCGGACGGGACGTGGCCGGGACGCTGCGACTGCTCCTGCGGCAGGTGGGCCGGGGCGAGCAGCTTGCCGGAGAACTCGTCGGGGGAGCGCACGTCGACCAGGTTCTGCGAGCCGATCGCGGCGACGACGTCGTCGCGGAAGGCGCGGATCGAGGTGTCCTGGGGCTTGGCCTTGTAGTCGGTCGTGGGGCGCTCGGGCACCTCCTCGACGAGCTCGCGGGCGTCCAGCTCCCACTTCTTGCGGCCGCCGTCGAGCAGCTTGACGTTCTCGTGGCCGTACAGCTTGAAGTACCAGTAGGCGTAGGACGCGAACCAGTTGTTGTTGCCGCCGTAGAGGATCACCAGGGTGTCGTTGGCGATGCCCTTCGCCGAGAGGAGCTTCTCGAAGCCCTCCTGGTCGACGAAGTCGCGGCGGACCGGGTCCTGCAGGTCCTTGGTCCAGTCGATCCGAATGGCATTGCGGATGTGGTTCTTCTCGTAGGCGGACGTGTCTTCGTCCACCTCCACGATCGCGATGTTCGGGTTGTCGAGGTTGGCCTCGACCCAGTCGGCGTCGACCAGGACGTCGCTGCGGCTCATGCTCTTTCTCCTCCGGGGCAGTTGCGGCGGGGCGTGCGGAAGGGTGCGCGGGGCGCACGGATGCCCTGGGACGCCAGGGCAAGGAGATGCGGAGGCCGGTGCCGTCCGCTCAGAAGGGGCGACAGAGCATGGCGGCGACGCGGCACAGGTCTACTGCCCGCCGCTTCGTGAGATCCGCCTGTCGCTTCATAGTGGTCGATCGTAGGGACGGACATACCGGCATGTCACCGGTGTGTCGCATGCTGAGATGCGATCGTCCGGGATGTGGGACCAGAAAGCCGCCCGGGCCGCGCTCCCACGGTTCCCGGGCGGCTGTAGCCGTCATCACATCTACGGTACGGACGTCACCGTCTCGCCTGTCGGACGAGCGGGGTCCGGCCCGAGGCTCGTCCTACCCGGCGAGCTTGACGTCCGAACCCTTCACCGCGATCTCCACACCGTTCGCACCCGCTTCGACCTTGTCGAGCTTGATGCCGCCGGGCAGACCCTCGACCTTCTGGTCGAAGTCGGCGACCGAACGGAAGTCGGAATCGGCGAGGGTGATGTTCCCGAAACTCGGGATCGAGTCGGCGTGCACCCGCACGGTGTCGCCGTCGACGACGCTGACGGTGCTGAGCACGGAGACGGGCTTCTCCAGGGCGCTGAACTTGATGTCGACCTTGATCTTGCCGTTCCCGCCGTCGGAGAGGCCGACGACCTTGGCGGTGACGCCCAGCGGGAGCCGGGCCTCCTGCGACCCGGCCGCCTTCAGCAGCTGGTCGTAGGCGATGGTCGCCGAGCCGGCGGCGGTGGAGGCGGTGGCGGAGCTGTAGTCGCCGGAGAACGCGACGCCCTTCATGGCGGCGTTCAGGTCGTCGATGCGGATCGTGCCGCCGCTGGTCCCGGTGTCCGCGGCGTAGTCCTTCATCCCGACCTCGACGTCGTCGAGCTCACCGCCGGCCACCTGGGTCAGGAACGGGAACCCCTTGATGTCCACGCTCGGCGTCGTGGTCAGCCCCTCCTGAGTCTTCAGCCGGTCCGCGACCTCGCCCTCCGCGAAGTGGACCGCCAGACGGTCGGCGGCGACGAACAGCCCGCCGAGAATCACGGCGGTGATCAGAAGTATTCGCAGGGCGCGCATGCGGTGGATTCCCCCAGAGCGGCGGTGGTGTCGACGGACGGGTGGCCGTCGAGCGTGAGACTAACCGCGCCGGGTAAGGCGTTCCTTGCATTGTCGACCAGTTGTGACAGGCCGCGGGCCCGCACAGTCCGCTCAGCTCGCTCAGTAGACGAGCGCCTGCGTGCCGTCGGCGAGCGCCTCCTGCACGAACACCTGCGCGCCCGCGATCCGTACGCCCTCGATGACGTCCTTCTCCGTGATGTCCCGGCGGGCCGCGCACTGGGTGCACAGGGTGACCCGCCCGCCCGCGAGCAGCGCCTCGATCAGCTCGGGCAGCGGGGCCGCGTGAGGCAGCTCGAACTCCGCGGCCCGCCCCGGCAGCGCGAACCACGCCGACTCCCCGGTCAGCCACAGCGAGACGTCCACCCCACTGGCCACGGCCACCGCCGCCACGGTGAACGCCTGCGAACAGCGCTCGGGTGCGTCGGCCCCGGCGGTCACCTTGATCACGAGCTTCTTCGCCATGCGGGCAGCGTAGTGCGACGGCGGCGGGACCGCCGCGACGATCACCGCCGGCGGCAGCAGACGCCTCGGCCGGCGTGTCCGGATCGTGACCGGCCCCGCCGCAACCCGAGGCGCTGACCAGCGGTCTCCTGTGCGGCGCGCACGCGGAGTGCGCGGCACACGCCCTGGGGAGACGTACGTGAGGGACCCGAAGAGACAGGTGGTCGCCGCCGCGGCCGTACTCGGTGTCGTCGCCGGGACATGCGCCGGCTACCTGGTCCAGGCGGCCCGGGAGCCGAAGCTGCCCCTGCTCGTCCAGCCGGACCTCCCGCGGGCCCGTGGCCCGCAGCCGGAGCCGCTCAGCGCCGAGCAGGACCGCAAGGTCAGGAACGACGGGGATCTTCGGGAGCTGCTGCTGACGAAGCCGAGCGGGGCGACCACGCCGGACTGGGTGGCGCCCCAGGGCTGGATGTACCTGGAGGACTACGCGGCCACGTGGGAGCACCCCGAGGCCGGCGCGACCTACCTCGAAGAGCAGGAGTTCCTCCGGGCAGCGGTCACCGGCTGGGACACGGGCGACCACGAGGTGGAGATCTGCCTCGTCCAGTTCGGCCAGAAGGAGGTTCCGGCGGCGCCCGAGGACGACAGCGAGAGCACCCGCTTCTGGGCGCAGGAGGATTTGGACGTCGAGAGCCGGCCGATCCCCGGCACCGGCGGGGGCAGGGCGTACGTCCACCCGGAGCCGTCCGCCGAGTCCGCCGTCGCCCCCGGTCTCAGTGCGGAGGCGCACGCGTCGCGCGGCGACCTCTCCCTGCACATCTGGGTCTACGGCGCCGACCCGGTCCCCATGGGGACGATCATGGACCTGGCCCAACAGCAGATGGAGCGGCTGTGAAGAGGACGAGGGCCGTGTCCGCCCTGCGCTGGATCGCCGTCGTGGCCGTCTTCGCGGTGGGAGGGACCGCCACCGCGTACGGCATCACCCGCCTGGACCGGGAGGACGTGCCCGGCCTCGCGGCGCCGACGGAGCGCCTGTGGGAGTACCCGCGCCTGAGCGCTGCGCCGCTGCCCTCCGACAGTCCCGCCCCGTTCGCCGACGAGGACGACCCGGGTGCCCATCACGCGGATCTGCGGGCCCTGGTGCTGCCCGCGCCGAAGGGTGCGGTGGAGGACCGGGCACTGCGCGGCTCCGAGGGGTGGCTGGCGACCGACGACTTCCTGGCGGAGTACGCCGAGCCGGACCGGGCCGCGCTCCGGCAGACGCTCGTCGACACCGGTCTGCGGCATGTGGCCGCACGCGGCTGGACCACCGAGGACGGCACGCACACCCGTGTCTACCTGCTCCGCTTCGGCACGGCCGCGGTCGCGGACGACCTGTTCCACCAACAGCTGGCACGCCAGGGCGCGCCGGGCCACCGGGTGCGCGGCGCCGAACGGGCCGTCCACGACGCGGACTTCCCCGACGCATCCGGCATCGCCGAGATCCGTCGCTCCGTGTACGACGAGACCCGGCCGTACGGCGCCGAGCACGTCCGGCAGGCCTACCTGTCCGCCGGGGATGTGGTGGCCGTGGTGCTCCTGTCCCGCGAGGGGACCGTGGACACCGTGCCGTTCGTGCAGACCCTGGCCTTGCAGACGCAGCTCCTCGCCTGAGTGGTTGCGCCGGCATGCCGTTCCGGACGTGTCCGGATCGTGATCAACCTTTCGTACAACTCTGGGTGTTGGCCATGGGTCTCCTGTGGAGCGCGCATATGGAATGCGCGCTTCATGTCCTGTGGGGGACGCGTTGGAAGTACCCGAAGAGAGACCCGAAGAGAGATCCGGCGGGCGCCGCCGGGGCCGTACGACTCTGTTGATCGCTGGCGCGGCCGTACTCGGCGTCGTCGCCGGAAGCTGCGTCGGCTACGTGATCCAGGCGGACCGCGAGCCGACGAAGCTGCCCTCGCTGTCCCAGCCGGTGCTGGCACAGGCGAAGGGCCCGGGTCCCGAACCCCTGTCGGCCGCGCAGGACCGGCGGGTGAAGACCGAGGGCGATCTGCGCAAGCTGCTGCTGACGAAGCCCACGGGGACCAAGGAGGCCGACTGGATCGGTGACGGCTGGCTGGACATCGCCGCGTACGCGAACGAATTCACCGATCCCGGTGAGAAGTTCACCGACCTCGTCGGCGACGAGTTCCGCAGGTCCGCCGTGGTCGGCTGGGAGGTCGGCAGCTCGTACAACGTGGAGATACGGCTGGTCCAGTACCGCCAGGAGGACTCCATGGCCGCCCTCGACTCCAGTCTCATCCACCAGGGTTGGGCCGAGGAGGAGACCGCCACCGACAGCTGGTCGATCCCCGGGACCGGCGACGGCATGGCCTACGTGCACACCCGGCCGGACATTGAGCCGGGCTATCTGCCCCAGTACACGGCCGAGGCGCACGCATGGCGCGGGGACGTGTCGATGGAGGTCTGGATCTACGGGACCAAGTCGATCACCAAGAAGATGATCATGGACCTTGCTGAGCGGCAGATGGAGCGGCTGTGACCGTGGACGAGACACCGGGAACGGACCCGCGGACCGCACCGGAGCAGGGCAAGACGCCGGAGACCGCACCGGAGCAGGGGAGTACGCCGGAGACCGCACCGGAGCAGGAGAAGACGCCGGAGACCGCACCGCCGCCCGTCGCCGAGGCCCCCGTGCCGGCCGGCGCCCCGGTCCGCGGGCCTGCACGGCGCGGCCGCGTCGCCGCTGTCGCCGGTTCGGTCCTGCTGGTCGCGGCGCTGGTGACCGGGGTGGGCGGCACGGTGGTGACCGTGCGGGGAGCCGACCGTGACGCCGGGGCCCCGACCTGGAAGTTCCCCGCGGCCAAGGTCGAGGAGAAGGCGGCGGTGACCCAGCGGGGGCTCGCCGGCATGCTCGTCCCGTACGGCACCGACGGCTGGGTCCGGGGCCCCGACCTGGCCCAGTTCGGGGCCGACGCGCAGCTCAGCGGCGCCCGCGCCACGGCCCTGCGCAAGGAGGCACTGCGAGGCCTGCCCCGCAGCCAGCGCAAGCAGTTGGAGCGGCAGATCGACCGGCAGCGCATCTCCGGCATGGCCATGCGCAGCTACTACAGCGGGAAGACCTCCGCCGCCTCCACGAACGACGGCATCTACTCGGTCAGCGTCGTGCTCGCCCAGATGGCGAACCGGGCGGCGGTCCGCAACAGCTCCAGGGCCCAGAACGACTTCCTCGCGGCCCTGGACGTCTTCGAGGACGGACCGAAGATCAAGGGCCACGAGGACGCCCGCTGTTTCCGGCTGTCCGCGGACGACGACGAGGACCTCGACATGATGCTCTGCTCCGCCTACGTGGGAGACGTCCTGGTCTCCGTCACGGCGTACGGCGCCCACCCACTCGACAGCAAGGGGGTCGCGATGCTCGTCCGTACCCAGCTCGACCGCATCGCGGAGCCCGGGGAGGCGGTGTGACCGAGCAGCAGCAGGCCGCCGCCGCACCCCCGCAGCCCGCCGTGCCCCCGCAGTCCGCCGTACCTCCGCAGCCCGACGTGCCGCCGCAGCACGCACCGGCACCGGCCGGCGTGAAGAAGGACCGCCGGGTGCTGCGCGCCGTACTGCGCTGGACCGCGGCCGCCGTGGTCCTCGCGACGGCCGGCACGGCGACGGCGTACGGGATCTCCGGGATGGAGCGCACGGACGTACCGGGGCTGTCCACCCTGTCCGACGGGCGCTGGGACTATCCCCGGCTCACGAAGCCGCCGCTGCCGTCCGGCAGCCCCGGCCCCTTCGCCGCGGGCAACGCGGCCGAGGCCCACTACGCCGACCTGCGCGCCCTCCTCCTGCCCGCGCCCGAGGGGGCCGAGGAGAACACGGCGTTGCGGGGCTCGGACGGCTGGCTGGCGACGAAGGACTTCCTGGCGGAGTTCGAGCTGAAGGAGCACCGGGAGCATCTCGGACAGAGGCTGGTCGACACCGGCCTGCGCCACATCGCGGCCCGCGGCTGGACCATGCCGGACGGCACCCGGACCAGGATCTACCTGCTCCAGTTCGGTACGGCGAACGTCGTGGAGTCCAAGCTGGCGAGCGAGGTCCAGGCGTACACCAGCCCGACCTACCAGGTGCGCGGTGCCGCCGAGGCCGTCTACGACGAGGACTTCCCGGCCGCGGCCGCCGTGTCCGGGATCACCCGCACCGCCTTCGAGGAGCCGAAGCCGTACGGCAGCGAGCAGGTCCGTGAGGGCTATCTCGCGGCGGGGGACGTCTTCGCGGTGATCCTCCAGTCCCGCAAGGGCTCGGCGCCGGCGGTCCCCTTCCAGCAGACGGTGACCCTCCAGGCCCAGCTCCTGGGCTGAACCCCGTACGGGAGCCTCGCCCCGCCCGCCGCCTCACGGCCGCGTAAGCTGGGGCCCGGCCCGTGTACATGCACCGCACTCCGCTCATCCGAGGAGCACCCCGTGGAGATCTTCTTCGAAGCCCTGCTGGTCCTGGTCTGCGTCGGCGTCCTCGCCTTCGCCTACCTGACCGTGAAGAAGCTGTACCAGGGCCAGCGCTGACCCCCCTCTAGGAACCGCCACTCATGATCGAGATCCCGTCCGACCTCCACAAGGACCTCGTCCCGCTCGCCTTCCTGCTCGGCAACTGGGCCGGCGCGGGCGTGCACGACTTCCCGGGCTCGGAGAAGTGCAACTTCGGCCAGGAAGTGACCTTCAGCCACGACGGCCGGGACTTCCTGGAGTACGCGTCCCGGACCTGGGTCCTGGACAATGACGGCAACAAGGTCCGCCCGCTGGAGACCGAGCACGGCTTCTGGCGCATCGACTCCGACCGCAAGGTCGAGGTGACGATGGTCCGCGACGACGGCGTCGTGGAGATCTGGTACGGCGAGATGGCCGACCAGAAGCCGCAGATCGACCTGGTGACCGACGCCGTCGCGCGCACGGCCGCCTCGGGGCCCTACAGCGGTGGCAAGCGGCTCTACGGCTACGTCAAGAGCGACCTCATGTGGGTCGGCGAGAAGCAGACCCCCGAGGTCGAGCTGCGGCCCTACATGTCGGCCCACCTGAAGAAGGTCGTCACCCCGGAAGAGGTCGAGCGCTGGGCCAAGGCCCTCCCCGACGATATGCCGGACGACGGGATCGCCTTCTTCAAGTAGGTCCCGCACCGGGAGGTCCTAGACTTTCCGGTGTGGTGAGCACCGACTGGAAGAGCGACCTCAGGCAGCGCGGCTACCGGCTGACGCCGCAGCGCCAGCTTGTCCTCGAAGCCGTGGACACCCTGGAGCACGCGACCCCCGACGCCATCCTCACGGAAGTGAAGAAGACGGCGTCGGGGGTCAACATTTCCACGGTCTACCGGACCCTGGAGCTCCTGGAGGAGCTCGGGCTGGTCAGCCACGCCCACCTCGGGCACGGGGCGCCGACGTACCACCTCGCCGACCGCCACCACCACATCCACCTGGTCTGCCGCGACTGCGAGAACGTCATCGAGGCGGACATCGAGGTGGCCGCCGACTTCACCGCGAAGCTCCGGCAGGAGTTCGGCTTCGAGACCGACATGAAGCACTTCGCGATCTTCGGCCGCTGCAAGGACTGTTCTCTCAAGGCTTCAACTACCGAGTCGTAGGCTTAGTCATATGAAGAGCCCTCTGCTGTCCCTGCCCGGCGCCGTCCCCGCCGAGGGCGTGGACGAAGGCGTCGCCGCGCACTACGGCGACCTGTTCCGCGAGCAGCGCGCCCTCGCCGACGGCACCGGATTCGTCGACCTCTCGCACCGCGGGGTCGTGTCCGTCTCCGGCGAGGACCGCCTCAGCTGGCTGCACCTGCTGCTCACCCAGCACGTCAGCGACCTGCCCACGGGCCAGGCCACCGAGGCGCTGATCCTCTCCGCGCACGGGCACATCGAGCACGCGCTGTACCTCGTCGACGACGGCACGACCGTCTGGGCCCACGTCGAACCCGGCACCCAGGGCGCGCTGATCGCGTACCTGGAGTCGATGAAGTTCTTCTACCGGGTCGAGGTCGCCGACCGCACGGACGAGTTCGCGGTCGTCCACCTGCCCGCCGGTTCCATCGCCGAGGTGCCGGAGGGGGTCGTCGTACGCGAGACGCCGTACGGCCGTGATCTGTTCCTGCCCCGCGCGGACCTGGAGTCGTACGCCGAGAAGTCCGGTCCCGCGGCCGGCCTGCTCGCCTACGAGGCGCTGCGCGTCGAGCACCACCGTCCCCGCCTCGGCTTCGAGACCGACCACCGCACCATCCCGCACGAGCTGGGCTGGATCGGTACGGCCGTCCATCTCCAGAAGGGCTGCTACCGAGGCCAGGAGACCGTCGCCCGCGTCCAGAACCTGGGCAAGCCGCCGCGGCGCCTGGTCTTCCTGCACCTGGACGGCAGCGAGGTCCATCTGCCGCCCGCCGGCGCCGACATCCGGCTCGCGGACGAGGGCGCCGAGGGCCGCAAGATCGGTTTCGTGACGACGTCCGTACGCCACCACGAGCTCGGACCGGTCGCGCTCGCCCTGGTCAAACGGAACGTCCCGGTGGACGCCCGGCTCGTCGCCGACACGACGGCCGCTGCCCAGGAAGTGGTCGTGGAGCCCTGAGCTTCACATCTCCAGCAGGACCGTGAACGGGCCGTCGTTCGTCAGGGAGACCCGCATCCGGGCGCCGAAACGGCCCGTGGCCACCGTCGCGCCCAGCGCGCGGAGCTGGGCGACGACCTCCTCGACGAGGGGCTCGGCGACCTCGCCGGGGGCGGCGGCGTTCCAGGTGGGGCGGCGGCCCTTGCGGGCGTCGCCGTACAGCGTGAACTGGCTGATCACCAGCAGCGGGGCGTCGATGTCGCTGCACGACTTCTCGTCGTGCAGCATCCGCACCGACCAGAGTTTGCGGGCGAGTTGGGCCGCCTTCTCCTTGGTGTCCTCGTGGGTGACCCCGACGAGGACGCACAGTCCCTCGCCGCTGATCTCCCCGACCGTCTCCCCGTCGACGACGACGCTCGCGCCGTCCACCCTCTGCACCACTGCACGCATGTGCCCATCATGCCGGTCACCGGGTGAGCGGCGGTGTTCGGGTTTGTTTTTGATCCTTAACCCCCCATCTGGGGCCGTTGGGGGCCGTTCGGGGGCACTCGGTCACATAGCGGCCACTTGGGGTGGCACGATGCTTCCACACGCCGGTCGAGGGGACGGTAGAGGCGCATGAGCACACCGAGTACCGGGCAGCACTCCGGGCCCGTCCGCGTTGCCCACAGGTCGGAACCGGAGCCGCTCCGGCCGCCCGCGCAGCGTTCGGACAGCCCCCTGCTGCCCCCCGATCCACCCGAGCAGGACCTCGCCACGCTGAGCCTGCCCGAACTGCGCGCCCTGCGCAGGGACGCCCAGCGGGACGAGGCCGACCTCAGCTATGTCCGACGGCTGCTCCAGGGCCGTATCGACATCCTCCGCGCGGAGCTGCTGCGCAGGTCACCGACGCGCTCGGTGCTCGAACGGCTCCCGGAGGCATCCGTGGTCGAGCGGCTCCCGGAGATCCTCACCGACGCCCCGGCCCGCCACCGTTCCTCGGCCCGCCACGTCCGGCTGGGCACCCCGCACAGCGAGGAGTACCGGCTGCTGGCCGCCGAGATGCTCGCCGAGGTCGAGCTCTCGGACCTCTCCGCCCGCACCGATCTGGAACTGACCACCGCGATGGCCCGGCTCGTGCGCTACGAGCAGCAGGTCTCGGGCCGCCGACAGCGGCTCCAGCGCACGGCGGACGAGTGCAGCGGGGAGATCGCCCGGCGGTACCGGGAGGGTGAGGCGCAGGTGGAGGACCTGCTGACCTGAGGGACCGCACGGCCGCCCGGGGTGCGTGGGGTTGGGGGGCTTGGGGTGCTTGGGGTGCGGGAAAAAGTGCGCGACACCTCCAC
>NZ_LJBR01000299.1 GCF_001282115.1 Streptomyces sp. NRRL B-24085 | reverse complement strand
TCCCACCCCCGCCCGATACCCTCACCCCGTGAGCACCCGAGCCGTCTTCGCCCTGCCGCCAGGCGCCCGCGCCTACCCCCTGCGCACCACGCGCGGCGAGTTCGCGGTCGTGGATTCGGCCGTGCCCGACGGCGTCACCCCGAAGGGCACCGCGCTGCTGCTCCCCGGCTTCACGGGCAGCAAGGAGGACTTCACGCTGCTCCACGAACCGCTCACCGCGCGCGGCTACCGGATCGTGGCCGTGGACGGGCGCGGACAGTTCGAGTCGGACGGGCCGGAGACCGACGAATCCGCTTACGCACGCGGCGAGTTGGCGCGGGACGTGCTCGCCCAGGCGGCCGCACTCGACACCCCCGTGCACCTGGTGGGGCACTCCCTGGGCGGTCAGATCGCGCGCGCCGCCGTACTGCTCGACCACTCCCCCTTCCTCTCCTTCACCCTCGTCTCCTCGGGCCCCGCGCAGATCTCCGACTCCCAGCAGCAGCGGGTGAAACTGCTGCGGGACGCGCTCGGTGTGATGACGATGGCCGAGGTGTGGGACGCGATCCTGGCCATGGGCCCGCCGGAGGAGGTCGGCGGTCTCGCCAAGGGCATCGGGGACGTCGTACAGCTGCGGCGCCGCTGGCTCGGCAACAAGCCCGCCCAACTCCTCGCGACCGGCCGTCAGTTGTGCACGGAACCGGACCTCGTGGAGGAACTCGCCGCCGTCCCGCTGCCGTTCCACGTGCTGTCCGGCTCGCAGGACGACACCTGGCCGGTGCCCCTCCTCGACGACATGGCCGTACGGCTGCGCGCCCGCCGCACGGTGATCCCGGGTGCCGACCACTCCCCCAACGCCGACGAGCCGCTGCCCACGGCTCACGCCCTGGCCGACTTCTGGGACGCCCTCGGCCGATAGGCGCTCAGTACTGCGCCTGCAAGTGCTCCCAGAACCCGTCCCGCAGCGCCCGCCGCAGATCGGACTGGCCGCGCAGGGAGTACTGGAGCAGCCCCTCCGCCTCCACCAGCAGGTCCTGGTCCACCGAGCCCGGCAGATAGGGGTGCCCGGGCAGGAGCTCCTGGAGCGCCGCCCGCCCGCGCTCCGCGAGCCACTTCGCGGCGATCTGCGCGCCCACGAAGCGGACGTCGTCGCGGGCCGGCCGGGTGGCCGTCGCCTCGTAGGGGACGGCGGCCCGCCGGGAGACGTACGGCTTGAAGAAGTCGAGGTCGAGGGTGCGCTGGCTGTCGACCTCCCACAGGAGGGGTTCGGCCTGGTTGCGGCCCTCCGGTGCCTCGATGCCCCACAGGTGGACGCGGGCGCCGTAGCCCTGGGCCGCCTCCACCGCCGAGACCAGGTCCTCGTCGCCGCCGAGGAGTGCCGCGTCGCTGATCGCGCGGTGGCGGGCCAGGGACTCCAGGTCGGAGCGGATCAGTGAGTCGACGCCCTTCTGCTGGTTGTTGGCGTTGAGGTTGCCCAACCGGACCTTGACGTCCGGGAGCTCGGCGATGGACTGCTGCTCCGCCGTGTGGATGCGGCGTCGCGCGCCGTCGTACCAGTAGACCCTGAGCAGTCGGCTGTCCGCGAAGATGGTGCGGGCCCGGTCGATGAGGGCCTCGATCAGTCCCTCGGCGTCGAGGTCGAAGGCGCGACGGTCCTCGGTGCCGGTGACGAGTCGCCCCGCGGCCGCGTAGAGGTAACCCGCGTCGACGAAGATCGCATGCGTCGAGGGCGTCTTCGCCACCTCGGCGAGCATGCGAGTGAGCAGCTCGTTGGTGCGGTCGATGCGGGCGCTCAGGGACGCCAGGTCGTCGTTCATCGCCTCCATTGTCCCGGCGGTCACGCTGCGAACACAACCGGTCCCAAGGAGTCTCCGAAGACTCACTTACCGGTCAGTAGTTAGCCGTTCGAAAAATTTCTTTAGCGTAGGGAATGTTTGTAACACGAACCCCGTTGACTACCTCTGTACGCAGTAATTCTCCGCAGGAGGATGACCAGACGAAGGGAGAAGCCATGCGCTTCGAAATCATGCGACTCGACGACGTCGACGGCACGCCCGTGGACAGCACTGTCGTGGACGCCGCCTCCGTCAACCGGATCGTTCAGCAGGCCGCCGCCATAGGACAGCGGCTCTGGATCCGTCCGGCCGACACCTCGGCCTCGTAACCCCACCTATACAGACGCGGATCACCGCTGAAGCTTCAGAGCCCCCGCCGGGCATCGACGCCGGGCGGGGGCTCTGCGCATGTCCCGGGAGGTTCAGCTCCCCTGGATCACCTGCGTGATCCCGTTGATGATCTGCTGCACGGCGATCGCGGAGAGCATCATGCCCGCGAGCCGTGTCACCAGCACGACCCCGCCGTCCTTGATGACCCGGATGATCAGCAGCGAGTACCGCATCACCAGCCACAGCACGACATGGATGGCCAGGATCGCCGTCCACACCGAGACCTGGGTGGCGACGCTGTGGGCCTTCTGCACGGCCAGGATGACGGAGACGATCGCACCCGGTCCCGCCAGCAAGGGCATGCCGAGGGGTACGAGCGCCACGTTGACGTCCTTGGTCTGCTTCGGCTCGTCGGTCTTGCCGGTGAGCAGGTCGAGCGCGATCAGCAGGAGCAGCAGCCCGCCCGCGATCATCAGCGCGGGCACGGAGACATGCAGGTAGTTCAGGATCTGGTGGCCCAGGAGCCCGAAGACGGCGATGACCCCGCCCGCCACGCAGACGGCCTGGAAGGCCATCCGTTTCTGCACCTTGCCGGGCCGGCCGGCGGTCAGCGCGAGGAAGATCGGGGTGATGCCGGGCGGATCCATGATCACGAACAGGGTGAGGAAGAGCGAGCCGAAGACGGCGACGTCGAACATGGTGGAACTGGCCTTACGGAACGGGGTGGAACACGGCGCCGGGCACGGACACGGCCAGCGGCGCCGGGTGAAGGGAAGCGGGGTGGGACCTCAGATTCCGCCGGTCCCGGGGACGGGGAACGCGCCCGTCGCCCGCCGCGTGATCTCCCCGTAGACCTCGGGGTCCGTCGTGTACTCACCGAGGGCGACCGTCTTGCGGCTGCCGTGGTAGTCGCTGGACCCGGTGACGAGCAGGCCCAGGTCGGCGGCGAGCCCGCGCAGCCGTACGCGCGTGTCCTCGTCGTGGTCCATGTGGTCGACCTCGATGCCGTCGAGGCCGGCGGCGGCCATCTCGGCGATCGCGGACTCCGGGACGGTGCGGCCGCGCTTGCTCGCGCCGGGGTGGGCGAAGACGGTGACCCCGCCGGCCCCCTTGACCAGCCGGATCGCCTCGAAAGGGTCGGTCTCGTGCTTCTCCACGTGGGCGCGGCCGCCGTCGGCCAGCCAGTCCTGCGTGAAGGCGTCGTCCACGCTCGGTACGACCCCGAGCTCGACGAGCGCGGTGGCGACGTGCGGCCGCCCGACCGAACCGTCACCGGCGATCCGCGCCACCTGCTCCCAGGTGACGGGCACGCCCAGCTCCTGGAGCCTGGCCACCATCCCGCGCGCCCGGGGCACCCGGTCGTCCCGCACGAGCTCCCGCTCGGCGAGCAGCTCCGGCTCCTCGGGGTCGAACAGGTAGGCCAGCATGTGCATGGACACCCCGTCGATCCGGCAGGACAGCTCGGCCCCGGTGACGAGGGTGAGCCCGGCGGGCAGCGCGGCCATGGCCTCGCGGTACCCGCGGGTGGTGTCGTGATCGGTGAGGGCGACGACGTCCAGCCCGGCAGCGGCGGCGTTGCGCACCAGTTCGGCGGGCGTGTCGGTCCCGTCGGACGCCGTGGAGTGGCAGTGCAGATCGATGCGCACGACGAAGAACTCCAACGGACCGGGCACGGGAAGGGACACCCAAGCGTAACCCCGAGTGGCGCGGGGTCGTGCCGACGTGCGACTCCGCCGCGTGGACGCGACCAGCCACGACGAGCAACGGGCCGGTGGCCGGCAGGAGGGGGGCGGCCCGCACCCGCCCGGCGGCGGACGCCCTGCCCCGGTGGGCCCTACGGCTTCAGCAAGCGCGGCGACAACGCCCCGCAGGGCACCAGTTCCACTTCCGCCCCGGCGTCCCGCAGGTCCGTCAGCACCAGTTCGTCGTACATCAGCAGTCCGGACTGCTCGGGCCACACCACGGCCCACAGCCACAGCCCCAGCGCCTCCCCCGCGAACACCGCCCGGTCCTCCGGCGCCCCCGAGACATGCCACAGCGGCGTCGGCCGGCCGGCGGCGAGCACCTTCACCTGCGGCGGTTTCTCCACGTTCATGTAGGGCCCGGGGTCCGGCCCGTCCATCCCGGCGTAGCGCGCCCCGAGTCCGACACCGAGCTCCTCGGCCACGAGGATCAGCTCGCCGACACCCCCGAGCGGGCCGGGACCGGTGCACGCCACAGCCGTCGCACGACCTCCGCTGCGGTCGTCGCCCGCGCAGGCCACGCCCGTGAAGAGCCAGCCGACCGGCAGCGGCCACGGCATCCACACCGGCACCTGCGTGCGATGCACCACGACACCGAGGGCCTCGACGCTGGGCGGGGTCACGGGCTGCAACGGATGCACCGTCCCGTGCACGTCGCACTGCCAGGAATCGGCGAAGAGTCCGGGAGCCCTGACCCGGCCACCACACTTCGGGCAACTGGGTTCGCCCCTCATAGGGCCCCACGGTCCTACCCTCGCTCCGCCACGTCAAGGACGATCACCCGTCCGGACGGAACGGGTTGCCGGGGCCTCACCAGAGAGAACTAGATGCGCCTTGCATTATTTAGCTGACCTAACTTACTATGTGTATATACCAACTATCTCCGTGAGGAGTGGAGGACGACCATGGACCCCTTCGATGCGGGAGCCGGCGGCATCCTGCGCCAGCCGAAGGCCGTGTGGGCGACGGCGGGTGCGTCCGTCGTCGCCTTCATGGGCATCGGACTCGTGGACCCGATCCTGCCGTCGATCGCGAAGGGCCTGGACGCCACGGCGAGCCAGGTGTCCCTCCTGTTCACCTCGTACTTCCTGATCACCGCGATCGCGATGCTGGTCACCGGCTTCGTCTCCAGCCGCATCGGCGGCAAGAAGACCCTGCTGCTCGGCCTCGCCCTCGTCGTGGTCTTCGCCGGACTCGCGGGCACCTCGGGCTCGGTCGGCGAACTGGTCGGCTTCCGGGCCGGCTGGGGCCTGGGCAACGCCCTGTTCGTCTCCACCGCCCTCGCCGTCATCGTCGGCGCGGCGGCCGGCGGCAGCGCGGCGGCGATCCTGCTGTACGAGTCCGCCCTCGGCCTCGGCATGGCGTGCGGCCCCCTGCTCGGCGCCCTCCTCGGCGACGCGAGCTGGCGCTACCCGTTCTTCGGTACGGCCTTCCTGATGGCCGTCGGCTTCCTGTGCGTCACGGCGTTCCTGAAGGAGCAGCCGAAGCCGGCCCGCAAGACCTCCCTGCTCGACCCGATCAGGGCGCTCGGCCACGGCGGGCTCGCCTCGGCCGCGGTCTCGTCCTTCTTCTACAACTACACGTTCTTCACCGTGCTGGCCTTCACCCCGTTCGTGCTGGACATGACCCCGTACAAGTCGGGTGCCGTGTTCTTCGCCTGGGGTGTCCTGCTCGCCGTCTTCTCGGTGTTCGTCGCACCGCGCCTCCAGGAGCGGTTCGGCTCCCTGAAGGTGCTCGGCGGTTCGCTGGTCCTGCTCGCGCTCGACGTGCTCGTCCTCGGCTACGGCGACCACACCGCGGCCATCGTGTGCACGATCCTGTCCGGCGCCTTCATCGGCGTGAACAACACGGTCTACACGGAGCTGGCGCTCGGCGTGTCGGACGCCCCGCGGCCCGTGGCGAGCGCCGGCTACAACTTCGTGCGCTGGTTCGCGGCGGCCGCGGCGCCCTACTTCGCGCCGAAGATCGAGGAGTGGACCGACATCCACGTCCCGTTCGTGGTGGCGGCGGTGACCGCGGTACTGGGCGCGCTCGTGGTCGTCGTACGGCGCAAGGCGCTCACCCATGAGGCGCAGGAGCTGGAGCCGAGGCACGCGGTCGAGGACAGTGTCACGGTCTTCGCCAACTGACGGCTCACGGTGACCACTTGGTGAGCTTGCTCACGCGCGGCTCACTCCAGCGGGACGGATTTCCGGGACGGATCCCTGAGGTCCGTCCCGTTCGTCAGCCAGCGCTCCTGGAGGGCCTGGGCACCGTGGACGCGCTTCCAGGCGGCCTCGTTGGGGGTCATGGGGAGCAACGGCAGGAAGCGGACCGGGTCGAGGGGCTCGTCGAGCTCCAGGTCCTCGACCAGGCCGCCCGGCTCGGCGACCAGGACCGAGGTGAACGGGGCGCCGGGCCACAGGTGTTCACCCACGTCGAGCGAGGCACCCGGGGCCACGACCACGCCCTCGACCTGCGGGGACGCGGCGAGCACGGCGAGCGGGCGGAGCACCTTGTCGGTGTCGGCGAGCCCCGCCCGTACGGAGACGAGCAGTTCGGCGCGCGGACCCTTGACCGGGTCGGCGAGCATCGCGGTGGGGTCGCCCATCGGCTGGGCGGACATGCCGAGCGTGGCGTAGCGGACGACGTCCCCGTCGGTGAAGCGGAGCACCTCGATGCGGTCCGTGCCGAGGAAGGTGACCGCCGCGCGCGCGTCCGGCTCGCCCAGCGCGCTGCGCAACCGGGCCTCGACCAGAGGAAGAACATCTGCCATGCGGCGAGCATAGAACTCGTCAGTACCGGGCAAAGCAGCGCCTTGACACTTCGGCCTGCTGGTACTCTGGCCCGGTCGTCGGGGCAGCACGCAGAAGCGTAGCGATCGAGTCGCGACGCCTTGTGAGACTCCCTTGCGGGAATGGATCGTCCCTTACGAGGGACCGGCCGGAGGAGGTGGGGCTGTCATGGATCGAAGTCGACCTGGTAGTACCACTCGTTCTTCCGGCCGCTGATGCAGCTCTGTGACTCTCGGCAACCGCCGCCTTTCACGTTCGCGTCTTCGTGCGGAAGAGCACTTCGTTCGTTTTGCCTGATCTGTCTGATCTGCCTGATCGCCAGCAGTAGCTGAATCAGTAGCGAAGCTCGCCACCGCGATGGTGCGGTGCTCCCCGCTTTGTGGACGTGCCAAACACCTACAGCAGGACGTCCTCATTCCGGGTGGTTCCAGCCCTCGCCGGCGCCCTTTGTTGCCCGTCACGAAGGAGCCTGCCATGTCGATGATCCGTGACCTGCGTGCCGCCGTACGCCCGTCGCGTCCCTCGCTGCGCAAGGACACCGGCGCGTACGACGCGACGCGCGACCCCTCGACGCCCTCCGCCGTCGTCGACTGCGCCGTCTACCGCGACGGCCGGCGTGTGCCGACCGAGCAGCAGACGAGCCCGCACGAGGCGATGCGCCAGGTGCGCCGCGACGGCGGGTTCGTGTGGATCGGCCTGCACGAGCCGAGCGAGGCCGAATTCTCCGGTATCGCCGCGGAGTTCGGGCTCCACCCGCTCGCCGTCGAGGACGCCGTCCAGGCCCACCAGCGGCCCAAGCTGGAGCGCTACGACGACACCCTGTTCACCGTCTTCAAGACCATCCACTACGTCGAACACGACGAACTCACCGCCAACAGCGAGATCGTCGAGACCGGCGAGGTCATGTGCTTCACCGGCCGGGACTTCTTCATCACCGTCCGGCACGGCGGCCAGGGCTCGCTCAGGGCGCTGCGGCACCGGCTCCAGGACGACCCCGAACTGCTCGCGAAGGGCCCCTCGGCGGTGCTGCACGCGATCGCCGACCATGTCGTCGACGGCTATGTGGCGGTCGCCGACGCGGTGCAGGACGACATCGACGAGGTGGAGACCGAGGTGTTCACGCCGGGACGCGGCGGCAAGGTCTCGCGCGGTGTCGACTCGGCGCGGATCTACCAGCTCAAGCGGGAGGTGCTGGAGTTCAAGCGGGCCGTCGCCCCGCTGCTGCGCCCCATGCAGCTGCTCAGCGAGCGGCCGATGCGGCTGGTGGACCCCGACATCCAGAAGTACTTCCGGGACGTCGCCGACCACCTCGCCCGGGTCCAGGAGCAGGTCCTCGGCTTCGACGAGCTGCTCAACTCGATCCTCCAGGCCAACCTCGCGCAGGCGTCCGTCGCGCAGAACGAGGACATGCGGAAGATCACCTCGTGGGCCGCGATCATCGCCGTACCGACGATGGTGTGCGGGGTCTACGGCATGAACTTCGACTACATGCCGGAGACGCACTGGCGATTCGGCTACCCGGTGATCATGGCGGTGACCGGAGTCATCTGCATGGGCATCCACCGCACCCTCAAGCGCAACGGGTGGCTCTAGGGTGGGCCCCATGACAAGTGAGCTGCTCGACCGGGCCCTCGTCGAGGAGGCCACGAAGAAGTCCGGCCTCATCTGGGTCGAGGGAACCGGCGGCCCGGCCCGCGCCCTGTGGCACGTGTGGCACGAAGGCGCCGCGTGCCTGGTCGGCGACGGGCCCGGGGAGCAGCCGCTGCCAGGGCTGGCCGACGGGGGCACCGCCGAGGTGACCGTCCGCAGCAAGGACAAGGGGGGCCGGCTGGTCTCCTGGTCGGCGAGGGTCGTCGAACTGGCGGCCGGGTCCGAGGCGTGGGAGGCGGCGGTCGCCGAACTTAAGGGCAAGCGGCTGAACGCCCCCGACGGCGAGGCGATGACCGAGCGCTGGTCCCGCGAGTGCCGGGTGCTCCGGCTGGAACCGACCGGGGTCACGGCCCCGCTGCCCGAGGGCGACCTGGCCGCACCGCCGCGGCCGACCCCGGCGACCACCCGTGAGCCGGTCCCCGCCGGCCTTCCGCGGCTGCTGGTGAAACGGCGCAAACGCTAGGACGCCGGCAGCTGCTTGC
Source organism: Streptomyces sp. NRRL B-24085 (assembly GCF_001282115.1). GTDB lineage: Bacteria > Actinomycetota > Actinomycetes > Streptomycetales > Streptomycetaceae > Streptomyces. Next base: position 3,950 of record NZ_LJBR01000299.1, on the reverse strand, counting down.
CGTAGTCGACCGTCTCGTCCTTCTTCGGCTCGGTCAGGGGGAAGTTCCTGCCCCACGCCGAGAAGGTCAGGGTGCCCGCGCCGCCCGCCCGTGTCAGGCGCAGCGGGTACGGCTCGCCCTCCAGGGAGACGTCCAGGGTGCCGCCGTCCCCTTTGTCGCCCGTGATGCGGATCGTGCGGGTACCCGCCTGCTCGTGGTGGCCGTCGGTGTCGAGGCTGCCGTGCAGCGTCAGAAGTCCGTCGAGGAGAACGTCCTTGTCCGTGAAACCGCTGAACTTCTTGTACGCCGGGTCGCCCGACGGCACCTTCACGTACTTGCCGTCGAGCTTGTCGGCGGCCGCGTCCGAGTCCTCGCCCTTGCCGTCGGCCTTGGTCCAGAAGCCCGCGTCGGCCTTCAGGTACAGCGCCTCGCCGACCCGCAGGAGCTGGAACGTGGTCCCCTCGGCGGTGACCGAGCCGGAGCCGCCCTCGGAATTCAGGCGCATGTCGAGTTTGTACGTACGTCCGCTGGTGACCACGTTCCCCGACAGGCGCAGCGCGCCGGCGGACTCGGCGGCCGCACGCGTCTTCGACTGGATCTGGTCGGCGGGCAGTCTGCCGACCCCGTTGGTGCCCGCGTCGGGGTCCTCGCTGCAGCCCGTCAGTCCGGTTCCCGTCACGACCAGGGCGCACATCGCGCCCACCACAATGGTCCTGCGGGCACGGCCCTGGGGAATCGCGGTCACAGGTGGGGCTGCCTTTCCGACAAGGGTCCTTCAGCGGCGTACGGCAGCGTACCGGGGCCCGGGTCCCCGGGCGGAGCCAGTCCGTCCGGACCCCTCACCAGGGCGTATCCGATCGGTACGGGCTAGCCTTAAGCCCTCCCGAGCGGGCAATCCGGACAACGAACGACGAACGAAACAGCCCGTACGCACCCCCGTACGCGGCCTCGAACACAGCCTCGCAGGCAAAGGAAGCACAGCCATGGCAGCGGGAGCCCCCCGGATCTTCGTCTCGCACCTCGCCGGTGTCGCCGTCTTCGACCCCAACGGCGACCAGGTGGGACGCGTCCGCGATCTGGTCGTCGTACTGCGTGTGGGGCGCAGGCCGCCCCGGGTGCTCGGGCTGGTCGTCGAACTGTCCACCCGGCGCCGCATCTTCCTGCCCATGACCCGGGTGACGAGCATCGAGTCCGGCCAGGTCATCACCACCGGTGTGCTCAACGTCCGCCGCTTCGAGCAACGGCCCACCGAGCGCCTCGTCTTCGGCGAGCTGCTCGACCGGCGGGTCACCCTCGTGGAGAGCGGCGAGCAGGTCACCGTCCTCGACATCTCGGTGCAGCAACTGCCGGCCCGCCGGGACTGGGAGATCGACCGCGTCTTCGTCCGCAAGGGCGGCAAGGGCGGGGCGTTCCGGCGCAAGGGCGAGGCGCTGACCGTCGAGTGGTCCGCCGTCACCGGCTTCACCCTGGAGGAGCACGGACAGGGCGCGGAGAGCCTGCTGGCCACCTTCGAGCAGTTGCGCGCGGCCGACCTCGCCAACGTCCTGCACCACCTCTCCCCCAAGCGGCGCGCGGAGGTGGCCGCGGCTCTCGACGACGACCGCCTGGCCGACGTACTGGAGGAGCTGCCCGAGGACGACCAGATCGAGATCCTCGGCAAGCTGAAGGAAGAGCGGGCCGCCGACGTCCTGGAGGCCATGGACCCCGACGACGCGGCCGACCTGCTCGCCGAGCTCCCCACCGAGGAGCAGGAGCGCCTGCTGAGCCTGATGCAGCCCGGCGACGCGGCCGACATGCGGCGCCTGATGGCGTACGAGGAGCACACGGCCGGCGGTCTCATGACGACGGAGCCGATCGTCCTGCGCCCGGACGCGACCGTCGCCGACGCACTCGCCCGGGTCCGCAACCCCGACCTGTCCCCCGCGCTGGCCGCCCAGGTGTACGTGTGCCGGGCGCCCGACGAGACCCCGACCGGCAAGTACCTCGGCACGGTCCACTTCCAGCGGCTGCTGCGCGACCCCCCGTACACCCTCGTCAGCTCGCTCGTCGACGACGACCTCCAGGCCCTCGACCCGGACGCGACACTGCCGGTGATCGCCGGGTTCTTCGCGACGTACGACATGGTCGCGGCGCCCGTGGTCGACGACTCGGGCTCGCTGCTCGGCGCGGTGACCGTGGACGACGTCCTCGACCACATGCTGCCCGAGGACTGGCGGGAGACGGAGTTCGACGCGGAGGGGGCGGCCCACCATGACGCCTGAGCGCGAGACCCCGAACCGCGAGCGCGCGTCCTCCGGTTCCCGCGAGCGCACCCCCGCCGGCGCCACGGCGACCAGCCGTCCCCGTGCCCGCCTCGACCAGCCGCGCCCGCCGAGGCGCAGGCTGCTGCCCGAGTGGGACCCGGAGGCGTTCGGCCGCCTGTCCGAGCGGATCGCCCGCTTCCTGGGCACCGGACGGTTCATCGTCTGGATGACGGTCGTCATCATCGCGTGGGTCCTGTGGAACGTCTTCGCACCCCGCGACCTGCGCTTCGACAACTACCCGTTCATCTTCCTCACCCTGATGCTGTCCCTCCAGGCCTCCTACGCCGCCCCGCTGATCCTGCTCGCGCAGAACCGGCAGGACGACCGGGACCGGGTCAACCTCGAACAGGACCGCAAGCAGAACGAGCGGTCGATCGCGGACACGGAGTACCTGACCCGCGAGATCGCCTCCCTGCGCATCGGCCTCGGCGAGGTGGCCACGCGTGACTGGATCCGCTCCGAGCTCCAGGACCTGATGAAGGAGCTGGAGGCACGGCAGCACGACGGGCACGTCGTATTCCCGGCAGAACGGCCGCACGGGCGTGACGTAGACGACCACTGACGGGGGTGCGGGGGGTGCCCGCCACCGCCGTACCATCGTCTGTATGGCTAGCGAAGACGCGGTGCGCGAGGCACTGGCGACGGTGAACGACCCCGAGATCAACCGCCCCATCACGGAGCTCGGGATGGTCAAGTCGGTCGACATCGGCGCGGACGGGGCGGTCGCGGTCACCGTGTACCTGACCGTCTCCGGCTGTCCGATGCGCGAGACGATCACGCAGCGCGTGACGGACGCGGTCGCGGCCGTCGAGGGCGTCACACGCGTCGACGTCACGCTCGACGTGATGAGCGACGAGCAGCGCAAGGAGCTGGCGACGGCCCTGCGGGGCGGCCAGACCGAGCGTGAGGTCCCCTTCGCGAAGCCCGGGTCCCTGACCCGCGTCTACGCGGTCGCCTCCGGCAAGGGCGGCGTCGGCAAGTCCTCGGTCACCGTGAACCTGGCGGCGGCGATGGCGGCCGACGGCCTCAAGGTGGGCGTGGTCGACGCCGACATCTACGGCCACTCGGTGCCGCGCATGCTGGGCGCCGACGGCCGCCCGACCCAGGTCGAGAACATGATCATGCCGCCGTCGGCGAACGGCGTGAAGGTCATCTCCATCGGCATGTTCACCCCGGGCAACGCCCCGGTGGTCTGGCGCGGTCCGATGCTCCACAGGGCCCTCCAGCAGTTCCTGGCGGACGTGTACTGGGGCGACCTGGACGTCCTGTTGCTCGATCTGCCTCCCGGCACGGGTGACATCGCGATCTCGGTGGCGCAGCTCGTCCCGAACGCGGAGATCCTGGTGGTCACCACGCCTCAGCAGGCGGCCGCGGAGGTCGCCGAGCGCGCGGGCTCCATCGCCGTCCAGACCCACCAGAAGATCGTCGGCGTGGTCGAGAACATGTCCGGCCTGCCCTGCCCGCACTGCGGCGAGATGGTGGACGTCTTCGGCACGGGCGGCGGCCAGACGGTCGCGGACGGCCTGACCCGCACGACGGGGGCGACGGTCCCGGTCCTCGGCTCCATCCCGATCGACGTCCGCCTCCGAGAGGGCGGCGACGAGGGCAAGCCGGTCGTCCTGACCGACCCGGAGTCGCCGGCGGGGGCCGCGCTGCGGGGGATGGCGG
>NZ_LJBR01000298.1 GCF_001282115.1 Streptomyces sp. NRRL B-24085 | reverse complement strand
CGGGGTGGGGGGTATCCGTCCTCGGTCCGGCGGCTCGGCTCCTTGAGCAGTGCTCTGTAACGGACGCCGGCCGCTGCGGGCGGACACCCCCCACCCCGTCCCCTCACCGCCGTACGCGACTGACGGCCCATCGTGGCGCACCGTCCGGCGAACGGCCCGTCGTGGCGCAGGCGACTGCACCCACCCAGGGGCGCGGGGAACTGCGCGACCGGCCACGACGGACCCGCAGCCGCTCTACGGCATTCTGCGGCACACGGCCCGTCGTGGCGCAGGCGACTGCACCCCCCTAGGGGCGCGGGGAACTGCGCGACCGGCCACGACGGGCCCGCAGCCGCTCTACGGCATTTCGCGGCACACGGCCCGTCGTGGCGCAGGCGACTGCACCCACCCAGGGGTGCGGGGAACTGCGCGACCGGCCACGACGGACCCGCAGTCACCCGACCACCTGTTCCGGTACCCCTAGGCGCCGTCGGTCTTCTCGTCCACCTGCGGCGGCGCCGCGGGCTTCAGTTTCTGCCAGATCAGGAAGAAGATGCCGAGGGCCAGCATGCCCAGGCCGGTCCAGAGGTTGATGTTGACGCCCTCCGACTTGTCGAGGGAGGAGTCGGACGGGTTGATGCCGGCGATCGTGACGATGATGCCGTAGAGGACGAACAGGCCGCCGATGATGCGGCGCAGGTCGAAGATGCGGGCCGCGGTGGCCGACTTGGCCTGGAGTTCGGTGACTTCTCGCTGGACTTCGTGTTCGGACATGGTCTCTCAATCCTCCGAGGTCAGAACGAGAACGGGATGTAGCAGACGGCAGCCAGGACCACCGCGCCCCAGCCCAGCAGGGCCGGCCTGCGGTACCAGGCGTCGTCGCCGACGGCGGGGGGCTCGGACATGCCCGGGGACGTCGTGCCGTAGACGAGACCCTGGAGTTCCTCGGCGGGTTTGGGGGCGGTGAACAGGGAGACGGCGACCATGACCACCGCACCGGCCACGAAGCCGACGATCGCGGAGACGAAGTTGGCGCCCTGGTCGGAGGGGATGTCGATGATGCCCTGCTTGTAGATCCAGAAGTAGTTCACCATCGCCGCGACCGTGCCGGCCAGCAGTCCCCAGAAGCCCGACTTGGCGGACGCCCGCCGCCAGAACATGCCGACGATGAAGACGACGAACATCGGCACGTTGAAGAAGGAGAACAGCGTCTGGAGATAGCTCATGATGTTCGAGAAGGAGGACGCCAGGAACGCCGTGCCGACCGACGCACAGACGCCGATCACCGTGATCAGGCGCCCGAAGCGGACGTAGTAGCCGTCCTCGCGGCCCCGCTGCACGTACCTCGCCCAGATGTCGTTCGTGAACACCGTGTTGAAGGAGGACACGTTGGCCGCCATGCCCGCCATGAAGGCGGCCAGGAGTCCGGTGACCGCGATGCCGAGGACGCCGTTCGGCAGGAGCTGTTCCATCAGGTACGGGATGGCGTCGTTGTACTGGTAGCCGGAGTCGGCGGTGCCGAAGCCGGGGATCAGGGCCGCCGCCGTCAGGCCCGGGATCATCACCAGGAACACGATGAAGATCTTCGGGAACGCGGCGATCAGGGGGGTGCGCTGGGCCGCGCTCAGGTTCTTCGCCGACAGGGCGCGCTGGACCTCCGCGAAGTTCGTCGTCCAGTAGCCGAAGGACAGGACGAAGCCCAGGCCCAGCACGATCGTCAGCCAGTTCGCGCCCAGCGGGTTGGCGCTGCCGATGCCCGTGCCGCCCCAGGCGGTCGTGAAGTTCTCGCCGTGTTCGGCCGTCAGCTTGTCCGTGAGGCCGCCCCAGCCGCCCACCTTCTTCAGGCCGAGGACGACCAAGGGGATCAGGGCCGCCAGGATCACGAAGAACTGGAGGACCTCGTTGTAGATCGCGGAGGACAGGCCGCCGAGGGTGATGTAGGCGAGGACGAAGGCGCCGGCGACCACGATGGCCACCCACTGCGGCCAGCCGAGGAGGGCCTCGACCACGATGGCCAGGGCGTAGAGGTTCACGCCCGCGATCAGGATGGCCGCGAAGGCGAACAGGGCCGAGCTGAGCAGGTGCGCCCACTTGTCGAAGCGCAGCAGGAGCATCTCGGGGACCGAGCGCACCTTGCTGCCGTAGTAGAAGGGCATCATCACCAGGCCGAGGAAGACCATGGCCGGGATGGCGCCGATCCAGTACCAGTGGACCGTGTAGGCGCCGTACTGCGCGCTGTTGGCGGCCATCCCCAGGATCTCCGTGGCGGCCAGGTTGGCGGAGATGAAGGCGAGACCCGTGATCCACGCCGGCAGTGAGCGTCCGGAGAGGAAGAAGTCCAGGCTCGTCTTCACCGATCTACGGGCCGCGAAGCCGATCCCGAGGACGACGACGAAGTAGACCCCGAGGATCGTGTAGTCGAGCCAGTTGGTGGGGAGCCGGAGCTCGGCGGCCAGGTACGCGCCTTTTGTGGGGGTTTGCATAGTCAGCAATTGAACACCTCGGCTGATGCGCTTTGTTTGATTCCGATGGTGACTTGGGTGGGAGTTTATGGTTACATGTGTTTAGTTATGTTTGAGTGAAGGAGCGCAGCGGTGAAGAAGACCTCGACCCGGCTGGCCGACGGTCGCGAGCTCATCTACTACGACCTGCGCGACGACACCGTCCGCGACGCCGTGGACCGGCGGCCCCTCGAGCGGACCGTCACCACGTCCGAGGTCCGTCGGGATCCGCTGCTCGGCGACTCCGTGGCCGTCGCCTCGCACCGGCAGGGCCGCACCTACCACCCGCCCGCCGACGAGTGCCCGCTGTGCCCCTCGCAAGGTGAGCGGCTGAGCGAGATCCCGGACTCGTCGTACGACGTCGTGGTCTTCGAGAACCGTTTCCCCTCGCTGGCCGGCGACTCGGGGCGCTGTGAGGTCGTCTGCTTCACCTCGGACCACAACGCGTCCTTCGCCGACCTCACCGAGGAGCAGGCGCGTCTCGTCCTGGACGCGTGGACCGACCGGACGTCGGAGCTGTCGCATCTGCCCTCCGTGGAGCAGGTCTTCTGTTTCGAGAACCGGGGTGCGGAGATCGGTGTGACCCTGGGTCACCCGCATGGCCAGATCTACGCCTACCCGTTCACCACCCCTCGCACCGCACTGATGCTGCGTTCTCTCGCGGCCCACAAGGAGGCGACCGGAGGGGAGAACCTCTTCGACGCCGTGGTGGACGGCGAACTCGCCGGCGAGCGGGTCGTCCTGGAGGGCGAGCACTGGGTCGCCTTCGTGCCCTACGCGGCGCACTGGCCGTACGAGGTGCACCTGTACCCGAAGCGCCGGGTGCCGGACCTGCTCGGCCTCGACGAGGAGGCCCGCACAGAGTTCCCCAAGGTCTATCTGGAACTCTTGAGGCGCTTCGACCGGATCTTCGGCGAGAGTGAGCCGCCCACGCCGTACATCGCCGCCTGGCACCAGGCGCCGTTCGGCCAGCTGGAGGAGTTCGAGGGCGTGAGCCGTGACGACTTCGCTCTGCACCTCGAGCTTTTCACCATTCGTCGCACGTCCGGCAAGCTGAAGTTCCTCGCGGGCTCCGAGTCGGGGATGAACGTCTTCATCAACGACATCCGGCCGGAAGCCGCGGCACAGCGACTGCGAGAGGTAGCGAGTTCATGAAGTACCTGGTGACAGGTGGCGCGGGGTATGTCGGCGGGGTCGTGGCCCAGCACCTCATCGAGGCGGGTCACGAGGTCGTCGTCCTCGACAACCTCTCCACCGGCTTCCGCGAGGGTGTCCCGGCCGGGGCCGCCTTCATCGAGGGCGACATCCGCGACGCCGCCAAGTGGCTCGACTCCTCCTATGACGGCGTGCTCCACTTCGCCGCGTTCTCGCAGGTCGGCGAGTCGGTCGTGAAGCCCGAGAAGTACTGGGACAACAACGTCGGCGGGACGATGGCGCTGCTCGGCGCCATGCGCGAGGCGGGCGTGAAGAAGCTCGTCTTCTCCTCCACGGCCGCCACCTACGGGGAGCCCGAGGAGGTGCCGATCGTCGAGTCGGCGCCGACCCGGCCCACCAACCCCTACGGCGCCTCCAAGCTCGCCGTCGACTTCATGATCACCAGCGAGGCGAACGCGCACGGCCTCGGTGCCGTGTCCCTGCGCTACTTCAACGTCGCGGGCGCCTACGGCAAGCAGGGCGAGCGGCACGACCCCGAGTCGCACCTCATCCCGCTGATCCTCCAGGTCGCCCAGGGCAGGCGGGAGGCGATCTCCGTCTTCGGCGAGGACTACCCGACCCCCGACGGCACCTGCGTCCGCGACTACATCCACGTCGCCGACCTGGCCGACGCCCACCTCCTCGCCCTGAAGGCGGCCCAGCCGGGCGAGCACCTCATCTGCAACCTCGGCAACGGCGAGGGCTTCTCGGTCCGCCAGGTCATCGAGACCGTCCGCAAGGTCACCGGGCACCCGATCCCCGAGGTCGTGGCCCCGCGCCGGGACGGCGACCCGGCCACCCTGGTCGCCTCCGCCGCCACCGCCCGCGAGAAGCTGGGCTGGAACCCGACCCGCGCGGATCTCGCGGGGATCGTCGCGGACGCCTGGGAGTTCGCGCAGCACATCGCGAAGGAGCAGTAGTGGCACAGCAGGTGCGGGACGGTTTCGTCGAGCTGTACGGGACCGACCCCGAAGGTGTCTGGTCGGCGCCCGGCCGCGTCAACCTCATCGGTGAGCACACCGACTACAACGACGGCTTCGTGATGCCCTTCGCGCTGCCGCACACCGCGGTCGCGGCCGTCTCCCGGCGCACGGACGGCGTACTGCGCCTGCACTCGGCCGACGTCGAGGGCGGTGTCGTGGAGCTGCGCCTGGACGACCTCGCCCCGGAGAGCGACCGGAACTGGACCGCCTACCCGGCCGGTGTCGTCTGGGCGCTGCGCGAGGCCGGGCATCCGGTCACCGGCGCGGACGTCCACCTCGCCTCGACGGTCCCGGCGGGCGCGGGCCTGTCCTCCTCGGCGGCCCTGGAGGTCGTCGTCGCCCTCGCGCTGAACGACCTGTACGACCTCGGCCTCCAGCGCTGGCAGCTCGCCCGGCTGTGCCAGCGCGCCGAGAACGTCTACGTCGGCGCCCCCACCGGGATCATGGACCAGACCGCGTCCGCCTGCTGCGAGGACGGCCACGCCCTGTTCCTCGACACCCGGGACCTCGCCCAGAAGCAGATCCCCTTCGACCTCGCCGCCGAGGGCATGGTCCTGCTGGTCGTCGACACCCGCGTCAAGCACGCCCACAACGAGGGCGAGTACGGCAAGCGCCGCGCGGGCTGCGAGCGGGGCGCGGCCCTGCTCGGCGTGGACGCGCTGCGGGACATCCCGTACGGCGAGCTCGACGCGGCCCTGGAGCGGCTGGGCGACGACGAGGAGGCCGTACGCCTGGTGCGGCACGTGGTCACCGAGGACGAGCGGGTCGAGAAGGTCGTCGCCCTGCTGGAGTCGGGCGAGACCCGCGCGATCGGACCGGTGCTGGTCGCCGGACACGCCTCGCTGCGCGACGACTTCCGGATCTCCTGCCCGGAGCTGGACCTGGTCGTCGACACCGCCCTCGCCTCCGGTGCCCTGGGCGCGCGGATGACCGGCGGCGGCTTCGGCGGCTCGGCGATCGTGCTGGCCGAGGCGGCCGACGTGGAGACGATCACCAAGGCGGTCCAAGAGGCCTTCGCCGCAGCCGAGTTCACCGCTCCGCGGGTGTTCGAGGCGGTGCCCTCGGCGGGGGCGCGGCGCCTGGTCTGAGACCGGCTGACCGCTGTTTTGCCCGGCTTGATCCGAACTTGGGGAAAGCCGGGCCTCTCCCTGGCATACGCGCCAGTAGCGTCGGAGCCGTGAGTCGAGGGCGCCTTCGCATCCTGTCGGCGATCGGCATCGGCTGCTACGCGCTCGCCGCGATCGCCGGCTTCTTCGTCCTGGCGGACCACCAGGGCTACGCACTCCTCGTGCCCCTGTGGATCGCGCACGGTGTGCTCCTCGCCGTGCTGCTGAGCAGGCTGTGCGCCGACGAGACGGCCCTGTCCGCGGCGCTCCTGGTGGGGGCCTCCCTGGCGGCCGTGTACGTCGCCGACCTGGCCCGCGACGAACTCACCCTGGACCGGCGGGGCGAGCGGGTCACCGCCACCGTCGTACGGGACTGGCCGGCCCCGGACCGGGGGCGGGGGGCGGACACCTACGACTACGCCCTCGCGCGCCGCGACGGCACCAGGCTCCCGGGCCCCGCCCTCCAGGCCGCGTCCGGCAGCCTCGCCGTCGGGCAGACCGTCACCGTGCTCGCCGACCCCGCGGGCGTCCTGCGCCCCCGGCTCCCGGGAGACACGGGCGCGACCGGAGAGGCCCTGGGCGTGGGGGCGTTCGCCCTGATCGCGCTCGGCGTCGTCGGGGCCACGGCCCGCCGGGGTGCGCTCGTCGCCCGCCGGCGGGAGGAGCGGGCCAGGGTTGCGGAGCAGGAGCACACGCTCCGGGAGGCGCTGCGCACGGCCTCGGCCGACGACCACGGGTTCGTCGAGGTCCACCCCGCGCACTACCCCGACCTCCCCCACCGCCGTGCGGCCGGCATCGCGGGGGAGCTGGGCATGGCGCCGGCGGACGAGCCGGGCTCGTGGCGTTTCAGGCGGTGAGCCGCTTGGTGAGGGTGTACTCCGTGATCCCCGGCGGATAGTCCGGGATCACGCACACCACCTCGTACCCCTGCTTCCGGTAGAAGTCCGGCGCCTGGAAGTCCCAGGTCTCCAGGCGCACGGAGGCGCAGCCCCGCTCGTCGTGCGCCGTGCGCTCCGCGTGTGCGAGCAACTGCGAACCCAGGCCCGCCCCGCGGTGCCGTCCGTCGACCCACAGATAGGTCACGTGCAGCCAGCTCGTCCAGGTGTGGCCGACCAGTCCGCCCGCCAGCGCGCCGGAGTCGTCCAACGCCCAGACGTGGAGCGGAAGTTCCCGTTCACCTGGGGTTCCGCGCAGTGCGCGCAGGACCGGGGAGGCCGCCGTGTTGGTCTCCAGCAGCCGTTTGCGGAGCAGATCCTGCCGGGCCTTGTCGACTTCTGTCTCCAGACGAAACATGCGGCTCACCATAAACGCACCGGACAGCCAGTTCTGCAAATAACCTTCCGCTCCTGGCCCCCGGCCGTACCCTGATGAACAGCACCGGTGGGGGCCGGTGCTGTTCATCAGGGGGCGAGACGGTCGGGTACGGCGCCCGAAGTGGGGGTAGCAGTTCTTGCACGGCGGCGGCCGTGCGGCCATCGTGCTTCGGGCGTCGTGCCCGCGACGGTGTCGTCTCCCGAGTCGTCCTCAGTCGAGGACGACGGGGTATCCCCTGCTCTTCGAGAGCTTGGGGAAGGGGGTTTCGTGGTTCGCATCCGAGTCCTGGTCGTCGACGACCATCGCATCTTCGCCGAGTCGCTCGCCGCCGCGCTGGCGGCCGAGCCCGACGTGGAGGTCTCCGCGGCCGGCAGCGGTCCCGCCGCGCTGCGCAGTCTGGAGCGCGCGGCCGCCGAGGGCCGCCGTTTCGACGTGCTGCTCGTCGACGCCGACCTGGGCGGCAACGTCCAGGGCATCAGGTCCGCCATGTCCGTGCAGGACGGCAGCGAGGACGGTCTCGTCGACGGCATCTCGCTGGTCGCCGGGGTCCGTACGGCGCAGCCCGCGGTCCGGATCGTCGTGCTCGCCGAGAAGGACGACCCGCGCCGGGCCGCGCTCGCCCTCCAGGCCGGCGCCTCCGGCTGGGTCGCCAAGGACTGCTCGCTGTCCCGGCTGCTCACCGTCATCCGGGGGGTGCTGCGCGACGAGACCCATCTGCCGCCCGCCCTGCTCACCGGCGTGCTCAGGGAGCTCACCGCGGCCCGCAAGCACCGCACCGAGAGCGAGCGGCTGGTGGAGTCCCTCACCCCGCGCGAGCGGGAGGTGCTGCGCTGCATGGTGGCCGGTCTCGGCCGCAAGGCGGTCGCGGAGAGACTGTTCCTGTCCCCGCACACCGTGCGCACCCATATGCAGAACGTCCTCGGCAAGCTGGGCGTGCACTCCACCCTGGCCGCCGTCGCCCTGGCGCGGCGCGCGGGCGTGGGCCCGGTCGACCTAGCCGGGGATGTTGTCGAACGGGGCGGTCAACTGGCGTAGCAGCCCGGCCAGTTCCCCGCGCTGGGCGCGGGAGAGCTCGGCGAGGATGGCGCGCTCCTGCTCCAGCAGGCCGGCGAGGGCCTGGTCCGCGCGGTCCTTGCCGTCCTCGGTGAGCCGGACCAGCACCCCGCGCCGGTCGCTCGGGTCGGGCAGCCGCTCCACCAGGCCCTTCTTGGCCAGCCGGTCGATGCGGTTGGTCATGGTGCCCGAGGTGACCAGCGTCTGCGTCAGCAACTGCCCCGGGGAGAGCTGGTACGGCGTCCCCGCGCGCCGGAGCGCGGTCAGCACGTCGAACTCCCAGGGCTCCAGGCTGTGCTCCGCGAAGGCGAGCCGGCGCGCCCGGTCCAGGTGCCGGGCCAGTCTGCTCACCCGGCTGAGCACCTCGAGCGGTTCCACGTCGAGGTCAGGGCGCTCCCGGCGCCACGCAGCGACCAGCCGATCGACCTCGTCCTCCATGACGATCAGTGTAGTGGTTGTGTCGACGTGAAGTCTCTTGATATCTAGTGTCTTGACGTCAAGAGAACTGGCGGGGAAGGTGAGAGGCATGACGACCCCCACCTGGGACCCCGCCCAGTACCTCCGCCACGCGGACCACCGCGCCCGCCCCTTCACCGACCTGCTCGCCCGTATCCCGGACCCGCCCGGTGACCGGCCCCTGATCGCCGACCTCGGCTGCGGCCCCGGCAACGTGACGGCCCTGCTCGCCGCCCGCTGGCCCACCGCCCGGATCACCGGCTACGACAACTCCGCCGAGATGCTCGACAAGGCACGCGTCGAGCACGCCGGCCCCACTCCCGGCGGCGGCCGCCTCGACTTCGCCCACGCGGACGTCCGCACCTGGACGCCCGCGCAGCCGTACGGCCTCATCGTCAGCAACGCCACGCTCCAGTGGGTGCCGGGGCACGTGGAGCGCTTCCGGGCGTGGGTGGCGGGACTGGCGCCGGGCGGCACCTTCGCCTTCCAGGTGCCCGGCAACTTCGACTCCCCGAGCCACCGGCTGATGCGCGAGCTCGCCGAGCGGGCCGGGCTCGCGCACACCCTGCGCCACGAGGACGCCGTCCGCACGCCCGAGGCCTATCTGGCGGAACTGGCCGACCTGGGCTGCGAGGTGGACGCCTGGGAGACGACGTACGTGCACCTGCTCCAGGGCGAGGACCCGGTCCTCGACTGGGTCAAGGGCACGGGCCTGCGCCCGCTCCTCACCGCCCTCGCCGACGACCCGCCGGCCCGGGAGGAGTTCCTGACCGCCTACCGGGCGGCCCTGCGCGAGGCGTACCCGGCGGGGCCGCACGGCACGCCGTTCCCCTTCCGCCGCGTCTTCGCCGTCGCCCGCAAGGAGGGCTGACGCCCGCGACCCCTCGGGAAGCGGCTGGATTTCTCTGTTTGAACGGCGATGGGCGGGTCACCCGCAGTGAAGACAGCGGAGTCTGCAATCGCTGGGAGTGAGAACGGTGGCAGGAGACCAGAAGGCCAAGGCCAAGAAGGAACAGGCCAAGGGCAAGGCCAAGGAGGCCGTGGGGCGTGCGCTCGGCAACGAGAGCATGGAGGCCGAGGGCCGCATGGCGCAGTCCAAGGGCGACGCGCGCCAGGCCAAGGAGAAGGCGAAGGACACCTTCAAGCACTGACGGCACGGACGACGCACCGGCCCGGGCACCCCAGGGTGCCCGGGCCGTCGTGCGGTCCGGCTCAGCTCTTCCTGCGTCCTATCAGGCGGGGCTTGGCCTCCAGCCCGTCCAGGCCGTGCCAGGCCAGGTTCACCAGATGCGCCGCCACCTCCGCCTTCTTCGGGCGGCGCACGTCCAGCCACCACTGACCGGTCAGGGCGACCATGCCGACCAGTGCCTGGGCGTACAGCGGGGCCAGCTTGGGATCGAAGCCCCGCCGCTTGAACTCGCGGCCCAGGATGTCCTCCACCTGCGTCGCGATGTCCGAGATGAGCGAGGCGAAGGACCCCGTGGACTGGGGGATCGGGGAGTCGCGGACCAGGATGCGGAAGCCGTCCGTGTACTCCTCGATGTAGTCGAGGAGGGCGAAGGCGGCCTGCTCGCACAGTTCCCGGGGGTGGCCGGCGGTCAGGGAACTGGTCACCATGTCCAGCAGGCGCCGCATCTCACGGTCCACCACCACCGCGTACAGGCCCTCCTTGCCGCCGAAGTGCTCGTACACCACCGGCTTGGAGACGCCGGCCTTCGCCGCGATCTCCTCCACCGACGTGCCCTCGAAGCCCTTCGCGGCGAAGAGCGTGCGACCGATCTCCAGCAACTGCGCGCGGCGTTCGGCCCCCGTCATCCGGGTGCGCCGGGCTCGCCGCGGCTTCGCTTCGCTGCTCGGGGTACTGCTGGAGTCGGTCGCCACGGCGTCCATCATGCCGCCTCGGCGGTTTCCTCCTTGCGCCGGGAGCCGTCCCCGTCCGTGTTCCGGCGCGAATCGATACGCGAGCGTGACGGCCAGCGCACGTCGTACGCCCAGCCGAGCATCTCGAACCAGCGGATGATCCGTGCGGAGGAGTCGAGCTGACCCCGCATCACCCCGTGCCGCGCCGAAGTCGGGTCGGCGTGGTGCAGGTTGTGCCAGGACTCGCCGCAGGACAGCACGGCCAGCCACCACACGTTGCCCGAGCGGTCCCGCGACTTGAAGGGCCGCTTGCCGACCGCGTGGCAGATCGAGTTGATCGACCAGGTCACGTGGTGCAGCAGGCAGACCCGGACCAGGGAGCCCCAGAAGAACCCGGTGAAGGCGCCCCACCAGGACATCGTCACCAGACCGCCGATCACGGCGGGCAGGGCGAGGGAGAGCATCGTCCAGTAGATGAACTGCCGGGAGATCGCCCGGATCGCCGGGTCCTTGACCAGGTCCGGCGCGTACTTCTCCTGCGGGGTCTGCTCCTCGTCGAACATCCAGGCGATGTGGGCCCACCACAGGCCCTTGATCAGTGCCGGGACCGTCTCCCCGAACCGCCACGGCGAGTGGGGGTCGCCCTCGGCGTCGGAGAACCTGTGGTGCTTGCGGTGGTCGGCCACCCACCGCACCAGCGGTCCCTCGACCGCCAGGGACCCCATGATCGCCAGCGCGATCCGGAGCGGCCGCTTGGCCTTGAAGGAGCCGTGTGTGAAGTAGCGGTGGAAGCCGATCGTGATGCCGTGGCAGCCGAGGTAGTAGAAGAAGACCAGAAGACCCAGGTCGAGCCAGCTCACGCCCCAGCCCCAGGCCAGCGGCACCGCCGCGAGCAGGGCGAGGAACGGAACGGTGATGAAGAGGAGCAGCGTGATCTGTTCGATCGAACGCTTCTGCTCACCGCCCAGTGTCGCGGAGGGCGGGGTCGAGCCGTCGGGCGCCTTCGGGGCGTCTGCGATCACATCGGAGCGCGTGGTCATGGGCGTCCCCTGTGGGGTTTCGAGGGTTGAGGACAGATGCCGGGCTGCGGGAATCCTTCCCGGGTTCCGTGACGACGGTCCCTACGGTTCCGTAACCTACGGCGTCGTAAGTATGGCAGTGCGGCGCCCGGCGACAAGAGCCCGAGAGTCTGCGCGTCCGCATGGACACCTATCCTTGGAGTCGGTCGGACAGCGCGGTCCGCTCTGATTTCTTCCCGGATGGCCCGGCCGTATGCGGCGGCTGCCGCACGACCGCGCTCCGGGTTCCCCTCCCGGACGAGCTTCAACACTGCAAGGAGCCGCACCTGTGAGCAGTGCCGACGACCTGACTACGAGCGCCACGTCGACCAGTACCGAGCTGCGTGCCGACATCCGCCGGCTGGGCGATCTCCTGGGCGAGACCCTCGTCCGCCAGGAGGGCCCCAAGCTGCTGGAACTCGTCGAGAAGGTGCGCCGCCTCACCCGAGAGGACGGCGAGGCCGCCGCCGAGCTGCTGCGCGGCACCGAACTGGAGACCGCCGCCAAGCTGGTCCGCGCCTTCTCCACCTACTTCCACCTGGCCAACGTCACCGAGCAGGTGCACCGCGGCCGTGAGCTGCGGGCCCGGCGCGCCGCCGAGGGCGGACTCCTCGCCCGTACGGCCGACCGCCTCAAGGACGCCGACCCCGAGCACCTGCGCCAGACCGTCGCCAACCTCAACGTCCGCCCGGTCTTCACCGCCCACCCCACCGAGGCCGCCCGCCGCTCGGTGCTGAACAAGCTCCGCCGGATCGCGGCCCTCCTGGAGACCCCCGTCATCGAGGCGGACCGGCGCCGCTACGACACCCGTCTGGCCGAGAACATCGACCTCGTCTGGCAGACCGACGAGCTGCGCGTGGTGCGCCCCGAGCCCGCCGACGAGGCCCGCAACGCCATCTACTACCTCGACGAGCTGCACGCCGGCGCGGTCGGCGACGTCCTGGAGGACCTGACGGCGGAACTGGAGCGTGTCGGCGTCAGAATCCCCGACGCCACCCGCCCCCTCACCTTCGGCACCTGGATCGGCGGCGACCGCGACGGCAACCCCAACGTCACCCCCCAGGTCACCTGGGACGTCCTGATCCTCCAGCACGAGCACGGCATCAACGACGCCCTGGAGCTCATCGACGAGCTGCGCGGCTTCCTGTCGAACTCCATCCGCTACACCGGCGCCACCGAGGAGCTCCTGGAGTCCCTCAGGGCCGACCTGGAGCGCCTGCCGGAGATCAGCCCCCGCTACAAGCGCCTCAACGCCGAGGAGCCGTACCGGCTCAAGGCCACCTGCATCCGGCAGAAGCTGGAGAACACCAAGACCCGGCTGGCCAAGGGCATCCCGCACGAGGACGGCCGCGACTACCTCGGCACCAGCGAGCTGCTGCGCGACCTGACCCTGATCCAGACCTCGCTCAGGGAACACCGCGGCGGGCTCTTCGCCGACGGCCGGATGAACCGCACCATCCGCACCCTCGCCGCCTTCGGCCTCCAGCTCGCCACCATGGACGTCCGCGAGCACGCCGACGCCCACCACCACGCCCTCGGCCAGCTCTTCGACCGCCTCGGCGAGGAGTCCTGGCGGTACGCGGACATGCCCCGCGAGTACCGGGCCAAGCTGCTCGCCAAGGAGCTGCGCTCGCGCCGGCCCCTCGCGCCCACCCCGGCCCCGGTCGACGCGGCCGGCGAGAAGACCCTCGGCGTCTTCCAGACCGTGAAGCGGGCCCTGGAGGTCTTCGGACCCGAGGTCATCGAGTCGTACATCATCTCGATGTGCCAGGGCGCCGACGACGTCTTCGCGGCGGCGGTGCTGGCCCGTGAGGCCGGTCTGCTCGACCTGCACGCCGGGTGGGCGAAGATCGGCATCGTGCCGCTCCTGGAGACCACCGACGAGCTCAAGGCCGCCGACACCATCCTGGAGGACATGCTCTCCGACCCGTCGTACCGCAGGCTCGTGGCCCTGCGCGGCGATGTGCAGGAGGTCATGCTCGGCTACTCCGACTCCTCCAAGTTCGGCGGCATCACCACCTCGCAGTGGGAGATCCACCGCGCCCAGCGGCGCCTGCGTGACGTGGCGCACCGGTACGGCGTACGCCTGCGCCTCTTCCACGGCCGCGGCGGCACCGTCGGCCGCGGCGGCGGCCCCTCGCACGACGCCATCCTCGCCCAGCCCTGGGGCACCCTGGAGGGCGAGATCAAGGTCACCGAGCAGGGCGAGGTCATCTCCGACAAGTACCTCGTGCCGTCCCTGGCCCGGGAGAACCTGGAACTCACGGTCGCCGCCACCCTCCAGGCGTCCGCCCTGCACACCGCGCCCCGCCAGTCCGACGAGGCCCTGGCCCGCTGGGACGCGGCGATGGACGTCGTCTCGGACGCCGCGCACGCCGCCTACCGCAGGCTCGTCGAGGACCCCGACCTGCCGACGTACTTCCTCGCCTCGACGCCGGTGGACCAGCTCGCCGACCTGCACCTGGGCTCCCGGCCCTCCCGCCGCCCCGGCTCGGGCGTCTCCCTCGACGGGCTCCGGGCCATCCCGTGGGTGTTCGGCTGGACCCAGTCCCGCCAGATCGTGCCCGGCTGGTTCGGCGTCGGCTCCGGCCTGAAGGCGCTGCGCGAGGCGGGCCTCGACACGGTGCTCGACGAGATGCACGAGCAGTGGCACTTCTTCCGCAACTTCATCTCCAACGTCGAGATGACGCTGGCCAAGACGGACCTGCGGATCGCCGCCCACTACGTCGACACCCTCGTCCCCGAGGAGCTGCGGCACATCTTCGACACCATCAAGGCCGAGCACGAACTGACCGTCCGCGAGGTCCTGAAGATCACCGGCGAGGACGAGCTCCTCGACGCCGCCCCGGTCCTCAAGCAGACCTTCGCCATCCGCGACGCCTACCTGGACCCGATCTCCTACCTCCAGGTGGCGCTGCTCAAGCGCCAGCGCGAGGCGGCCGCCGCCGGTGAGCAGCCCGACCCGCTGCTCTCCCGCGCCCTGCTGCTGACCGTCAACGGCGTCGCCGCGGGCCTGCGCAACACCGGCTGACCCCCGCACACGCGAAAAGGCGGTGCCCCCGGAATCCGGGGGCACCGCCTTTCTCGGTACGTCAGGCCCGGCGCCGCCGGACGACGAGGTAGGCGCCCGCCGCCAGCAGCGCGGCCGCGACTCCGGAGAGCAGGCCGACGGGAGCGCCGTTGCCGGTCTCGGCGAGGTCACCGGTGGTGCCCTGCGCGGAGGCGGAGGAGGAGGCCGACGGGGAGGTCCCGGGCTCGGTGGAGCCGCCGGCGGACTCGCTGGGCCCGGCGCTGGGGGAGGCCGACTCGCCCGTTCCGGGGGTGCCGGAGGGCGAGGCCGTCGGCGTGGCCGTCGTACCGCCGCCCTCCTCGTCCTCGCAGTCGGTCCAGAACACCTTGTGCTTGGCGGCGCCCTTCTCCCCCTCGAAGTTCCAGAACAGCTTGTAGTGACCGTCGGGCAGCGACAGGTCCTCCGTACGGCCGTGGCCCTCGGAGTCCAGCGTGATCTCGCCGGACTTCACGGTCTCGCCCTTGACGTCGGCCGTCGGGGCCCAGGCCTCGATGTGCCAGTCGACCTCCTGGACGGCGTCGAAGCCGAAGGCGTCGAGGTAGAAGGTGCAGACGTGCGGCTCGTTCTTGCGGAGCTCTTCGCCGGTGGTGGCGTCGTGGATCTTCACGGTTCCGTTGTCACCGGGAGCGGTGGCGTGGGCGGCCGGGGCGACCAGGAGGGCCGCCGAGGCGACGGCGGACAGGACGCCGAAGCGGGTGAGGGTACGCATGGGGCAGTAGTCCATCTTCGAGAGTGGAACGGGAAGATGTGGAGGGGGCGGCTCAGCATCCAGCCGCGACTGACCTCTGGTCAATCACGAACAGACAACACTCTCGTTCTCCACAGGAACCGAGAACGGCGAAAGCCCTCAGACGGTCACGAAAGCCGCCGTGAGCAGTGCCGTCCCCGACCCCGCCAGCACCCACGCGAGCCCGCTCCTGCGCAGCCCGCCCGCCACGACCACCGACGCGAGCAGCAGCGCCCCGCCCATCGGCACCCACGCGTACAGCACCCCGGCCGTCCCCGACCGCACGACCTCGGAACTGCCCGGCTTCACCACCACCGGGTAGGTCCGGCCCTTCCGGACGGCCACCGTCTTCTCGATCACGACCCGGTCCCGTGCCTGGGACCCGTGCGACAGGGGCGTGTACGGACCGCTGCACATGTCCTGCGCGCACCGGGTCACCTCGACCGTGCCGCGCTCCCGCCCCTTGGTCAGCATCACGTACTGCGCGCTGCCCCAGGACCCCCACACCCCCGCGACCAGGATCAGCAGTGTGACCGTCCCCATCGACGCGAGCCGTCCGAACCGCAGCGCGGCGGCCGAGGCCCGGCGGGCGGTGGGGGCGGTGGCAGGCATGGCCGGGATCATTGGCCATGGGCCTGCGCGGGGTCAACTCGGGCCCGGCGCACCGGGGGACAAGTCAGGAGTTGTACGTGCTTTGCGCCCGCTCAAGACCCTCGGTCACCAGCGCCTCCACCGCGTCGGCCGCACGGTCCACGAAGTAGTCGAGCTCCTTGCGCTCGCTCGACGAGAAGTCCTTCAGCACGAAGTCCGCGACCTGCATACGGCCCGGCGGGCGCCCGATCCCGAACCGCACCCGGTGGTACTCCGCCCCGAACGCCTTCGTCATCGACTTCAGCCCGTTGTGGCCGTTGTCCCCGCCGCCGAGCTTGAGCCGCAGGGTGCCGTAGTCGATGTCGAGCTCGTCGTGGACCGCCACGATGTTCGCGACCGGCACCTTGTAGAAGTCCTTGAGCGCGTTCACCGGTCCGCCGGACAGGTTCATGAAGGACATCGGCTTGGCCAGGATCACCCGCCGGTTCGCCGGCCCGGGGGGCCCGATCCGCCCCTCGACGACCTGCGCCTGCGCCTTCCCGGCCCGCTTGAACCGGCCCCCGATCCGCTCGGCCAGCAGATCGGCCACCATGAAGCCGACGTTGTGCCGGTTGGCGGCGTACTCCGGTCCGGGGTTGCCGAGGCCGACGATCAGCCAGGGGGCGCCTGCAGGGGTGGTCACGTCCATGTCTCCTCACGTGCAACAGCCGCCGCCCCCCTCAGGGAGCAGCGGCTGGAGCTTATACGGCGAGCGCTCGGGCTCAGGCCTCGGCGGCCTCGTCGCCCGCGGCCTCTTCGCCCTCGGACTCCTCGGCCTGCGCGGCCAGCACCTGGAGGACGACGGTCTCACCGTCGACGGCCAGCTTGGTGCCCTTCGGCAGGGTGATGTCCTTGGCGAGGACGGAGTCGCCGGCCGTCAGACCCTCGATGGAGACGGTGACGGACTCGGGGATGTGCGTGGCCTCGGCCTCGACCGGAAGCGCGTTCAGGACGTGCTCCAGCAGGTTGCCGCCGGGGGCCAGCTCGCCCTCGGTCTGGACGAAGATCTCGACGTTGACCTGCTCGCCGCGCTTGACCAGCTGAAGGTCGACGTGCTCCAGGAAGCCCTTGATCGGGTCGCGCTGCACGGACTTCGGGATCGCCAGCTCGTTGGTCTTGCCGTCGATGTCCAGGGAGATCAGGACGTTCGGCGTGCGCAGCGCCAGCAGCAGGTCGTGGCCCGGGAGGGTCAGGTGCAGCGGGTCGGAACCGTGGCCGTACAGGACACCGGGGACCTTGTTGTCGCGGCGGATGCGACGGGCGGCACCCTTGCCGAACTCGCTGCGGGTCTCGGCGGTGAGCTTCACCTCGGACATGCGGATCACTCCTCGTGAATCAGGAACGGACGTGGTCACCCGGCCACGAACGGCCTGCTACGAAGAGCGCGTCGATAACGGACCGCCGCATCCATGGATACGGCCTCCCTCGCCGAGCAACTGGTGCAGTCTACTCAGCGGGGGAGGCCGCAGAAAAATCGATCATGCAGAAGCGTTTTTACGGCTTCCGGTGGCGCCTCACTGCTCGTCGAAGAGGCTGGTGACCGACCCGTCCTCGAACACCTCGCGCACCGCGCTCGCGATCGTCGGCGCGATCGACAGCACCTTGATCTTGTCCAGGTCGTGAGCCAGCTCACCCGGCGTCGGCAGCGTGTTCGTGAAGACGAACTCGCTCACCCGGGAGTTCTTCAGCCGGTCCGCTGCCGGGCCGGACAGCACACCGTGCGTGGCCGTCACGATGACGTCCTCCGCGCCGTGCGCGAACAGGGCGTCCGCGGCCGCGCAGATGGTGCCACCCGTGTCGATCATGTCGTCCACCAGGACGCACACGCGCCCCTTGACCTCACCCACGACCTCGTGGACGGTCACCTGGTTCGCCACGTCCTTGTCGCGCCGCTTGTGCACGATCGCCAGCGGCGCGCCCAGCCGGTCGCACCAGCGGTCCGCGACCCGCACCCGGCCCGCGTCCGGGGACACGACCGTCAGCTTGTCCCGGTCGACCTTGCGGCCCACGTAGTCCGCCAGCAGCGGCAGCGCGAACAGGTGGTCCACCGGGCCGTCGAAGAAGCCCTGGATCTGGTCGGTGTGCAGATCGACGGTCAGGATCCGGTCGGCGCCGGCCGTCTTCATCAGGTCCGCGATCAGCCGCGCCGAGATCGGCTCACGGCCGCGGTGCTTCTTGTCCTGCCGCGCGTAACCGTAGAACGGCACGATGACCGTGATGGAGCGGGCCGACGCACGCTTCAGCGCGTCGATCATGATGAGCTGCTCCATGATCCACTGGTTGATCGGAGCCGTGTGGCTCTGGATCACGAAGCAGTCGGCGCCCCGCGCCGACTCCTGGTAGCGGACGTAGATCTCGCCGTTCGCGAAGTCGAAGGCCTTGGTCGGGACGACCCCGACACCCAACTGCTGGGCGACCTCCTCGGCAAGCTCGGGGTGGGCGCGGCCGGAGAAGAACATCATCTTCTTCTCGCCGGTCGTCTTGATCCCGGTCACAGCACTGTCTCCTCAGAGGTGTCTCAGCCACATGCCGACAGACCGCGCCGCTGGGCGCGACGGGCCGTCCTGGCTGGTGGGGTGCGGGTGTGCACTTATCACGGTACGACGACTTCGGCGCACCTGTTTCCGGTCAGTCCTCGCTCGCGCCCTCCCGGGAAGCCGCCTCGGCAGCCTTCGCCGCCGCGCTGCCCGGACGCTTCCGGGCCACCCAGCCCTCGATATTCCGCTGCTGGCCACGGGCCACGGCCAGCGAACCGGGCGGCACGTCCTTCGTGATCACCGACCCTGCGGCGGTGTACGCCCCGTCCCCGACCGTGACAGGCGCCACAAACATGTTGTCCGAACCCGTGCGGCAATGCGACCCGACGGTCGTGTGGTGCTTGTCCTGGCCGTCGTAGTTCACGAACACGCTCGCGGCACCGATGTTCGTGTACTCGCCGATCGTCGCGTCCCCGACATAGGAGAGGTGCGGGACCTTCGTCCCCTCACCGATGGAGGCGTTCTTCGTCTCCACGTACGTCCCGATCTTGCCCTTCGCGCCCAGCCGGGTGCCCGGCCGGAGATAGGCGTACGGCCCCACGCTCGCACCCGCCCCGATGTGGGCGCTGTCGGAGACCGTGGTGTCGACCCGGGCCCCGGCTTCGACGACCGTGTCCTTGAGACGGCTGTGCGGCCCCACCTCGGCACCCTCGCCGACATGGGTCGAACCCTGCAACTGCGTGCCCGGGTGGACGACGGCGTCCTGGCCGAAGGTGACGGTGACGTCGACCCACGTGGTCGCCGGGTCCACGACGGTGACGCCGGAGAGCATGGCGGCGGTCAGCAGCCGGTCGTTGAGGATCCGCCGCGCCTCCGAGAGCTGCACCCGGTTGTTGATCCCGGCGATCTCACGGTGGTCCGCCGCGACACAGGCGCCCACCCGGTGCCCGGCCTCGCGGAGGATCCCGAGAACGTCGGTGAGGTACTCCTCGCCCTGGGAGTTGTCGGTGCGCACCTTGCCCAGCGCGTCCGCGAGCAACTGCCCGTCGAAGGCGAACACCCCGGAGTTGATCTCCCGGATCGCCCGCTGCGCCTCGGAGGCGTCCTTGTGCTCGACGATCGCGGTCACGGCACCGGAGGTCTCGTCCCGCACGATCCGCCCGTACCCCGTCGCGTCCGGCACCTCGGCGCTCAGCACGGTGACGGCGTTGGCGTCCGTGGAGTGCGTGGCGGCAAGGGCGTTGAGGGTCCCGCCGGTCAGCAGGGGGGTGTCCCCGCACACGACGACGACGGTCCCCTCGACGCGGCCGCCGAGCTCCTCCAGCGCCATCCGCACGGCGTGCCCGGTGCCGTTCTGCTGTGCCTGCACGGCCGTTCGTACGTCGGCGTCGGTGCCGGCGAGGTGGGCGGTGACCTGCTCCCGGGCGTGCCCCACGACCACCACGAGGTTCTCGGGGTCCAACTCGCGGGCGGCGGCGAGCACATGCCCCACCAGGGAACGGCCGCACAGCTCGTGCAGGACCTTGGGTGTGGCCGACTTCATACGGGTGCCCTCACCCGCTGCGAGAACGACGACGGCTGCCGGGCGAATGGCGCTCACGGGATGCCCTTCGGCTGTGGAGGGGGTGGGGTGACATCCGCAGGATACCGGGGCGTTTCAGGGGAGACATGAGAGCGGGCCCTGACAGTGCTGTCAGGGCCCGCTCCACTAGGGCTCCCGGGGAAGGAATCGAACCCTCATTCAATGGACCAAAACCATTTGTCCTGCCATTAGACGACCCGGGATGGTCTGTACCCTATGCCCGATTTCGGTGATCGGCCTCACGCACGGACACCACTATGCCGTACCAGGAGCCTTCGATGCGACGGTACAAGTCGGCCCCCTTCAAGACTTTGATCACCAGGCACCCCCGGTACGAGTCCCCGACATTCTTGCGAACCGTCTTGGGGTTGTGCTTCTTGACGGTCGTTCTGTAGAAGGCGGCGCGGTCGGCTCCGACCAGGTCTGCCCAGTACTTTTCCGCGTCGGCGATGTCCGCGGTTTCGTGAATCATCACGCCGAAGCGGAGGCGCTCCCTTTCTACTTGCAGGAGATCGAGCCAGGCGAGGAAGACCTCGATCATGCCGGGATCGCTGTTGACGAAGGCGACGCTCTCTCTGCGGTCGTACGCCTTGTCCTTTCCGCCCTCGGCCCAGTACAGCCCGACGCCGAGCAGGAAGAGCTCTCGGTCGGACAGCTCTCCGATCGCCTCCGCCGCAGCCGCCTTGGTCCGCTTCCGTTCCTCGTCCCGCACCGCCAGCTCGTGCTCCCAGCGTTTGCGGGCCGCCAGCTTCGCCTGTTCTGTCGGATCGTGGCGCTCGGGCTTCGGCAGGTCCCGCACCCACAGTGACACCGAACTCCTCGAGCAGCCCAGTTCCGCCTCGATGCGGTCGTAGGTCCATCCCTGGAGCCGTAGCTCTCGCGCCCTCGCCCTCAGGTCGTCCTTGGCGTTCGGTCGTTTCGTCCACTCCGGTGGCGGCTCGCCCTTCACCAGTCGCTGCAGGATGTCGTTGTTGAAGATCTTCAGCTCGTCACGGATCTGCCGGAGGCTGTGGCCCTGCCGTCGCAACGCGACCGCCCGCTCCCGCAGCCCTTCGAAATCCGCGTACTTGCTTTCTGGACGTGCCATGGGCATACCGTCCGGGCGGAATCCGATCTTCCGGGCTCGAACGGTGAGCGATTCAGCAGTTCGAGGGATATCGGGCTGTTCCGTAGTCGAACGGTCACTCGATGTGGTGCGGGTGGGTCGTCGGAAAGTCACCGGAAAACCTGCGGGGGCCGAAAGTAGGCTGGAGGCATGACCACGACGGGGGAAGACACCACCGCGGCACAGAAGGGGCCGTGGTGGTGGGCACGGTGGCGCAGTGCCGTGCTGGACGCGGGTCTGGCGTCGGCGTCCGCGGTGGAGTGCGCGTTCGAGGGAATCCGGTTCGCGCAGGACGCGGGGATCCCGGTGGCCGCGGGGATCGTGTTCGGTGTGCTGGCGGGTTCGGTGCTGGTCGTCCGGCGCAAGTGGCCGATCGCCGTCGTGCTCGTGAGCATCGCCATCACGCCCGCCCAGATGGGCTACCTGATGGGCATCGTCGGCCTGTACACGCTCGCCGCGTCCGAGCTGCCGCGCCGGATCATCGGCTCACTGGCGGGCATGTCCCTCGTCGGGATGCTGATCGTGATGTTCGTACGGGTGCGGCAGGACATGGCACACGGCGAACTGGACCTGGGGGACTGGTTCGTCCCGTTCGCGTCGATCACGACCGCGATCGGGATGACCGCGCCGCCCCTGCTGCTCGGGCTGTACGTGGGGGCCCGGCGCCGGCTCATGGAGAGCCTGCGGGAGCGGGCCGACGACCTCGAACGGGAACTCCAGCTGCTCGCCGAGCGCGCCGAGGAGCGTGCGGAGTGGGCGCGCAACGAGGAGCGGACCCGTATCGCCCGCGAGATGCACGACGTGGTCGCGCACCGGGTGAGCCTCATGGTCGTGCACGCCGCAGCCCTCCAGGCCGTGGCGCGCAAGGACCCCGAGAAGGCCGTGCGGAACGCGGCCCTGGTGGGGGACATGGGTCGGCAGGCGCTCACCGAACTGCGGGAGATGCTCGGGGTGCTGCGCAGCGGCGACGGGTCCGGCCGCCAGGAGCGGTCGGCGGTCCCGCTGGTCACGGTCGGGGTGGCGGCGGCCGCCGCGGTCTCACGTGTCGTGGAGGAGACCGAAGGACCCTGTCTGGACGACCTGGAGACGCTGATCGGGCAGTCGGCCGCCGCGGGCATGGCCGTCGACCTGTCCGTGGAGGGGGACGTGCGGTCGTACGGGGCGCAGATCGAGCAGACGGCGTTCCGGGTGGTGCAGGAGGCGTTGACCAACGTCCACAAGCACGCGGCGGGCGCCAAGACGCACGTACGCCTGGCGCACCGGGTGTCGGAGATCGCGATGCAGGTGGAGAACGAACCGCCGCCCGAGGTGTCCTCCCTCGCCTCGGCCCGGCTGCCCTCGGGCGGCAACGGCCTGGTGGGGATGAAGGAGCGGGTCTCCGCGCTGGGCGGGGTGTTCGTGTCGGGGCCGACGGAGGCGGGGGGCTTCCGGGTGTCGGCGGTGATTCCGGCGGCCTAGGGTGCCGGGGCGTCAGCCCGCGGTGAGGCGGGCCGGTTCGATACCGGTGACGAGGCCGGCCAGGGCCTGGTCGATGTCGGGGCCGAGGTACCAGTCGCCGGTGTGGTCCAGGGCGTAGACGCGGCCCTCGGTGTCGATGGCGAGCAGTGCCTGGGTGTCGGTCTCGGCGCCGAGCGGGCAGACCTCGGTGTCCAGGGCGCGGCCCAGGTCGGCCAGGGTGCGGGCCATGTGCAGGCCGTGCAGGGGATCGAGGTGGAGGCGGGCCGGGGCGACCTGGCGGCCGGGGCCGGTGGGGGTCAGGTGCAGTCCGCCGAACTCGGCCCAGGCCTCGACGGCGGCCGGGAAGACGGCGTGCCGGTGTCCGGCGGGTGAGATGTGCTCGCGCAGGGTGTCGGCCCAGATCTCGGCCTGCTTTATGTCCCAGCGTCCGGGCTGCCAGCCGGCGGCGCGCAGGGCGGCGTCGACGGGGACGGGGAAACGGGTGGTGCCGGTGCGGTCGGGGTGCATCTGCCCTTCGCGTTCGTCGAGGTCATGGAGGGGCGCCGGGGTGTGCTTCGGGGCGCCGTCGTGCGGGTGGTGCGGTGCCGGGGTTCGGGCGTTCTCTTATACACATCT
>NZ_LJBR01000297.1 GCF_001282115.1 Streptomyces sp. NRRL B-24085 | reverse complement strand
GGCCGGGGAGATGGCGGGAGATGTCGTTCTCGTGGCAGACCACCTCGTGCCGCAGCGACTCGGTGAGCGGCCGGGCGATCGAGGCGGGCACCGGTGTCACCAGCCCCACCCAGTGGCTGGAGAGCCCGGGGGTGAGGACCGGCACCGGAAGGATGACCCGGCGCGGCAGCCCGGCGACCGCCGCGTACCTCAGCATCATCTGCCGGTACGTCAGCACCTCGGGCCCGCCCACGTCGAAGGCCCGGTCGACGTCCGGCGGCATGGTGGCGCCGGCGACCAGGGCCCGCAGCACGTCGCGGACCGCCACGGGCTGGATGCGGGTGTGCACCCAGCTCGGGGTGACCATCACGGGCAGGCGTTCGGTCAGGTAGCGCAGCATCTCGAAGGAGGCGGAACCCGAGCCGATGACGACGGCGGCGCGCAGGATCGTCGCCGGGACCCCCGAGTCGAGCAGGATGCGGGCCACCTCCGCGCGGGACCGCAGGTGCGGCGAGAGCTCGTGCCCGGGCACGCCCGCCGGGGTGAGCCCGCTGAGGTGCACGATCCGCCGCACACCCGCTGCGTGGGCCTGCTCGGCGAAGATCCGGGCGGCCCGGCGGTCGGTCTCCTCGAAGTCCTTGCCCGAACCCATCGCGTGCACCAGGTAGTACGCCACGTCCACCCCGTCCAGGGCCCGGGCGACGGAGGCGGCGTCGGTGACGTCACCGGCGACCACCTGGGCCCGGCCGGCCCAGGGATGGTCGCGCAGCCGGTCGGGGGAGCGGGCCAGACACCGTACACGGTGACCCGCGTCCAGCAGCTCGGGGACCAGGCGTCCGCCGATGTACCCCGTGGCACCGGTCACCAGACAACGCAGTCCCGCGCGCGTGTCGTCGTGCTCCATCGCGCTCCGCCCTTCCTGTCGCCCCTGCTGATCACTTCGACGGCCGGGTCCGGTTCGGATGCGGGCCGGGGCCGCGGGAGTGCGGCGCTTCTATACGCTGATCACGTGGCCACAGCGAACCAGCGGGAACAGGACGAGCGACCGGAGTCCGGCGCGGGCGGGACGCCGACCGACCTGTACGCCTTCGCCGTACGGCTGCGTCGCATGAACGGCGAGATCAACCGCCTCGTGCAGGGTTTCGCCGGTGACCACGGTCTGCACGCCACCGACATCCAGGCGCTCGCCGCGATCATGGACGCGGAGGAGCCGATGACACCCGGCGGGCTGCGCCGCCACCTCGGGCTCACCTCGGGCGCGGTGACCGCGTGCGTGGACCGGCTGGAGCGGGCGGGCCACATCCGCCGGGTCCGGGAGAGCGCGGACCGCAGGGTCGTGCACCTGCGCTACGCACCGGAGGCCCGTGCGGCCGCGCGGTCGTACTTCCGTCCGCTGGCCGAGGCGACCGAGGCCGCCCGCTCCCGTTTCGGCGAGCAGGAACTGACCGTGGTGGTGCGCTTCCTCGAAGCGCTGAACGAGGAACTGTCCGCCGCGCGGCCCGCCGGCAGCTGATTCCGCCCGCCGCGGGCGCATCCGCCGACCGGGTGACGGGGGAAGCACAGGCGTCGTCTACGATCACCGACACGATGTAACTCAATGATTGAGATTGTTTTTCATCGAGTTACATGTCCGCGAACCCAGGAGACCGATGTCCCCCGCCGCCCGCCGCACCCGTGTGCTCCTCCCGCTCCTCCTGCTGGCGCTCTGGCTCGTCGCCGGAGGCGCCCTCGGCCCCTTCGCGGGCCGTCTCGGCGAGGTCGCGACCAACGACCAGGCGGCCTTCCTGCCGCGCAGCGCGGAGTCGACCGCGGTCATCGCCGAGCAGAAGAGGTTCCGGCAGAACGAGACCCTGCCCGTGATCGTCGTCTGGACCGGCGGCGCGGTGGCCGACCGCAAGGCCGACGCCGACCGGGCGCTCACCTCCCTCGCCGACGCACCGGGAGTCACCGGCGAGGTGTCGCCCGCGATCCCCTCGGAGGACGGGAAGGCGCTCGAAGGCGTGGTCCCGCTGCGCCCCGACCTCGGTGACACCCTCCCCGACGCCCTCGAACGGATACGATCCGCCGCCGAGCGTGTGCCCGGAACGACCGTCCAGCTCGCCGGACCGGCCGCCACCCAGGCCGACCTGTCCGACGCCTTCGCCGGCATCGACGGACTGCTCCTCGCCGTCGCGCTGGCCGTCGTCCTGGTCATCCTGCTGCTGGTGTACCGCAGCGTGCTCCTGCCGCTGGTGATCATCCTCGGCTCGGTCTTCGCCCTAGGTGTCGCCTGCGCCGTCGTGTACGCGCTGGCGGACCACGACGTCGTCCGCGTCGACGGGCAGGTCCAGGGCATCCTCTCCATCCTCGTGATCGGCGCGGCCACCGATTACGCCCTGCTGCTCACCGCCCGCTACCGCGAGGAACTCGCCCGCGACACCGACCGGTTCACCGCCGCACGGGCGGCCCTGCGGCAGTCCTGGGCGGCGATCGTCGCCAGCGCGGCCACGGTGGCGCTCGGCCTGCTCGCCCTGCTGCTGAGCGACCTCACGAACAACCGCGCCCTCGGTCCGGTCGGCGCCATCGGCATCGCCTGCGCCGTCCTGACCTCCCTGACCTTCCTGCCCGCCGCCCTCGCCCTGCTGGGCCGCGCCGCCTACTGGCCCGCCCGCCCGCGCCCGGTCGACGACCACCGCGAGGGCGTCTGGCACCGGGTCGCCGCGCTCGTCGACCGGGCGTCGCGCAAGGTCTGGGCGGTCACCCTCGTCGCCCTGCTGGCCGGTGCCGCCTTCGCTCCCGCTCTCACCTCGAAGGGCGTGCCCCTCGACGAGACCTTCGTCGACGACGCCCCCTCGGTGGCCGCCCAGCAGACCCTGAGCCGGCACTTCCCGGCAGGCTCGGGCAACCCCGCCGTGGTCGTCGCCGACGCCGACCGGGTCACCGAGGTCGTCCGGGCGGCACGCAGGACCGAAGGGGTCGCCTCGGCCACGCCGGCGAGCGCCTCCGGCCGCCCCGGCGCCGATCCGCTGGTCGTCGACGGACGGGTCCGCGTCGACGTGACCCTCACCGCCGCCCCCGACAGCGACACCGCCAAGGAGACCGTCGCGCGGCTGCGCACCGCCCTGCACGGGGTGCCGGACGCGAACGCCCTCGTCGGGGGGTACACGGCTCAGCAGTACGACACCCTGCGCACCGCGCAGCACGACCGCGCCCTCATCGTCCCCGTGGTCCTCGCGATCATCCTGCTGATCCTGGTCGTCCTGCTGCGGTCGCTGCTGCTGCCCGTGCTGCTGGTGGCGACCGTGGCCCTCAACTTCCTCACCACGCTGGGTGTTTCGGCCCTGGTGTTCCGCCATGTCCTCGGCTTCACCGGCACCGACCCCTCCGTGCCGCTGTACGGGTTCGTGTTCCTCGTCGCCCTCGGCGTCGACTACAACATCTTCCTGATGTCCCGGGTCCGCGAGGAGTCCCTGCGGCACGGCGTGCGGCAGGGCATGGCCCGCGGTCTGGTCACCACCGGCGGGGTCATCACCTCCGCCGGCGTGGTGCTGGCCGCCACCTTCGCCGCCCTCGAGGTGATCCCGCTGGCCTTCCTCGCCCAGATCGCCTTCATCGTCGCCTTCGGTGTCCTGCTCGACACACTGGTCGTCCGGTCCCTGCTCGTGCCCGCGCTGGTGCGGGACATCGGGGCCCGGGCGTGGTGGCCGACCGCTGTCCCGGAAACCGGGAAGGCGTGACATGTACGCCCGAATCCCGGGCAACCGCACAGGTACGAGACGGTTCGTCAGCGATGTTGGAGGTGTCTGCCGCTATGAGCGCCAAGGTGTTGGAGCGGTTTCCAGCGGGAGCTCCGCGCGGATCGTGGCCGGCAGAGGAGTACGCGGCGCAGAGGCGGGCGCAGGGTGAACCGGCGACCGTGGTGATGGATCTCAAGTCCGACGCGTTCCTCGTGGTGGTCCCCGGGCGGGACGAGGACTGAACACAGGGGCCCCCGGGCGGGACGGCTGAACGGGAGGGTCAGCCGGGCGGCGTGAGCGTCCCGCCCAGACGGCCGGCCCGGCGCACGAACGCTTCGTGCAGGTCCCGGGCGGCCCGCGGTACGGACTCGGCCCTGCGGCGCTGGAGCATCAGCAGCACCCGGGTCGAGTCGCCCTCGATCGGCCGGTGGGTGATCGTGCCCCGACGCTCCAGCGGATCACCGACCACGCTGAAGTCCGGCAGCACGGTCACCCCCAGCCCCTCGGCCACCATCAGCTTGCCCATCTCGGCTCCGTCGGTGGAGTACGCGAAGGCCGGCCCGCGCCCGTCCAGCAGCCGGTGGACGAAGCGGTGCATGACATAGCCGGTGCGCATGGCGATCAACGGCTGGGCGAGCAGATCCTCCACCGCCACACGTTCCCGCGCGGCCAGCGGACTGTCCGGGCGCAGGCACACCACCGGCCGCCCGTGCAGCAGCTGGGTGGACTCGTGACCGGCGGGCGTGTCGTCGCCGTCCAGGTGGTTGACCAGCCCCAGGTCGAACGCGCCCTCGGACAGGGCCCGTTGGATCTCCGTCTGCTGCGCGCCGACCACCTCCACCTGCGTGACCGGATGGGCGGCCCGGAAATCCTCGACCGCCGGAATCAGCAGCGGCACGGTCGCCGCGTTCACCGTGCCGACGCGGACCATACGGCTGACGCGGTGCTGTTCGCCCGCCGCCGCCCGCAGCCGGTCCACCGCCTCCAGCACCCCGACGATGTGCGGCAGCAGCTCCCGGCCCTCCGCGCTCATCGTCGCCCCGGACCGCTTGCGCTCCAGCAGGTCGACCCCGAGCTCCCGCTCCAGATTGCGCACGGTCTCACTCAGCGCGGGCTGTGACAGGCGCAGTTCCTCCGCCGCCCGGCGCAGTGAACCGAGCCGGGTCACCGCCGCAATGTATTCCAGTTGTTCCGTTCGCACGCCCAGCAGAATGCGGGCCGCCGCACGGCACGTTCAAGGGTTTCCCTGTCACACGTTCGTGAAATTCAATGGTCCGCGATACGAGACCGGTCGGGTTTTCCTTGACGCCTCTCGACACCGGCTGTCACGATCGACTCCATGAAGATGCGACTGGACCTCACGCGGCGACGCCATGTCGACCTCGCACGCGTCTCCAGCGCCTCCTGTCGCGCCGCGGCCTGATCAACCTCCCGCGATCCGCCGCGCTTTCCTCTCCTACCGAGAGTTTTCACGCCTGAATTCCGTGCGCCCGCACATTCCTTGAATTCGGCGTGCTCGAAAACATTCCGCAACAGGAGTCACGCATGCCTGCCGCGCCCGTGCAATTCGCCTACTGGGTCCCCAACGTCAGCGGGGGACTCGTCACCAGCAAGATCGAGCAGCGCACCGACTGGGGCTACGACTACAACCGCGAACTCGCCGTGCTCGCCGAGAACAACGGCTTCGACTACGCCCTCAGCCAGGTCCGCTACATGGCCAGCTACGGCGCCGAGTACCAGCACGAGTCGACCAGCTTCAGCCTCGCCCTGCTGCTCGCCACCCAGCGCCTCAAGGTCATCGCCGCCGTCCACCCCGGACTGTGGCACCCGGGCGTCCTCGCCAAGCTCGGTGCCACCGCCGACCACCTCTCCCGGGGCCGCTTCGCCGTGAACGTCGTCTCCGGCTGGTTCAAGGGCGAGTTCACCGCCCTCGGCGAGCCCTGGCTGGAGCACGACGAGCGGTACCGCCGCTCCGAGGAGTTCATCACCGCCCTCAGGAAGATCTGGACGGAGGACCACGCCGAACTCGCCGGCGACTTCTACCGACTGCGCGACTTCTCCCTCAAGCCCAAGCCCCTCAACACCGAGGAGCGGCCGCATCCGGAGATCTTCCAGGGCGGCAACTCCACCGCCGCCCGCGCCATGGCCGGGCGGGTCTCCGACTGGTACTTCTCCAACGGCAGGGACTTCGACGGGGTCGTCGAGCAGATCACCGACGTCCGCAAGTCCGCCGCCGAAGTCGGCCGCACGGCACCGAAGTTCGGCCTCAACGGCTTCCTCATCGCCCGCGACACCGAGGCCGAGGCCCGCGACACGCTCCGGGAGATCGTCGCCAAGGCCGACCACGAGGCCGTCGAGGGATTCGGCGCCGCGGTGAAGCAGGCCGGACAGTCCACCGGCGACAAGAAGGGCATGTGGCAGGACTCCACCTTCGAGGACCTCGTCCAGTACAACGACGGCTTCCGCACCGGCCTCATCGGCACCCCTGAGCAGATCGCCGAGCGGATCGTCGCCTACCGGAAGCTCGGCGTCGACCTCCTCCTGCTCGGCTTCCTGCACTACCACGAGGAGGTCGAGTACTTCGGCGAGCGCGTGCTGCCGCTGGTGCGCGAACTGGAGGCCCAGCTCCCCGAGTCCGTCCCCGCCCAGGTCTGAGGAGGCCACCGACATGAGCACCGTCACGAACACCGACTGGCACACCCGCCCCGCCCCCGCCACCGCGCAGGACTGGATCTCCCGAGCCGCCGAGGTCGCCGCCGTCCTGGCCACCGACGCCGCCGCCCGGGACCGCGCGGGCGCCACCCCGTACGCCGAGGTGCGGCTCCTCAAGGACGCCGGCCTCGTCACCCTCCTCGGCCCCACCGAGCACGGCGGCGCGGGCCAGGACTGGACCACCGCCTACCGGGTCGTCCGCGAGATCGCCAAGGCCGACGGCTCCGTGGGCCAGCTCCTCGGCTACCACTACCTGTGGTTCTGGGCCGCCCGCCTGGTCGGCACCCGGGAGCAGTGGGAGCACGTGGAGGCCGAGGCATCCCGGGGCCGCTGGTTCTTCGGCGGCGCGGTCAACCCGCGCGACCAGGACGTCGTCGTCACCGAGGACGGCGACGACCTCGTCTACACCGGCCGCAAGACCTTCTCCACCGGCAGCAAGGTCTCCGACGTCACCGTCCTCGAAGGCGTCCTGGAAGGCACCGACCAGCACGTCTTCGCCATCGTGCCGTCCGACTCCGCGGGCCTCACCTTCCACGACGACTGGGACAACATCGGCCAGCGCCTCACCGAGAGCGGCGGCGTCACCCTCGACGGCGTCCGCACCCCGTGGTCGAGCGCCGCCGGATACGTCGACAAGGTGTTCCAGCCCCGCGTCTACAACACCCTCAACGTGCCCACCATCCAGTTGGTCTTCGTCAACTTCTACCTCGGCATCGCGGGCGGCGCGCTCGAGACGGCGGCCACCTACACCCGCGAGAAGTCCCGCTCCTGGCTGCACGGCGGATTCGAGCGCGCGGTCGACGAGCCCTACGTCATCGACACCTACGGCGACCTCACCGCCAAGCTCTGGGCGGCCGAGGCCCTCGCCGACGCCGTCGCCGCCGAGGGGCAGAAGCTGCACGACGACCCCGACGCGGTCACCGAGGAGGCACGCGGCGACTTCGAGGTCCGGGTCGCCGCCGTCAAGGCCCGCGCCACCGACGTGGCCCTGGAGATCACCAACCGGATCTTCGAGGTGACCGGAGCCCGCTCCACGGCCACCTCGGAGGGCCTGGACCGGTTCTGGCGCAACGTCCGCACCCACACCCTGCACGACCCGGTCGCCTACAAGCGGCGCGAGGTCGGCCGGTGGGTCCTCGAAGGAGAACTGCCCGAACCCACCTGGTACTCCTGACCGTCCCGCGGGGCGCCCCCTCCTGAACCGGGGGCGCCCCTCCTCCCGAAAGAGGACCCCATGGCCACCGTCCTGTCCGTCTCCGGCAGCCCCTCCGCCTCCTCGCGCACCAACCGGCTGCTGCGCCACCTCGACCGGCGCCTCGCCGCCCAGGGCCACGAGGTGATCCCGCTCGACGTCCGCACGATCCCCGCCGAGGCCCTGCTCGGCGCCGACTTCACCCACCCGGCGATCGTCGAGGCCACCGAACTGTTCGCGCGCGCCGACGGGGTCGTCGTCGGCACCCCCGTCTACAAGGCGTCGTACTCCGGAGTCCTCAAGGCGCTCCTGGACCTGCTCCCGCAGTACGCCCTGGCCGGCAAGACCGTGCTGCCGCTGGCCACCGGCGGCTCCACCGCCCACGTCCTCGCCATCGACTACGCCCTGCGGCCCGTCCTCAGCTCCATGGGCGCGGCCCACATCGTGCAGGGCTGGTTCACCCTCGACAAGGACATCACCGTGCACGAGGACGGCGCGCTGAGCGTGGCGCCGGTGGCGACCGAGGCGCTCGCGCAGGTCGTCGACCAGTTCTCGACCGCGCTGGGAAGGCGCCCGGTCCTGGCGGCGGCGGGCTGAGGAACATGACCGCCCATGTGATCGCCGACGACGCGGAGGCCCTCGCGGTCGCCGCGTCGCTCGCCGGGGAGTTCCGTGCGGGCGCCTCCGCCAGGGACGCCGAACGCCGGCTGCCGCGCGCGGAGCTGGACCGCCTCTCCGCGTCGGGTCTGCTTGCCGTCACCGTCCCCGCCGAGCACGGGGGAGCGGACGTGGGCGCGGCCACCCTCGCCGAGATCTTCCGGCTGCTCGGCGCGGCCGACGCGAGCCTCGCCCAGATCCCGCAGAGCCACTTCGTGTACGCCAACGTGATTCGCCGTCAGGGCACCGAGGAGCAGCGGAAGTTCTTCTTCGCCGAACTGCTCGCCGGCCGCCGCTTCGGCAACGCGCAGTCGGAAGCGGGCACCAGGCACGTCCAGGACATCCGCACCCGCCTGCACCCGCGCCCGGACGGCTCCTACCGCCTCGACGGCGTCAAGCACTACAGCACCGGCGCCCTGTTCGCGGACTGGATCCCGGTGCTGGCCCGCGCCGAGGACGACAAGCTGCACGTCGCCTACGTCCCCCAGGACGCCCCCGGTGTCACGGTGATCGACGACTGGGACGGCCTCGGCCAGCGCACGACCGCCAGCGGCACCGTCCGGCTCGAAGGCGTCGAGATCCCCGCCGACCGGGTTCTGCCCCACCACCTCACCTTCGAGGGTCCCCAACTCCACGGAGCCGTGGCCCAGTTGCTGCACGCTGCCATCGACACCGGGATCGCCGGGGGCGCGCTCGCGGAGGCGGCGGAGTTCGTCCGGACGAAGAGCCGGCCGTGGTTCGAGAGCGGAGCCGACACGGCGGCCGAGGATCCCCTGCTGATCCAGCGCTTCGGTGAACTCGCCCTCCCGGTGCGGGCGTCCGAGGCACTGCTGAGGGAGGCGGCCCGAGCCGTCGACACGGCCCGCGCCGACCTCACCGACGACTCGGCGGCCGAGGCGTCCGTCGCCGTGGCCGTGGCCAAGGTGCAGGCGGCCCAGGCCGCGGTGGGCGTGGCCGGCGCGCTGTTCGAGGTGTCCGGCACCCGTTCCGCGCTCAACTCCCTCAATCTGCACCGGTATTGGCGTGACGCCCGCACCCACACCCTGCACGACCCGACCCGCTGGAAGATCCAGCACATCGGCCGGTACGTGCTCAACGGCACCCGGCCGCCCCGCCACGGCCTCCTCTAGAGACACCCGAACGGAGACCCACGTGTCCCTCACCTTCCACTGGTTCCTGCCCACCAACGGCGACAGCCGCCACGTCGTGGGCGGCGGTCACGGCACGCCCGCCACCGTGTCCGGACGGGACCGGCCGCCGACGGTCGGCTACCTCAGCCAGATCGCCCGCGCGGCCGAGGACCTGGGCTTCGAGGGGGCGCTCACCCCCACCGGCGCCTGGTGCGAGGACGCGTGGCTGACCACCGCGATGGTCAGCCGGCACACCGAACGACTGAAGTTCCTGGTCGCCTTCCGGCCCGGCTTCGTCTCCCCGACGCTCGCCGCGCAGATGGCGTCCACCTTCCAGCGGCACAGCGGGGGACGGCTGCTGCTCAACGTGGTCACCGGCGGGGAGAGCCACGAACAGCGGGCCTACGGGGACTTCCTCGACAAGGACGCCCGTTACCGCCGTACCGGTGAATTCCTGGAGGTGGTACGGGGGTTGTGGGAGGGCAAGACCGTCGACCTGCACGGCGAGCACCTCCAGGTCGAGGACGCGAAGCTGGCGCGGGTGCCCGACCCGGTGCCCGAGGTCTACTTCGGCGGATCCTCGCCCGCCGCCGGGGAGGTCGCCGCCCGGCACGCCGACGTGTACCTCACCTGGGGCGAACCGCCCGCGCAGGTCGCCGAGAAGATCGCCTGGATCCGCGGCCTGGCGGCCGGGCAGGGCCGCACCCTGCGCTTCGGGATACGGCTGCACGTCATCACCCGGGACACCTCCGAGCAGGCCTGGGCCGAGGCCGACCGCCTCCTGGCGGGCTTCGACCCCGAGACGGTCAGGTCGGTGCAGGCGGGGCTCGCCCGCAGCGAGTCGGAGGGGCAGCAGCGGATGCTCGCCCTGCACGGTGGCGGCAGCCGTGACGGACTGGAGATCCACCCCAACCTGTGGGCCGGCATCGGCCTGGTGCGCGGCGGCGCGGGCACCGCGCTGGTCGGCAGCCATGACGAGGTGGCCGAGCGGATCAAGGAGTACCACGCCCTCGGGATCGACGAGTTCGTGCTCTCCGGATACCCGCATCTGGAGGAGGCGTACTGGTTCGGCGAGGGCGTCCTGCCGCGGCTCGCCGCCCAGGGCCTGTGGCAGCACCCCTTCGGCACCCAGGCGGCGCCTTCGGCGCAGGTGCCGTTCGCGAGCTGAAGGCCGGAGCCGCGTGTGTTCGCGAGCCGAAGGCCGGAGCCGCCTGTGTTCGCGAGCTGCGAGCGGGGGGGCGAACCGGAAGGGCGGGGTTGTGGGGTGGGCCGGACGCGCGAGATCGTTCGGGACGAGACCGCCGGTGTCACCCGTAGCCCGTAGGAGGACCTCCGTTGCCCCGCCCCTCGCCCGCGACGCTGCCCGAACCGCCCTACTACGCCGTGGTGTTCACCGCCGTGCGGACCCCCGGCGACCACGGCTACGCGGAGACCGACGAGCGGCTGTTCCAGCTGGCCGCCGACCAGCCGGGGTTTCTCGGGGTCGACTCCGCGCGCGGGGCGAACGGTCTGGGGATCACGGTGTCGTACTGGAGGGACGAGGAGTCGATCTCGGCCTGGCGGGAGCACGCGGAGCACACCCTGGCCCGGGCACGGGGACGCGAGCGGTGGTACGCCTCCTTCGCACTGCACGTGGCCAGGGTCGAGCGCGCCCACAGGTTCACCCGTCTGCCCGAGGACCGTCCCGAAACCCTTGACCGGGACCTTTCGCAGCGGCTCCGGTGAGGTGCGCCGGCGCGGTCGCGGAGAGCCCGGCCGTGATCCGGTCGCCCCGGCCGTCCCGGGCGTCGGGCATCTCGTCCAGGAGGGCGCCCGCGCACCCCCCACGACCGACCTCGTCGGCCTCCTGCCCTAGAACTGCGCCAAGGCGTCCAGATGCGCGCGGCGGACGTCGTTCGTCTGGCCCTGCACCAGCAGGAACATCCCCTCGCGGAACAGCCGTTGGGCCGTGGCGTCGAGCCCCATGGCCCGGCCGCCGCCGGCCACCACGGCCGCGGTCGTGGCGGCGCGCATCAGGTCGTACGACCGTGTCTTGAGCGCGAGTCGTTCGGGGACGTGCTCGTAGGGGACGGGGTGCCCGGCGAGGTCGTACACCTGCCCGCGCACCTCGTCGAGACGTTCGCGAAGAGCGCTCGCCGTGCCGGACTCCCCGGCGTCCTCCAGCACTTGGAGCGCCGCGTACGCCACCCCGAAGACGGCGGGGGAGGCGTTGGTGCTGCGGGGCCGGTCCAGCAGGGCGAACTTCTCCTGCGGGGTGCGCAGCACCACCGCGTCCCCGGGCAGCCACAGCCCGTCCAGTTCCAGGGAGACCGTGCGGGCCGCGGTGAGCGCCGCGAGCCGCATCGGCTCCGACGCCCGCAGCCCCGGCTGCTCGTGCGCCCCGGTGAACGCGAACACCACCTCGTCCGCCTCGCTCACCCCGGCCACCAGCATCACGTCGTTCAGGCCCCAGCCCGTGTACCAGGGCACCCTGCCGTCGAACCGCCAGCCGCCCCGTTCGGACGTCGCCCGCACCGGCACCCGGGGGAAGGCGCGGACGTGCGCGTAGGCGATCCCGGCCAGCGACTCGCCGGTCGAGAGCGGCCCGAGCAGCCGCTCCCGGACCGGCGCTGCGGACTGCGCGAGCATGCGTACCGGCGTGTGGTGCTGGGTCTGCACGAACCAGGTCGAGCAGCACGCCCCGGCGAGGATCTCCTGGACCTCCCGTGCCACCGCGTCGGGGGCGTCCGCGCCGCCGTACTCCCTCGGCGCGCTCACCCCGAGAAGACCCGAGCTCCGGATCGCGTCGAGGTGCCCCACGGGCACGCCCTCCTGGTCGACGCGCGCCGCGTGCGGGGCGAGAAGGCCGTCCGCGAGGGCACGGGCGGTGGCGAGCAATGGGTGCCGGGTGGTGGTCATGGACAGGATTCTGCCGATCCCGTCGCGCGCGGTGTCGATCCAGGGGTGTGCCGTTCGTGTAGGAGGTGAGACACACTCACAGGAGGAGATGGACATGCAGTACTACCTGCTCAACGTCATGCAGCCCGGCTGGGACGAACTGCCCGCCCCTGAGGTGATGGCCGAGATCGGCGAGCGGCTCGACGTCTTCCACCGGGAACTCCGCGAGGCCGGGGCCTGGGTCTTCGCCGGAGGACTGCACAGCCCCGACGCCTCGACCGTGCTGCGGCCCCGCGACGGGGACGTGCTGATCACCGACGGGCCGTACGCCGAGGGGAAGGAACAGCTCGGCGGCATCTGCATCGTGAAGGCACCCGACCTGGACGCGGCCCTGGAATGGGGGCGCAAGGCGGCGCTGGCCACCACCCTGCCCATCGAGGTGCGCCCCTTCCAGCACGAGTCCGAGGACTGACGGACTTGGACGTCGAAGGCGTCTTCCGCGAGGAGTACGGTCGCGCGGTCGCCGTCCTCGTCCGCTTCCTCGGCGACATCGACCTCGCCGAGGAAGCGGTCCAGGACGCCTTCACCACGGCCGTGCGGCGCTGGCCGGAGACCGGTGTGCCGCCCAGCCCGGCCGGCTGGATCATCACCACCGCGCGCAACCGCGCGATCGACCGGCTGCGCCGCGAGTCCACCCGGGCGGCCCGCCACGCCGAGGCCGCCCTGCTGCACGCCTCCGACGCACCGCCCGAGGAGGGCCCCGTGCGCGACGAACGGCTCCGCCTGATCTTCACCTGCTGCCACCCCGCGCTCGCGCCCCAGGCCCGGGTCGCCCTCACCCTCCGGCTGCTCGGCGGCCTGAGCACCGCGCAGATCGCCCGCGCCTTCCTGGTCCCCGAGCCGACGATGGCCCAGCGCCTCGTCCGCGCCAAGGCCAAGATCCGCGACGCCCGCATCCCCTACCGCGTCCCCCGCGACGCCGACCTCCCCGACCGGCTCAACGGGGTGCTCGCCGTCGTCTACCTCATCTTCAACGAGGGCTACGGCGGCGCCCCCGAACTGTGTGCCGAGGCCGTACGCCTGGGCCGGCTGCTGACCGAGCTGATGCCGGACGAGCCCGAGGCCACCGGTCTGCTCGCGCTGATGCTGCTCGTCGAGTCCCGCCGGGCCACCCGCACGGACGCCGACGGCGCACTCGTACCGCTGTCCGAGCAGGACCCGGCCCGCTGGGACCGCGCTCTCGTCGCCGAGGGGCAGTCACTCGTCCGGCGGTGCCTGCGCCGGAACCGGCCGGGGCCGTACCAGATCCAGGCCGCCGTCCAGGCCGTCCACAGCGACGCGCCCACCGACTGGGAGCAGGTCCGCACGCTGTACGACCAGCTCATGACCGTGGCGCCGAGCCCCGTCGTGGCCCTCAACCGCGCTGTGGCCGTGGCCGAGACCGAGGGACCCGCGCGGGCCCTCGCCCTGGTGGACGACCTGGACCTCGACGGCTACCACGTCCTGCACGCCGTCCGGGCCGACCTGCTGCGCCGCCTCGGACGGGTCACGGAGGCCGCGGACGCCTATGCGAAGGCCGCGGAGCTCACCGGGAACCCGGCGGAGCGCGCCTATCTCGAACGCCGCCGCCGCTCGCTGTGACCTCGCCGCGGAAGGTGCCGAGGGCGGCCGGGAATGTGCCCGGCCGGGAAAAGGTTGCAATATACATCTGACCGTCGAGACCCAGGCCGCAAGGCCCGCGCACCCCAGCGAGGCACCCGTGAACCACCCCGCCCCCGAGCAGCCCGCCGACGTCGTCGCCCGACTGCGTGCCACGTTCCGCAGCGGGCGCACCAAGCCCGTCGAGTGGCGCACGGCCCAGTTGCGCCGACTGCGCGAGATGCTCACGGAGCACGGCACCGAGCTGGCCGCCGCCCTCCACGCCGACCTGGGCAAGAGCTCCACCGAGGCCTTCCGCACCGAGATCGACTTCACGATCCGCGAGATCGACCACACCCTGGACCACCTCACCGACTGGCTGCGCCCCGAGTCCGCCGCCGTCCCGGCCCACCTCGGCTCCGACGCGACCGCCTGGACCCGGTTCGACCCGCTCGGCGTGGTCCTCGTCATCGCCCCCTGGAACTACCCGGCCCAGTTGCTGCTCGCCCCGGTGGTCGGCGCCCTCGCCGCGGGCAACGCCGTGGTGGCCAAGCCCAGCGAACTCGCCCCGGCCACCTCCGCCGCCCTGGCCCGGCTGCTGCCCGCCCACCTCGACCCGGACGCCGTCGCCGTCGTCGAGGGCGGCATCCCGGAGACCACCGCCCTGCTGGCCGAGCGCTTCGACCACATCTTCTACACCGGCAACGGCACCGTCGGCCGTGTCGTCCTGCGTGCCGCCGCCGAGCACCTCACCCCGGTCACCCTCGAACTGGGCGGCAAGTCCCCGGCGTTCGTCGACCGCGACGCCGACCTCACCGTGGTGGCCGACCGCCTGGCCCGCGGCAAGTTCCTCAACGCTGGCCAGACCTGTGTCGCCCCCGACTACGTCCTCACCGACCCGGAGACCGCGGCCGCCCTGGAGCCGCTGCTCAAGAACGCCGTCGACACGCTGTACGGCAGCGACCCCGCCGACTCCGGCGAGTACGGCCGCATCATCAACGAACGGCACTTCGACCGGCTCACCGCGCTCCTCGACTCGGGACGCACGGTCGTGGGCGGCACGAGCGACCGTGCGGGCAAGTACATCGCGCCCACCGTCCTCG
This sequence comes from Streptomyces sp. NRRL B-24085, assembly GCF_001282115.1. Lineage (GTDB taxonomy): Bacteria > Actinomycetota > Actinomycetes > Streptomycetales > Streptomycetaceae > Streptomyces. Next base: position 19,126 of record NZ_LJBR01000297.1, on the reverse strand, counting down.
CCGACGTCGACCCCGGTTCCCCGGTGATGCGGGAGGAGATCTTCGGCCCGATCCTGCCGATCGTCACCGTGCCCGGACCGGACGCCGCCATCGACTTCATCAACGACCGGGACAAGCCCCTCGCGCTGTACGTCTTCACCGACTCCGAGACGACCCGCGACCGCTTCGCCGAGGAGACCTCCTCCGGCGGCCTCGGCTTCGGGCTGCCCCTCGCCCATCTCACCGTCTCCGACCTGCCGTTCGGCGGAGTCGGCGAGAGCGGCATGGGCAACTACCACGGCCGCTGGTCCATCGAGACCTTCAGCCACCGCAAGGCGGTCCTGGAGAAGCCGCTCGGCTAGGCGCCGCACGCGGCACGCGGCGAGCCGGGGCCCGGCAGGCCGGTGGGACCTGCTGGGCCATCAGCGCGGTTTCCCACCCGGTGGGCCGACGGGACCGCCGCTTGCTTCTAGTCTCGATGCCGACGACCGGAGCACCACGGCGCACTGCCTGCGCGGAAGACGGGGAACACCGATGCACGACTGGGCGATGCCGACCGCCTCGGCACCCCCGACCGCGGCCCGCCGGGGCAACGGCTTCCTCGCTATGCGCTTCTCCGAGCGCTGCGCGGGCCTGGTCGACGACGGACACCGGATGTTCCTCGGGGTCAGCCCGGGCAACGGCTACGTCTCCGAGAACCAGCTCGTCGCGCTGCTGCCCCGGGCCGCCGCCCACCTCACACGGGTCGATGTCGCCCACCCCGGCACCGGCACCGTCGCCTGCACCTGTCCCGGCCGCGGCTACGAGCCCCGGCACGCCCGCGCCTACCGCGACGTGCGCCGGACGGCCAACCGGATCTCCCGCGCCGTGACCACCGCACGGACCGACCCGGCCCGACCGGGAGGCGCGAAGTTCTCCGACTTCTACGACAACCCGGCCCACCCAGCCGCCTTCGCGCGCGTCAGCCGCGCACACCAGGGGCAGCGCGCGTTCCACGCCACCTGCACCCGCAGGGTCACCGGCGCCCTGCGCCCCCTGATGCCCGCCGACCGGACCCCGACCGCCGACCAACTGACCGACGGGGGAGAGCACCTGGACCGCGAGCTGCCCTTCCCTGGGCACCCAGCGGTTCGTCACCGTGGAGCCCCTCCCCGCGCCATGACCCCGGGCCGGACTCGTAGGAACCGTTCCGGCAAGCTCGGTGGCCGACAGAACATCCGTAACCCCGTATGGAGTTGACGTCATGAACGACAAGCTCACCGTGAGCGTCCTGGGCACCGGCATCATGGGTGCGGCGATGGCCCGCAACCTGGCCCGCGCCGGACATACCGTCCGCGCCTGGAACCGCAGCCCGGACAAGGCACGGCCGCTCGCCGCGGACGGTGTCGCGATCGCCGACAGTCCCGCCGAGGCGGTCCGCGACGCCGACGTCGTCCTGACCATGCTGTACGACGGCCCCGCCACCCTGGACGTCATGCGCCGGGCCGCCGAGGGGCTGCGCCCGGGCGCAGCGTGGGTGCAGTCGACCACCGCCGGCATCGAGGCGATCGGCGACCTGGCCGCCTTCGCCCGCGAGCACCGGCTGGTCTTCTTCGACGCGCCCGTCCTGGGCACCCGGCAGCCCGCCGAGGCCGGTCAGCTCCTGGTCCTCGCGGCCGGACCCGTCGACGGACGCGCCGCCGTCACCCCCGTGTTCGACGCGGTCGGCGCCCGCACGGTGTGGACCGGCGAGGACGGCGCCGAGGCCGGCGCGACCCGGCTCAAGCTGGTCGCCAACAGCTGGGTGCTCGCGGTGACCAACGCGGCCGGCGAGGCCCTGGCCCTCGCGAAGGCCCTCGGCGTGGACCCGCAGGGCTTCTTCGACGCCATCGACGGCGGGCCCCTCGACATGGGCTACCTGCGGGCCAAGGCGGGCCTGGTCCTCGACGACCGGTTGTCCCCGGCCCAGTTCGCGGTGTCCACCGCCGCCAAGGACGCGCGGCTCATCGTGGAGGCCGGCGAGCGGAGCGGAGTCCGCCTGGACGTGGCCGAAGCCAGTGCCGAGCGCTTCGAGCGGGCCGCCGCCCAGGGGCACGGCGACGAGGACATGGCCGCCGCCTATTTCGCGAGCTTCGACGAGAAGGCCTGAGGCCGAGAGCGGACCACCCGACCCGGAGACCGAAACGCCCGACCCCGAGGAGAACCTCCATGTCCAAGCCCCCGCTGCCGCCCGAGGCCGTCGAACTGCTGCGCCGCCCCAACCCCTGTGTGATGGCCACCCTGCGCTCCGACGGAGCACCGGTGTCGACCCCGACCTGGTACCTCTGGGAGGACGGCCGTGTCCTGATCAACCTGGACGAGGGCCGGGTCCGGCTGAAGCACCTGCGCCGCGACCCGCGGGTGACCCTCACCGTCCTGGCCGGCGACGACTGGTACACGCACATCACGCTCATCGGCCGCGTGACCGAGACGTACGAGGACGAGGACCTCACCGACATCGACCGCCTCTCCACCCACTACGGCGGCCGCCCCTACCCGAACAGGGTCCGGGGCCGCGTGAGCGCCTGGATCGAGGTCGAGCGCTGGCACGGCTGGGGCGAGATGAAGGACAACGACCAGGCCGCAGGCTGACGGCAAGCCCGTAGGGGCGGGCAGGGGCGCCGACCGGGCCGCCCCTGCCCGCCCGCGTCAGGCGTCGCTGCTCAGGGGGTGACTGAAGCCCTGGCCGGAGATGAGCCGCGCTCCCTCGGCGAGTTCCGTGGCGAACCGCTCGACGGCCTCGTAGGGGAAGCGGTGGCTGGGGCCGCTCAGGGAGAGGGAGGCGACGACCCGGCCCGTGCGGCCGGTGACCGGGACCGCCACGGCCGTGAGCCCCTCGTCGAACTCACTGCTGCTGACGGCATAACCGCGCTCCGCGGCCTCCGCGGCCCAGGCCCCGAGCCGGCCGACGTGCTCCTCGCCCTGCGGGGATGCGGCCGCCACCCGGCGCAGGAACGCCTCGGAGGCGTCCCGCAGCAGGATCTTGGAGGAGGCGCCGGCCCACAGCGGCTGCTCGTCGCCGACGTCGACGACATGGCGCAGCGGATGCGGGCTCTCCTCGTGCGCGACGCAGATGCGGTGGACACCCCGGGCGACGAACAGGTTGACCGTCTCGCCGAGCCGGTCCGCGAGATCGCGCATGACCTTCCGGGTCTCCTGCGGCACCTCCCACTGGCCGCGGGCGAGATAGGCCCAGCGCCACAGGGCGGGCCCCGCGGTGTAGCCGGCCGGGTGCGAGCCCAGCAGGCCGGTGTCCTCCAGGGTCTGCACCAGACGCAGGGCGGTCGTCTTGGCGAGCCCGGTCGCGCCGGTGATCTCCCGCAGGGTGATCACCGGCCGGTCCTCGGTGAGCAGGGTGAGGATGTCGAAGGCCCGCCGCACACTGCGCACCCCGCCCGCCTGCTGGTCCGCCTCGCCACCGCCCTCGGCCCGTGTCCGTCCGTCGCTCACCCGCTGCCTCCCGTACGTCGCCCACGGCTCTCGACCGCCGCTGCCTCCGACCGTAATCCGCTGTGCAGACCAGGCAAACCACGACACCGAAGAAATGGCTGTCTGATGGGCGCCGACAGCGGTTCTCCGGTTCCGCACAGCGGACCAAGGAGACCGGCGCTTCCATGACTCGCGGCCCCGACGCCCTTGCTCGACGAGATCAATCCACCTACGCTGACCGCACAGTGGATCGTATGGACCGTCTAGTGGTCGCCTGGAGTCCCAGTGAGAGCAGCAGTCCTTACTTCACCGGAACGGAGCCGGCCGGAACGCCCCGGCGTCCTCGCCGAACGTGTCGCCGTCCCCGGGGGAGCCGATATCGAGGCCCGCTTCCCGCTCGCACGGGTGCGGGCGGTCCTCGCCGGGGCCGCCGGACAGGCCGGGAAAACCTGGATCGACCTCGGGAGCGAGCATGCGTGACACCTCGGGAGACGAGCCCCGCACGTCCTCGGGAGCGAGCCTGCGGAAGTCCATCGCCACCGTCTGCCTCAGCGGCACCCTCACCGAAAAGCTGACAGCGGCCTCACGGGCCGGCTTCGACGGCGTCGAGATCTTCGAGAACGACCTCCTCGCGAGCCCGCTCGCTCCCGAGGAGATCGCCGCCCGCACCACCGACCTGGGCCTGCGCATCGACCTCTACCAGCCGATGCGGGACATCGAGGCCGTCCCCGAGGAGCTGTTCGCCCGCAACCTCAGGCGGGCCCGGCACAAGTTCGAGCTAATGCGCAGGCTCGGCGCCGACACCGTTCTCGTCTGCTCCAGCGTATCCCCGCACGCCGTGGACGACGACGCCCTCGCGGCGGAACAGCTGAGCCGACTGGCCGACCTGGCCAGGGAGTCCGGCATCCGTGTCGCCTACGAGGCACTGGCGTGGGGACGGCACGTCAGCACGTACGACCACGCCTGGCGGATCGTCCGGGCCGCGGACCATCCGGCGCTCGGCACCTGCCTGGACAGCTTCCACATCCTCTCCAGGGGCTCCGACCCCAAGGGCATCGAGGACATCCCCGGCGACAAGATCTTCTTCCTCCAGCTCGCCGACGCCCCGTTGATGGCCATGGACGTCCTCCAGTGGAGCCGCCACTACCGCTGCTTCCCGGGCCAGGGCGGCTTCGACGTCGCCGGACTCCTGCGGCACGTCCTCGACGCCGGATACGACGGTCCCCTCTCCCTGGAGGTCTTCAACGACGTCTTCCGCCAGGCGGACGCGGGCCGTACGGCGCTGGACGGACTGCGCTCCCTGCTCGCCCTGGAGGAGAACGCCGGAGTCCTGCCGCTCCCGGCCCCGGTGATCCCCTCGGGCGTCGCCTTCGCCGAACTCGCCACCAGCGACCCCGAACCCGTCGGCGAACTCCTCACGGCTCTCGGCTTCACCCGCAGCGGCCGCCACCACGGCAAGCCGGTCGACCTGTGGGAGCAGGGCGAGGCCAGGGTCCTGGTCAACACCGCGACCGCGGGCCGCCGTACCGACACCACCCTGGCCGCCGTGGGCCTGGAGACGACGGACCCGGCCGCCTCCGCGCGGCGGGCGGAGGCCTTGCTCGCACCCGCCCTGCCCAAGCACCATGGCGCACAGGACGTCCCCCTGGAGTCGATCGCCGCTCCGGACGGCACCGAAGTCCTGTTCTGCGCGACCGGCCGTCCCGAACTCCCGGACTGGACCGACGACTTCGCCCAGACGGCCGAGCCCCCGGCCACGGCCGCCCTCACCATCGACCACCTCGCGCTGACCCAGCCCTGGCACCACTTCGACGAGGCGGTGCTCTTCCACCGCACGGTCCTGGGCCTCAGCCCGCACGACACCGTCGAACTCGCCGACCCCTACGGCCTGTTCCGCAGCCGCGCCCTGTCCGCCTCCTCCGACGGACCGCGGCTGGTCCTCAACCTCGCGCCCACGCCTGAGGATGACGGCGAGACGCGGGCCCGGCACGTGGCGTTCGCCGTCGACGACATCGTCTCCGCGGTCCGCCGCTTCCGGGCGGCCGGGGCGGGGTTGCTGCGCGTCCCGGCGAACTACTACGACGACCTGGAGGCCCGTTTCGACTTCCGCGAAGGGGAGTTGGAGACGTACCGGGAGCTCGGCATCCTCTACGACCGCGACGAGCGGGGCGGCGAGTTCCGGCACTGCTACACGGAGACGGTCGGCCATGTCTTCTTCGAGTTCGTGCAGCGCTCGGGCGGCTACGCCGGGTTCGGCGCGGCCAACGCGCCCATCCGGCTGGCCGCACAGCGGAGGTAGGAGCCGGGAAAGGACCGACGGACCCGAGCGGCAGGTGTGTCATCATCCGCCGATGACCTCCGAAACGATCACCGCGGATGCGGCAGGCACCTGGACACTCGGCGATCTCACCGTCAACCGCGTCGGCTTCGGCGCGATGCGGCTGACCGGCAGCGCGGCCTTCCACCTCGGCACCCCGAGCGACCGGCAGCGGTCCCTCGCCGTGCTGCGCAGGGCGAGGGAGCTCGGCGTCAACCACATCGACACGGCGGCCTTCTACTTCTCCTCGCTGCGCTCCGCCAACGAGCTCATCAACAGCGCGCTCTCCCCGTACCCCGACGACCTCGTCATCGTCACCAAGGTCGGTCCGTTCCGGAACTACGCGGGGGAGTGGGCGACTTCGGCCAGGCCGGAGGACCTGCGCGGCCATGTCGAGGAGAACCTGCGCCAGTTGGGCCGCGACCACCTCGACGTGGTGAACCTGCGGCGGATGCGCCAGGACTCGATCGCCGAGCATTTCGGGGTGCTCGCCGACCTTCGTGAGAAGGGCCTGATCCGGCACCTCGGCGTCTCGGACGTCGAGCCTCGCCACCTCGCCGAGGCGCAGGCGATCGCGCCGGTGGTGTGCGTGCAGAACCGGTTCGGGCTCGGCTCCCGCGACCCCGGCACCGAGGAGATCCTGCGGATCTGCGGCGAACAGGGCATCGCCTTCGTGCCGTTCTTCGCGATCGCGGGGGAGGGCGGCTCGCACGGCGCCACCGCCGGCCACGACGAGGAGGTCCTGGCCGTCGCGGGGGCGCACGGCGCGACACCCGCCCAGGTCCGGCTCGCCTGGACCCTCGCCCAGGGCGCGCACGTCCTCGCCATCCCCGGCACCAGCAACCCCGACCACCTCGCCGAGAACATCGCAGCGGGTGCCCTCCGCCTCACCGACGAGGAACGGGACACGCTCGACTCACTGCATCAGAAGGCCGGTTGACAGGTCACACGATCCACTCGCCGTCCTCCATGACATGCCGCCCGCGCATCTCGTGCACGCCGTTGAGCGCCTGCACGGTGCGCGGGCGCACCTGGAAGAAGGCGTAGGAGTCGCTGTCCTCGCGCGGATCCCAGCCCGTCTTCGCCCGGAACGCCTCGATCGCCGCGGCCGGCACGTCCTTCCCGCCGTACGTCCGCACGTCCCCGTCGATGAGCACGACGTCCTGGGTGTCCCCGAACGCCAGCCGGGTACGGCCGCCGTCACGCAGATTGCGCCCCGTGGGATTGGTGATCCGGGTGGACACCCAGACGGACTCGCCGTCCCAGACGAACCACAACGCCACCAGACACGGCAGCCCGTCGGCATCCGCCGAGGCCACCCAGATGTCCGTCTCCCGCTCAAGTCGGGCCAGTACGTCCTGCTTGCGTTGCTCGGCGCTGCGGCTCTCGGCGATCGTCATGCTCCGGACGCTACCGGCCCCCCTTCCCCCACCGCCTCGGCCGTCGGCCCTACGACCACGGACCGAGCACCCCCAACCGCCAGCACGGATCCATCCCCAGGACACACCGGGTGCATCGCCCTCATGGGCCGGCGGCCGCAATGGTCGGCGCGGGGGTGCCGCCGGTCCTTGGAGGTCCGTCGGGTGGGTCGTGCGCTTGTCGCGGGGCCTGACGCGTGTCTGGAGGCATCGGTGTCGGTGTCTGGGGTGGGCGGACCCGCTGGTCGTGCTGGTGCGCGCGCTGATGGCCGTGGACGGGGTGCCGCCGGTCCTTGGGTGTCCGTCCGGTGGTTGGTCCGTGCGTCGCGGGCCCGACGTGCCTGTAGAGGTCGGCCATGTTGCCGACTCGGGGCGGCCCCTCAGCCGACGACGACGCCAGGCCCAGGCGGCCATGGTGGGGCCTACGCACCCCCGGAGGCCCCTGCCGCATGTCGTCGGGGGGCAGCACCGACGCGGGGCGGTCCCAGGCCGACGGCTCGCCCCCGCCCTACGCGCGATGAAACATACCCAACACGCACGCCGGTGACTGCGAACAGGCGTGCCGCCAAGCCCCGGGGGGCCCGGTGGCCCATGCCGCCGTGGTGGCGGCCCGGCGCGCCCCCGGAGGTCCCCGCCGCGTTGTCGTCGCGAGGCGGCCAACCGGCGGCAGGCGCCGCCTGCCACGCAGCGGCCGACGGGCCGGCACCGCCCCAACGCGGCTGGGCGGAGTGAGCCGCACCCTAGACCCCGGGCAGGACACTTCCCGGCGTCCGCGCGTCGGACGCCCCGGAGCCCTGTGCCCCCGGGCACCACACCCTCCTCGCCCGGCCCGGCGCCGCCGCTGTCGAACAGACCCAGGCCACCCTCGCCCGCCGGCCGGCGCCGTCAGTACACTCCCGGCACCGCGCGGCCGGACACGCCGGACCAGGGCACCGCCGGCTGCGGAGCCCGCGCCCTACCCCAGCCGCTCACGCAGGAAGGGCACCGTACGCTCCCAGGCGAGGGAAGCGGACTCGGCGTCGTACGTCGGGCCGCCGGTGTTGAAGAAGGCGTGGTTCGCCGGGTAGAGGCGCAGGTCCGGGGTGATTCCGGACTGTTCCTGGACGGCCTCGCGCAGGGCGTCGAGGCTTTCCGCCGGGATGGTCCGGTCGAGTTCGCCGTAGTGGCCCAGGATCTCCGCCTTCAGGCCCGAGAAGTCCGGCAGCTCGCCCTGGATCACGCCGTAGAACGGCACCGCGGCGCTCACCCGGGGCTCCGCCGCCGCCAGGTACAGGACGAAGCCGCCGCCCATGCAGAAGCCGACCGCGCCGACGGTGTCCGAGGTGACCTCCTCCAACGACAGCAGGTGGTCGACCGCTCCGGACAGCAGCTCCACGCCCCGCGAGACCGGCAGCGCCTGCATCATCCGCAGGGCCTCGGCGTTGTCGTGGGCGACATTGCCGCCGTACAGGTCGGGAGCGAGCGCGACGAAGCCCTCGGCGGCCAGCCGGTCGGCGACGTCGGCGATGTGGTCGGTGAGCCCCCACCACTCCTGGATCACGATGACCCCCGGCCCGCTCCCGGACGGCGGCAGCGCCAGGTAGCCATGCGCGGTGGTGCCGCCGCTCGGGAAGGTGACGTTCTGGTGGGCGGGTGCTCCGGTCGACTTCGGCAGTTCGGCCATGGTTGCTCGACTCCTGTGCGGTCCGGTGTACGGGGCGCCGGAGCCGTGACCCCGGCGGTGATCACCAGCCTGCCACGAGCCACGCGGACCGCCGACTCAAGGCCCCCGGGACCGGACTGGCGCCACCCGAGTTTTACGTATAACCTCTCCCGTCAACCACCCCTCCCGAGAGGTTCCGATGAGACGCGTCGCCCTGGTCACCCTCGTCGTCGACGACTACGACGAGGCGATCCGCTTCTACACCGAGGCGCTCGGCTTCCGGCTCGTCGAGGACACCCCGCGCCCCGACGGCTCCCGCTGGGTCGTCGTACGGCCGGACGAGCGCGAGGGCGGGACCGACCTGCTGCTCGCCCGCGCCAAGGGCGAGGCCCAGCAGGGCCGGGTGGGGAACCAGACCGGCGGTCGCGTCGGCTTCTTCCTGCACACCGACGACTTCGCCCGCGACCACGCCCGCATGCTCGCCGCGGGCGTGACCTTCCTGGAGGAGCCCCGCCACGAGCCCTACGGCTCGGTCGCCGTCTTCCAGGACCTGTACGGAAACCGCTGGGACCTCCTCCAGCCCGCCGACTGACCCCCCTTCCGCCGCCACTCCGCCGGACGTTCGAAGAAAGACCCCGCCATGACCGCTACGCGCGTAGACGCCGACCTGATCCGCCGCCTCCCCAAGGCGGTCCTGCACGACCACCTCGACGGCGGCCTGCGCCCCGCCACCGTCGTGGAGCTCGCGGCGGAGGTCGGCCACACCCTGCCCACCACCGACCCGGACGAGCTCGCCGCCTGGTACTTCGACGCCGCCAACTCCGGTGACCTGGTGCGCTACATAGCCACCTTCGAGCACACCCTCGCCGTCATGCAGACCCGCGAGGGCCTGCTGCGCACGGCCGAGGAGTACGTCCTCGACCTGGCCGCCGACGGGGTCGTGTACGGCGAGGTGCGCTACGCCCCCGAGCTGAACACCAACGGCGGGCTGACCATGGCCGAGGTCGTCGAGACCGTCCAGGAGGGGCTGGCCGCCGGCATGGCGAAGGCCGCCGCCGCGGGCACGCCGGTCCGGGTCGGCACCCTGCTGTGCGGGATGCGGATGTTCGACCGGGTGCGCGAGGCCGCCGACCTGGCCGTGGCCTTCCGGGACGCCGGTGTCGTCGGCTTCGACATCGCCGGCGCCGAGGACGGCTTCCCGGCCGCCGACCACCTGGACGCCTTCGAGCACCTGCGCCGCGAGAACGTCCCCTTCACCATCCACGCCGGCGAGGCCCATGGCCTGCCCAGCATCCACCAGGCCGTGCAGGTGTGCGGCGCCCAGCGGCTCGGCCACGGTGTGCGGATCACCGAGGACATCCCCGACCTCGCCGCGGGCAAGCTCGGTCGGCTCGCGGGCTGGGTCCGGGACCGCCGTATCGCCCTGGAGATGTGCCCGACGTCGAACCTCCAGACCGGCGCGGCCGACTCGATCGCCGACCACCCGATCACGGCCCTGAAGGACCTGGGCTTCCGGGTCACCCTCAACACCGACAACCGGCTGGTGTCGGGGACGACCATGACCCGTGAGATGTCGCTGATGGTCGAGGAGGCGGGCTGGACCGTCGAGGACCTGCGCACGGTCACGGTGAACGCGCTCAAGAGCGCGTTCATCCCGTTCGACGAGCGCAGGGCCCTCATCGAGGACGTCGTCCTGCCGGGCTACGCGCTCTGAAGCAGCCCCCGCAGATAGGCGGCCTGTCCGACGTGCTGGAGATCGTCGGACAGGACGCTGACCAGGCGCACCCCGAGGGTGACCGGCGGGTCCCAGTTCTCGTCCACCACCCGCTCCAGGTCGGCGGCGCTCAGCCCGCGCAGGGCTTCGAGGCTCTGGGCGTGCACGGCGTCGTAGTAACCGGTCAGCAGGTCCGCGGAGTCGACGCGCACCTTGGCGACCTGCGCGGAGGTGTGGCCGTAGCCGATGTCGCGCGGCTTCAGGCCGAGGCCGAACCGCTTCTCCCAGTCCTGGGTCAGCCACACCTGGTCGAGGCCGAAGGCGCCGGCCACGTGGTCGTCCTGGACGCGGGCGAGGTGCCAGACCAGCCAGGCCACGGAGTTGGCGTCGGGTCCGGGACGGTGGTTGAGGTCGTCGGGGCCCAGGCCCTCGACGACGGCGTGGACTTCTTCCTGGATGCGGCCGAAACCGTCGATGAGGATGTCCTTTGCATGCATGACATCCACCATCGCGCATCACGCCGCGTCACGCGCCGGAATCCGGCCCTGAGATCACGCGTCGGGAATCCAGCTCCCGTGGAAGCCCAGCGGCACCCGTCCCGGCAGGTGGATCCGGGCCACCGGCTCGCCCGTGAAGTCCTGGGCCGCGAGGATCAGCAGGTCACTGGCCCCACGCTCGGGGTTGTGCACATACGCGATGGCGTACCCGTCGTCCTCGGCGGCCCGGTCGTCGCAGGGGTCGGACGGCACGAACACGGCCTCGCTCGCCGCCGCCCCCCGGGGCAGCCGGTGCACCTGCGAGGTGCCCCGCAGCAGGTCGTGCTTGATGAGCGCGTTGCTGAACGCCCGGTCGGGCGGCGGGTTGCCGTCGACCGCCTGATAGGCCGCCGCCATCTCCGCGGCCGCCGCCGAGTACCCGTAGCGGTGCCGGCGTGACACCAGCGCCTCGTTGACGCGGGGGAACTCCTGGGGCCGGTCGTCGAGGGTCCGGGTCCGCACCCGCCCCTGCCGGAGGTCGACCGTCCAGCGGTCCAGACGGGGGGTGCCCGCCCCGTACGGGCCTCCCGAGCCGTTGCCCGCCACGAGGAAGGGCGCGTCGAAGTTGGTCATGTCGACGACCAGGCTGTCGCCCTCCTCGTACGCGTTGAGGGTGTGCGAGTAGTACACCGGGTCGACCTCGAACCAGCGGACCGTACCGCCCGCGCGGGGCATGACGCCGACCCGTGCCGGATGCCGGTCGTTCCAGAGGTAGGGCACGAGGTCACCGCGCTCGGCGCCCGCCATGTCGAAGGTGACCGGCATGTCGAGGATGATCACGTACCGCTCGGTGAGCGCGAAGTCGTGGATCATCGGCGCGTCCGCCACCGGGATCCGTGTGCTGCGCGAGACGCGTCCCCTCGGGTCCACCACGAGGTGCCGGACGTGGTCCCAGGTCGGGTAGTAGGCGATCGCGTGCAGCTCGCCGGCGTACGTGTCGAACTTGGTGTGCGCGGTGAACGCGCCCTCCAGGGTGCCCCGGAAGTCGTAGGTGCCCACAGTGTTCAGCTCGTCGTCGAGCTCGTACGGCAGCGGCCCGCTCTCCTGGAGCGCCAGGATGCGTCCCCGGTGGGGGATCACATGGGTGTTGCACGGGAAGTCGTCCGGCGGCACCGGGCCGGGGTAGGGCTCGCCGAGCTTCCTCGCCACCTGGGAGGAGCGCACCCAGCGGTTGCGGTACCACTCGGCGCGGCCCTCGCGCAGCCGGACGCCGTGCACCATGCCGTCGCCGAGCATCCAGTGGTGGGCGCGCGGGTCCTCCAGGCCCAGCACGTTGGGGCCGGTGCGCAGGTAGCGGCCGTTCAGCTCGCGGGGGACGCGCCCCGTGACCGGCAGGTCGAAGGCGGTCAGCTCCTCGGTGACCGGCTCGAAGGCACCCTCCAGGAACGGGAAGCGGCGCGTGGACGCCGAGGGCGGCGCCGCGGAAGCCGGTTGCGCGTCCAGTCCGGTGCCGATCAGCCCGCCCGCGGCGGCGACCGCCGCGGCGCCGCGCAGGACGTTGCGGCGCGTGGGGCCAGTCGTCCGTGCGGAGTCGGTCGTGCTCGCGGCATTCGCCGTCCGTGCCCAGTGCGTGGTCCGTGTGGGGTCCGTCATGTTCCCTGCTCCTGACCGCAGTTGTCCTCGCTGACGGTCATGAGTCTGCGGTGCGGGACGGCTCGGGTCAGGAGTGGTGGGCCCCGTCCTGGGGTGTTGCCAGGCCCCCTCTTCGGCGCGGTGGCTCAGCTCTCCAGCAGGGCCATCAGCGCCCGCGCCGCCGGACTGGTGGCCTGCGGGGGCGGCAGCAGGGCGACGGTCTCGTACACGGTCTCCCCGGTGCCCTTGACGGGCAGGGCCGTCAGCGACGGCCGCTTGTGCCGGAAGTGCTGCGGGACGACGGCCACACCGAGGTTCTCGTCCACCAGGTCGAGCAGGCTGTGCACGTCGTTGACCTCCAGCGCCACCGTCCGGCGCACGCCCGCCGCGGCGAAGACGGCGTCGGTGGTGCGGCGCGGCCCCCAGTCCGGGTGGAAGTCGACGAAGACCTCGCCGCCCAGGTCCTCCGGCGTCACGGCCGCGCCGGCCGCCGCGAGCGGGTGACTGGGATGGCACAGCACGGTCATCGGCTCACCGGTCAGCGGTACGGCCCGGAGCTGGTCGGTCTCCTCGGGCGTCCCCCGTACGGCGAACGCCAGGTCGAGACGCCCCGCGGCGACCTCCTCGGCGAGCGCGCCCGAGCCCGCCTGGCGCAGACAGATCTCCACGTCCGGATGCTGCCGCCGGAACGAGGCCAGCAGCCCCGCCACGTTCACCCCGGCGATGCACTGCTCGGAGCCCAGCGCGAGCATCCCGCGCAGCACGCCCTGCACCGCGGCCACCGCCTCGTGGGCGGAACGCACCTGTGCGAGGATCCGTTCGGCCTCGCCGAGCAGGGCCCGCCCGGCCGGGGTGAGCGTCACCCGGCGGGTGGTCCGTACGAACAGCGGGGTCTGCAGCTCGCGCTCCAGCGCCCGGATGGACGCGGACAGCCCGGACTGGGACACCAGCAGCCGCTCGGCGGCCCGGGTGAAGTGCTGGTCCTCGGCGACCGCCACGAAGTGCTGGAGATGACGCAGTTCCATGATTGAGAAGCCTAGCCGCTGAATTCCATCGGATTCTTCTGTTGGACCAATGCCCCCAGGTCGCGAAAGAGTGGGCAGGAATTGAAGACTTCGGTTCCACCGTGCCAACCCCTCTGGAGTCGCGTTGTACACCGCACACCCCGACCGCTACGCGGAGATGCCCTACCGGCGCACCGGACGCAGCGGCCTGAAGCTTCCCGCGATCTCGCTCGGTCTGTGGCACAACTTCGGCCCGGCGGACCGCACCGTCGACACCCAGCGGGCCATCCTGCGCCGGGCGTTCGACCTCGGTGTCACCCACTTCGACCTCGCCAACAACTACGGTCCGCCGCCCGGCGCCGCCGAGTCCGCGTTCGGCGAGGCCCTCAAGGCCGACCTCGCGGCCTACCGCGACGAGCTGATCATCTCCACCAAGGCCGGCTACCTGATGTGGCCCGGCCCGTACGGAGAGTGGGGCTCTCGCAAGTACCTGCTGTCCTCGCTGGACCAGAGCCTGACCCGGATGGGCCTGGACTACGTCGACATCTTCTACTCGCACCGCCCCGACCCGGACACCCCCCTGGAAGAGACGATGGGTGCCCTGCACACCGCGGTCCAGCAGGGCAAGGCGCTGTACGTCGGCATCTCCAACTACTCGGCGGAGCAGACCCGTGAGGCCGCCCGCATCCTCGGCGAGCTCGGCACCCCGCTCCTCATCCACCAGCCGCGCTACTCGATGCTGGACCGCCGCCCCGAGGACGGCGGCCTGCTGGACGCGCTGGACGAGCTCCAGGTCGGTTCGATCGTCTTCTCCCCGCTGGAGCAGGGCCTCCTCACCGGCCGTTACCTCGACGGCATCCCCGAGGACTCCCGCGCGGCGAGCGACAGCCCCTTCCTGAACTCGGACGCGGTCACCGAGGACCTGGTGCGGCGGCTCCGCGAGCTCAACGACATCGCGAAGGGCCGCGGCCAGACCCTGGCGCAGACGGCCCTGGCCTGGGTCCTGCGCGGCGGCCGTGTCACCTCGGCGCTGGTCGGCGCGAGCAGCCCGCAGCAGATCGAGGACAGTGTGGGCACCATCGCCAACCTGGACTTCGACGCGGAGGAACTGGCGAGGATCGACGCGATCGTCAAGGGCTGACCGCCGCGGCCGGCCCGGCCGCGGCGGTCACAGGAACCGGGCACCGGCCTCAGGCCGGTGCCCGGCCCGCGTTCCGCAGCGATCAGCCGGTCCGCTCCTCGATGCGCACGGTCACCGTGTCGCCCGCGTCCTTGCCGATCGCCTTCCGCACCTCGGCCTTCACGGGCAGCATGTGCGTGCCGTCCCCGAGAGCCATGAAGGAGCTCTGGAAGGGGTGCCCGTCGATCGTCCCGCGGACCTTGACGAGCCCCCGGGTGCCGAAGAACTCCACGGAGGCGGGCCAGCGGACGCAGGTCCAGCCGCCCTTCCCCGGGTTCCTGCTGAGGACTGCGGTGAATTCCGCGTCCAGTTTCCCGGTCGCTTCCCCGGTCGCTTTTCCGGTCGTGGCCATGATGTCCTCCCTCGCCGACGGCTTCCTCCTCAGGAGACCGCCGACGGGGTGGGAAGTCATCGCGGCCGACTCTCACGCCCCGGCCGGCACCCGGTCCAGGAACCCGTGCACGGTCCGGATCCGGTCGTCCTCGGCGAGCGTGACGACATCGGATCCGGCGACGGGCGCCGAGCCGTCGTCCTCGCTGACGAGCTCCCAGGAGAACCGCGCCGTGTCGTGATGGCCGTCGACGGCGCCGGTGATCCGGAAGACGAACCCCGGGAACTGCTCGTGGACCGCCGCGATCACCGCGGCGATCCCGTCGTGGCCCACCACGTCGGCGAGGGGGTCGGTGTAGCCGCCGTCCACCGTCCAGGCGGCCGTCACCGCCTTGGCACGTGCCTCCGGCTCACGCGCGTTCCAGGCTTCGAAGTAGCGGGCCACGGCGCTCTCATAGCGGTCAGTGTTCGCGGGCACGGTGAATCAGCCTCCATCGAGGTCGTCTGTGCTGGTGGGACCTGCTGCGACAACCCTGCCCGGGGCGCCCGGAACCGTCGATTACTTCCGGGGTCATGGAGTTTGCACGAGTACCCGTCAGATTTCGGCCAGGAAGGGGGGTGAATATGCCAGGAGACTGGCCAAAAAGACGTGGTGACAGTGTTTCAGTAGTGAACATACTCGACTGACAGGTCCTTCACATCGAGCGAAGAACCCGTCACGTACAGCAGCAAGAGCGCGTACCACCACTGAGCCGCACGGAAGCGAGGACCCTGCCGGCAGGCGACTGGAGCAAGCGGGGGAGTGGATCGTGCACGACGAATTCCTGTGCCATGTCACGGGGTACGGCATCTGCGACGGGCGGCGCATCGGCGTCCCCCTCGGAACCTACCGTGCGCCCACCCTCGCCCTCGCCCTGTGGTGGTTGCGCGACCGGGCCTCCTGGATCGCCGACCGACTGGATCCCCGGCCCGAGGCGGAGTACCTGCCGGTGGGTGCCCTCGTCCCGGTCGCCGACACCGTGCTCGACGTGCCCGCCGTGATGCGGGCCTGGTGCACCGATCTGTACCAACAGGAGCTGGTCGCCGACGAGTTGGCGGCCGGTCGGCTGGTCCGGATCGCCGCGAGCGACGACACCACCGAGTACGAACTGCTCGCCGAGTCCGTGGACGCCTTGCGAATGCACCGGATGGCCTCGACGCTCTTCACGCCGGTCGCCTGAGCCGCCTGGCCGCCGTCCGCTCCCGGTGCGCAGGGTCGCTCCGCCGCGGCCGACGTGCCCTGCACCCTGGCGCCCGTAGTCGCCCCGCCGCATCCCGGTCTCCTGTCGGACCGGAGCCGCCTCGTTGCTTCTCGCCGCCGGCCGCCGGGTCGCCTCGCCGCACCCCGCTCCCTCCTGTAGCGGCGCCGTTCTCCACCTCCTCGTCGCCGGATCCGCCCAGAGGCTCCCGTTCTCGTCACCTGCGTCATCCGGCCGCGCCCGTCCTGGGCCCCGTACCGGCTCCCCGTGCAACTGCCCTCGTCACCGGGCGGCCAAAGGAGTGAATCGGTAGAATTCAGGCATGGCGGAGCGGCCGGTCGCACCGACGGCGCCCGAGCTCGTCCTGGAGACCGACACCGGCTCCACGGTGATGAGCCCGGGCCACGACTACCACGTGGGGCGCGACCCGTTGAGCGACATCGTCCTGGACGATGCCCGGGTCTCGTGGCACCACGCGGTGCTGCGGCCCGAGGCCGACCACTGGACCCTCGAGGACGAGAACAGCACCAACGGCACCTACGCGGACGGCCGCCGCGTCCACGAGTGGCACGTCGGCCCCGGCAGCGTCATCCGCTTCGGCAGCCCCTCCGACGGTCCCTGTGCCGTCCTGCTGGGCGTGCCCGCCCCCGAACGCCCCTCGGCGGTCTCGATGCCCGGCCTCACCGGCACCTTCCGCCGGCCCACGGCGGTACGGCCGCTGCCCGCCCGCACGGTCCGCATCGGCCGCGCCGACGACAACGACCTGATCGTCGACGACCTGGTGGTCTCCCGCCGCCACGCCGAACTGCGCGCCCTGCCCGACGGCAGCTACGAGATCGCCGACCTCGGCAGCCACAACGGCACCTACCTCAACGGCCGGCCCGTCTCGAGCGCCCCCATCGGACCGGGGGACATCGTCGGCATCGGGCACTCGGCGTTCTGCCTCGTCGGCGACACGCTCCAGGAGTACGTCGACACCGGCGAGGTCTCCCTCGACGTCCAGGACCTCACGGTCGCCGTGGACCGCGGCCGCCGGACCCTGCTCGACCACGTGTCCTTCCCGGTGGGGGAGAAGTGCCTGCTCGCGGTCGTCGGCCCCAGCGGCGCGGGCAAGTCCACCCTCCTGAACGCACTCACCGGCCAGCGCCCCGCCGACCACGGCACCGTCCTCTACGACGGCCGCGACCTCTACCGCGACTACGCCGAACTGCGCCAGCGCATCGGCCTGGTCCCGCAGGACGACATCCTGCACGCCCAGCTCACCGTCCGCAGCGCCCTGTCCTACGCCGCCGAACTGCGCTTCCCGCAGGACACCGCGAAAGCCGAACGCCGCGAACGGGTCGACGAGGTGATCCGCGAACTCGGCCTGGAACAGCGCGCCAGGCAGCCCGTGCACAGCCTCTCCGGCGGACAGCGCAAGCGCGTCAGCGTGGCCCTGGAACTGCTGACCAAACCGTCGCTGCTCTTCCTGGACGAACCGACCTCCGGTCTCGACCCCGGCATGGACCGCTCGGTGATGCACATGCTGCGCGGCCTCGCCGACGACGGCCGCACGGTCATCGTCGTCACCCACAGCGTCCTGAGCCTCGACGTCTGCGACCGCCTCCTCGTCCTCGCCCCCGGCGGCCGGATCGCCTACTACGGCCCGCCCGAGGACGCCCTCGCCTACTTCGGGTTCACCCAGTGGCCCGAGGCCTTCGAAGCGTTCGAACGCGACCAGGACCGCGACTGGGCGGGCGACTTCCACTCCTCGGCCTTCCGGCACCAGTACGTCACCGAGGCCACCGCCCAGCCCCGCACGCCCCGCTCCGAACCGGTGATCATCGCGCCCCCGCCCCGGCCCCGCAGCCGAGGCGCCCAGCTCGGCACCCTGATCCGCCGCTATACCGCCGCTCTGAGCGCCGACCGTACGTTCCTCGCCATCATGATCGCGCTCCCCTTCGTCATGGGCGCCATGGCCCGGGCCCTCGCGGGCAGTGAGCTCACCCGGGACACCGCGATGAACGCCCTGCTCATCCTGTGCGTCGGCGGTGTGCTCACCGGCGCCGCGAACGCCGTGCGCGAGCTGGTGAAGGAACGGGTCATCTACCGTCGGGAACGGGCCGTGGGTCTGTCCAGATCGGCGTACCTGATGTCCAAGGTCGTGGTGCTGGGCACGATCACCGTCGTGCAGGCGGTGGTCCTGACCCTGGTCGCCCTCCTGGGCGTCGACCTCAACGCGCCCGGCGGTGAAGGCGTGGTGATGCCGCCCCTTGCCGAGATCACCCTGGCGGTCGCCCTGCTGGCGTTCACGGCGATGATGCTCGGCCTGCTCGTGTCCGCGCTGGTGCGCAAGGAGGAGGTGACGATGCCGCTGCTCGTGCTGCTCGCCATCGTCCAGGTCGTGTTCTGCGGCGCCCTGCTCAAACTCGACGGCGTGCCCGGACTGGAGGAGTTCTCCTGGCTGGTGCCCTCGCGCTGGGCGCTCGGCGCGATGGCCGGCACCATCGGCCTCGCCCGGATCGTGCCCGGCGACCTCACCGGCGACCCGCTGTTCGAGCACTCGGCCGGCGTGTGGCTGCTGAACATCGTCATGCTCGTCGTCCTCTCGGTGCTCTTCGGATTCCTCGTCTCCCGGCTGCTGCGCCGCCACGAACCCGCGGTCATGCGGAAGTAGGCCGCCGATGACGACCCCCGGCTTCCGGCCCAGCCATGTCGTCCCCGGGTGCGGCATGTCCGCCTGGGAGGCCCCCGACCCCGCCCGTCCCAC
>NZ_LJBR01000296.1 GCF_001282115.1 Streptomyces sp. NRRL B-24085 | reverse complement strand
CTCCCCACCCGCCCGGTCGAGCCGGGACGTCGAGGGGCCCCGGGTCGTCCCGGGGCCCCTCGATGTCGTACGCGATCCAGTCGTACCGGTGTCAGCCGCACTGGCACGGGTTGCCCGACTGGCACCCGCATCCGCAGCCCGAGCCGCAGCCGCACGCGCCGATGACCGTCAGGGTCCTGATCGCGGCGGGCTGCTCGGTCGGGCGTTCCTGCGTGGGGTCGGGCTGGGGAGTGCTGGGGGCTTCGGCCATGGGTCCCTCCCGGAGGTGAGGGCCTGACCTTCCGACCGCCGGACCCACCGCCGGTCCCAGACCCTGTGCCCATTGCATGCCCGCCCCCCTGGGCGCATCAACGGCGCACTGGGGCTCGCACCCGCCCCGGACGGATCCGAAGGCGCCGGTTCAGGCCCCCTCGACGCCCGTCACCGGCTGGATCTCCTGCTGGAGCTCGTCCGCGTGCTCACCCGTCACCAGGTACACCACCCGCTTGGCCACCGAGACCGCGTGGTCGGCGAACCGCTCGTAGTAGCGGCCGAGGAGGGTGACGTCCACCGCCGTCTCGATGCCGTGCTTCCACTTGTCGTCGAGCAGGTGCTGGAAGAGCGTGCGGTGCAGCAGGTCCATCTCGTCGTCGTCCTGCTCCAGCTGGAGCGCGAGGTCGACGTCCTTGGTGATGATGACCTCCGCCGCCTTGGCCATCAGGCGCTGCGCGAGCTGGCCCATCTCCAGGATGGTGGCGTGCAGGTCGTGGGGGATCGCCTTCTCGGGGAAGCGCAGCCGGGCCAGCTTCGCCACGTGCTGGGCCAGGTCGCCGGAGCGCTCCAGGTCGGCCGACATGCGCAGGGAGGTGACGACGATACGGAGGTCCGTCGCCACCGGCTGCTGGCGGGCGAGCAGTGCTATCGCCCTGGCCTCCAGGTCGTGCTGGAGGTCGTCCACCTTCTGGTCGGCCTCGATGACGCTCTCGGCGAGCTTCAGGTCGGAGTCGAGGATGGCCGTCGTGGCGCGTCCGATCGCCGAGCCGACCAGGCGGGCCATCTCCACCAGACCGTCGCCGATCGAATCAAGTTCCTCGTGGTACGCGTCCCGCATTGTCGGTTCCCTCTCGTACGTCGTTCCTGTGGGTGCCAGGGGCCAAAACCGGCGGTGAAACCGGTGCTGCGTACCCCACGCTCCCACGTTCGGTCCCCTACGCGTCCGTTTCCGCCCTCCCAAATGAACCCCCACTGGCTCCAAGGTGAACTCTGGGCGACGAGTGTTCGAGCTCGCACTCGGACGGCTGTGGCCAGGACGGAACCCATGCCTAACCTGGAGGCATGGACGTGAACGCGGCGGTCGCCGCAGCGGCAGCGATCGCCGGTGTGCTCACCGGTGTCATCGCCATGCTGGCGTTCCGCTGGAGCGAGCGGGAGCAGAAACGCCCCACCCGCACCTCCCTGCACACCGACCCGGTGCTTCCGCCGGGCGTGGACACCGTCCTCTCCGTGCTCCGCTCCTCGGCCGTCGTCCTCGACGAGGCCGACGCGGTCGTCAAGGCGAGCTCCGCCGCGTACGCCCTCGGGCTGGTCCGCGGCGGCAAGCTCTCCGTGGAGCCGATGCTCCAGATGGCCCGGGACACCCGCAGGGACGGGGAGATACGCCAGGTCGAGCTGGACCTGCCCAGGCGGGGGACCGGACGCGGAGAGGCCCTCGCGGTCTCCGCGCGGGTCGCGCCCCTCGGGTCCCGGCTGGTGCTGCTCCTGGTGGAGGACCTCACCGAGGCCCGGCGGATCGAAGCGGTACGGCGTGACTTCGTCGCGAACGTCAGCCATGAACTGAAGACCCCCGTCGGCGCCCTCTCCCTGCTGTCCGAGGCCGTCATGGACGCCTCGGAGGACCCGGAGGCCGTGGAGCGCTTCGCCGGCCGCATGCAGATCGAGGCGACCCGGCTCACCAGCCTGGTCCAGGAGCTCATCGACCTCTCCCGGGTGCAGAACGACGACCCGCTGGAGGACGCCGAGCCGGTCCGCGTGGACGAGCTGGTCGCCGAGGCCATCGACCGCTGCCGGCATCAGGCCGGCACCAAGCAGATCACGATGGCCGCGGCCGGCGCGGCCGAGCTCAAGGTGTGGGGCAACCGCGGCCAGCTCGCCGCCGCCCTCGGCAACCTCGTCGAGAACGCCGTCAACTACTCGCCCGCCCGCACCCGCGTCGGCATCGCCGCCCGCCGGGTGTCCGCGCCGGGCGGCGACCTGATCGAGGTCGCCGTCACCGACCAGGGCATCGGCATCTCCGACAAGGACAAGGAGCGCATCTTCGAGCGCTTCTACCGCGTCGACCCGGCCCGCTCACGCCAGACCGGCGGCACGGGCCTCGGTCTCGCGATCGTCAAGCACGTGGCCGCCTCGCACGGCGGGGAGGTCACGGTGTGGAGCTCGGAGGGACAGGGCTCCACGTTCACCCTCAGGCTGCCGGAGGCGGGCGCGGCCCGCGACCGCGCGCTCCAGCACCCCGACCTCGACGACGAGGACGGGCATTCCACCCCCGAGTCGGTTTCTTACGACCCGCTTCCCGCCCCGGAGGTCCTTCCGTGACCCGAGTGCTCGTCGTCGAGGACGAGGAGTCCTTCTCCGACGCCCTGTCGTACATGCTCCGCAAGGAGGGCTTCGAGGTCGCGGTGGCGACCACGGGCCCCGACGGACTCGACGAGTTCGAGCGCAACGGCGCCGACCTCGTCCTCCTCGACCTGATGCTGCCGGGCCTGCCCGGCACGGAGGTGTGCCGCCAGCTGCGCGGCCGCTCCAACGTCCCCGTCATCATGGTGACCGCCAAGGACAGCGAGATCGACAAGGTCGTGGGCCTGGAGATAGGAGCCGACGACTATGTCACCAAGCCGTTCTCCTCGCGCGAGCTGGTCGCCCGTATCCGCGCCGTACTGCGCCGCCGCGGCGAGCCCGAGGAGGTCACCCCGGCCGCCCTGGAGGCCGGCCCGGTCCGCATGGACGTGGACCGTCACGTGGTCACGGTCTCCGGCTCCAAGGTCGACCTGCCCCTCAAGGAATTCGACCTGCTGGAGATGCTGCTGCGCAACGCCGGCCGCGTCCTGACCCGCATGCAGCTCATCGACCGCGTCTGGGGCGCCGACTACGTGGGCGACACCAAGACCCTCGACGTCCACGTCAAGCGCCTGCGCGCCAAGATCGAGCCGGACCCGGGCGCGCCGAGGTACCTGGTGACGGTCCGCGGCCTCGGCTACAAGTTCGAGCCGTAGACAACAGCGCTCTACGACAGGAAGGGCGGGACCTCCGAGGAGGCCCCGCCCTTCCTGTCGTAGAGCAGCCGGTCAGTGGCTCGCGGCCGACTCGGTGGCCGTCGCGCTCGCGGACGCGGCGTCGGTCGGCGTGGCGGACCCGCTCGGCGTGGCCGAACCGGAGGGGGTCGCGGAGCCGGTCGGCTTCGGCGAGGTCGCCGACGCCGACGGGGCGGCGCTCGGGCCCCACTTGGTGTAGTAGGTGTCGGCCGGGACCACGAAGGCGCGCAGGCTCACGTCACCGGTCGTGCTGAAGGTGAAGGTGACCTTCTGCGCGTTGCCGTTCTTGACGCTCTCGCCGAGCTCGCTCACCGTGGCGGCGGCGTTCCCCTTGCCGCCGAGGACGATGGAGCTGTGGGCCGGGACGGTCACCTTGCCCTTGCCCTTGGCGGGCGTGAGCTCGGCGCTGCCGCCGCCGTCGATGCTCACGGAGTCCAGCGTCTGGGGCTTGTCGCCGGAGTTGAAGACGGTGGCGGAGACGACGGCCGGGCCCTCGGTCTCGCCGGAGGCCTCGGGGGTCGCCTGGGTGATCACCACGACGTTCTGGAGCTTGATGTCGCCCACGCGGATCTCCGCGTTGTCCGGCTTGACCTCCAGGGTCTGGGCGTTGTTGCCGGCCGCGCACGCGGAGAGCGCGGCGAACGAGAACGCGATGGCGGAGGCGGCGAGGGCGCCGCGTCGAAGGCTGCTGCTCACGGCGGCGGCAACTCCTTGACTTGAGCGGGGCGGCCCGTAAAGCCGCGCTAAGTGTCTGTCAGCGGCCTTAGGTTACCGAGCCGTTCCCGCAGGGCCGCACCCGACCCTCCCCAAGGGGCGTGTCACTCCGTTCACGGATGACCCAGGCGTCACTTGCTTCCCGCACTCCGGCGCTCGTCGGGCATTCGGATAAGCGGCTCGGCATCCAGAGGCAAATCTTCCGTGAAGGAATGCGCGATCGCCCCCGGAATTGATCACCATGTGATCCGCCGGCCGTGCGTGATCAATTCCGGAATCGGCGGGGAAGTGACTCCGGACACCGAACGGAGTAGCGGAAGTCGCACGCTTGGAACCGGACATTTGGGGACGTTAGCCCACTCGGAGCGGCCTCCGGATGTGTGTAACGTACGCGTTTCACCTCGCCCGGAGAGCCGCTCCGACCTGCGAATTCCTGCTTCCGCTCGGCCTCCGCAGCACGTTCCTGTTGCTGTTGTCAAGCCCCGAGATATGCCCTGACCTGCGAAAACGCCATTCAGAACCCGCAGTTTCCGTGTTACCCTGGATAGCCACGGAAGGGGTACCTGTCACATGACGTTCAAGGTTGGCGACACCGTGGTCTATCCCCATCACGGGGCCGCGCTGATCGAGGCCATCGAAACTCGCCAGATCAAAGGCGTGGACAAGACCTACTTGGTGCTGAAGGTCGCCCAGGGTGACCTGACGGTACGTGTGCCAGCGGACAATGCGGAGTTCGTCGGCGTGCGTGATGTGGTCGGTCAGGACGGGCTGGACCGGGTCTTCGAGGTGCTGCGCGCGCCGTACGCCGAGGAGCCCACGAACTGGTCCCGTCGTTACAAGGCAAACCTGGAGAAGCTCGCCTCCGGCGATGTCATCAAGGTCGCGGAAGTCGTGCGCGACCTGTGGCGTCGTGAGCGCGAGCGCGGACTCTCCGCAGGTGAGAAGCGCATGCTCGCCAAGGCTCGGCAGATCCTGGTGAGTGAACTCGCTCTCGCGGAGAACACGAACGAGGACAAGGCCGAGGCACTGCTCGACGAGGTTCTCGCGTCCTGAGCGTCCCTGTGCAGGCACCTCGCCCGCTCAGCTCAGCACACACTGAATCCGAATTGCCGCACTGAAATGCCGCGGTGCCCGATGACGCGAAAGCTGTCGCCGGGCGCTGCGGCATGTCTGTCTCCGGATGCCGGACCAGGACCGCCCCGAGATCCCGGAGTGCCGTGCGCCTGTTCCTCTCGGGGGAAGATCCCCCGATACTTGGCGTGCCGGGCCCGGGCAGCAGGCTCGACCGGCGTCACGGAAGGGTCCGGTCAAGGCGTCGCGCCCGGCACGCTGTCTCCGTACCCACGTTGGCCGAGCACACAAACCTGACAGGAACCGATGTCTGACGTTTCGCGCCCTTCGCCCGCCGAAGCCCGTGCTGAGGCCCGCACCGCGGTGGTGATTCCGGCCGCCGGAAGGGGCGTACGCCTCGGTCCGGGCGCCCCCAAAGCGCTCCGAGCGCTGAACGGCACCCCCATGCTGATCCACGCGGTCCGCGCGATGGCCGCGTCCCGGGCCGTCTCCCTGGTCGTCGTCGTGGCCCCGCCCGACGGCGCCGGCGAGGTCAAGTCCCTCCTCGACGCGCACGCGCTGCCCGAGCGGACGGACTTCCTCGTCGTCCCCGGTGGCGACTCCCGTCAGGAATCGGTCAGGCTCGGTCTGGACGCCCTGCCCTCCGACTTCGGCATCGTGCTGGTCCACGACGCGGCCCGCCCGCTCGTCCCGGTCGACACCGTCGACGCGGTCATCGAGGCCGTGCGCGACGGCGCGCCCGCCGTCGTCCCGGCGCTGCCCCTCGCGGACACCGTGAAGGAGGTCGAGCCGGCGACCGCCCCCGGTGAGCCGGAGCCGGTGGTGGCGACCCCGGTCCGCGCGCGGCTGCGTGCCGTGCAGACCCCGCAGGGCTTCGACCGGGCGACCCTGATCCGCGCCCACGAGACGGTCACCGAGGACGTCACCGACGACGCGAGCATGGTCGAGCAGCTGGGCCTCACCGTCGTGGTCGTGCCCGGTCACGAGGAGGCGTTCAAGGTGACCCGCCCGCTGGACCTGGTCCTCGCCGAGGCGGTCCTGGCCCGCAGGAGGCTCAACGATGGCTTCTGAGCAGCCCGTGCTGCTGCCGCAGGTCGGCATCGGCACCGACATCCACGCCTTCGAGGAGGGCCGCGAGCTGTGGTGCGCGGGCCTGAAGTGGGAGGGCGAGGGCACCGGACTGGCCGGCCACTCCGACGCGGACGTCGTCGCCCATGCCGCCTGCAACGCCCTCTTCTCCGCGGCCGGGCTCGGCGACCTCGGTCAGCACTTCGGCACCGGCCGCCCCGAGTGGTCGGGTGCCTCCGGCGTCACCCTGTTGACGGAGGCGGCCCGGATCGTGCGCGAGGCGGGCTTCCGGATCGGCAACATCGCCGTACAGGTGGTGGGGCCGCGCCCGAAGATCGGCAAGCGCAGGGACGAGGCGCAGAAGATCCTGTCGGAGGCGGCCGGAGCCCCGGTGTCGGTGTCCGGGGCGACCACCGACGGCCTCGGCTTCCCGGGGCGCGGCGAGGGTCTGATGGCGGTGGCCACGGCCCTGGTGGTGCGGCAAGGGTGACGGGAGGACTGCTCCCACGCACCCCCTTCGGCCCACTACGCTAGGTCCCGTGACTATTCGCCTGTACGACACCAGCGCCCGGCAGATCCGTGACTTCGTCCCGCTCACCGCGGGCTGTGTCTCGATCTACCTGTGTGGCGCCACCGTGCAGGCGGCCCCGCACATCGGGCACATCCGCTCCGGCCTGAACTTCGACATCATGCGCCGCTGGTTCGAGTACCGCGGCTACGACGTCACGTTCATCCGCAACGTCACCGACATCGACGACAAGATCATCGCCAAGGCGGCCGAGCAGAACCGCCCCTGGTGGTCGATCGGCTACGAGAACGAGCGGGCGTTCAACGACGGCTACGACGCCCTCGGCTGCCTCCCGCCCACCTACGAGCCGCGTGCCACCGGGCACGTGACCGAGATGGTCGAGATGATGCAGGGCCTCATCGAGCGCGGCCACGCCTACGAGTCCGAGGGCAACGTCTACTTCGACGTGCGCTCCTTCCCGGGCTACCTGGAGCTGTCGCGGCAGGAGCTGGACAACCTGCTCCAGCCGTCCGGCGAGGGCGAGACCGGGAAGCGGGACCCGCGGGACTTCGCCATGTGGAAGTCCGCCAAGCCGGGCGAGCCGACCTGGTCGACGCCGTGGGGTCCCGGCCGCCCCGGCTGGCACCTGGAGTGCTCGGCGATGGCCCACAAGTACCTGGGCTCCGCCTTCGACATCCACGGCGGCGGCCTCGACCTGATCTTCCCGCACCACGAGAACGAGATCGCCCAGGCCAAGGCCTACGGCGACGACTTCGCGCAGTACTGGGTGCACAACGCCTGGGTGACCATGGCAGGCGACAAGATGTCCAAGTCGCTGGGCAACTCGGTGCTCGTCTCCGAGATGGTCAAGGAGTGGCGGCCGATCGTGCTCAGGTACTACCTGGGCACGCCCCACTACCGCTCGATGATCGAGTACAGCCAGGACGCCCTGCGCGAGGCCGAGTCGGCGTTCGCCCGGATCGAGGGTTTCGTGCAGCGAGTCACCGAGTTGGCAGGGAAGGCCGTCGAACCCTCCGCCGAGGTGCCGCCCGCCTTCGCCGAGGCGATGGACGACGACCTGGGCGTTCCGCAGGCGCTGGCGGTCGTGCACACCACCGTCCGGCAGGGCAACAGCGCGCTCGCGGCCGACGACAAGGAGGCCGCCGTCGCCCGCCTCGCCGAGGTGCGCGCCATGCTCGGCGTCCTCGGCCTGGACCCGCTCGACGCCCACTGGGCCGGCGAGTCCGACCGGGGCGAGGACCTGCACGGCGTGGTCGACAGCCTCGTCCGCCTGGTCCTCGACCAGCGGGAGGCGGCCCGCGGCCGCAAGGACTGGGCCACCGCGGACGCCATCCGCGACCAGCTCGGCCAGTCGGGCCTGACCATCGAGGACGGTCCGCAGGGACCGCGCTGGACGCTGGGTCCCCGCTAGCCCCTTTCCTTGATCGATTGTGCCGCCCGGCCCTCCGGGCGGCACACTGCATAGACGTACGAACAACTCACCGACGTGGACACCCACGCAGAACAGGTAGGTCATGGCAGCCAACAACCGCCGCATGTCCGGCAAGAAGGGCGCGCAGGTCGGCAGTGGCGGCCAGCGGCGCAAGGGCCTGGAGGGCCGGGGGCCGACCCCGCCCGCCGAGATGCGCAAGGGCCACAAGAAGAACCGAATCGCCAACGCCAAGGCGAAGCAGGCGGTGCGCCGTCCGGCGCCGCGCGGCCGCGGCGGCAAGGGCACCTCGGAGATGGTCGTCGGCCGTAACCCGGTGGTCGAGGCGCTGCGTGAGGGCGTGCCCGCGGTGACGCTCTACGTCCAGCAGTTCATCGACAACGACGAGCGGGTCCGCGAGGCGCTCCAGCTCGTCGCCGACCGGGGCGGCGTCCACCTCATGGAGGCGCCCCGCCCCGAGCTGGACCGGATGACCAACGGGCTCAACCACCAGGGCCTGGTCCTCCAGGTCCCGCCGTACGAGTACGCCCACCCCGAGGACCTCGCCAACGCCGCCTACGACGACGGCGAGGACCCGCTCATCGTCGCCCTCGACGGCGTGACCGACCCGCGCAACCTCGGCGCGGTCGTCCGCTCGGTCTCCGCGTTCGGCGGCCACGGCGTCCTCGTGCCGGAGCGGCGTGCGGCCGGCATGACCGCCGGTGCCTGGAAGACGTCCGCCGGTACGGCCGCCCGCACCCCGGTCGCCCGCGCCACCAACCTGACGCGCGCCCTGGAGGCGTACAAGAAGCAGGGCATCGTGGTCGTCGGCCTCGCCGCCGACGGCGAGCACGAGATCGGCGATCTGGAGGCCCTCGGCGGTCCGGTCGCCATCGTGGTCGGCAGCGAGGGCAAGGGCCTGTCCCGTTTGGTCGGCGAGACCTGCGATTTCCGGGTGCGGATCCCGATGCCGGGCGGCGCCGAGTCGCTGAACGCCGGTGTGGCGGCGGGGATCGTGCTGTACGAGGCGGCCCGTCGACGGGGCTGAACGACTGTTCGGCATCGTCCCCCACATGGGGTATTCCTGGCGTACGGGGCAAGCTTGACGGGGTCCGGACAGATCCGGCGAGTCAAAGCAGTGTCCTAACCACACGTCACTCGGTTAGATGAGTGTGGACACCAGAACACCCCGCACACCCACGGGGGACGGCCCGTCGGGCTTCGACGACGCTCCCGCGCTGAGCATGGTGAAGGTGCCGAGCGATCCGGCGCAGATCATCGTCAATCATGCGAGCTTCCGCGTGCAGTTGGGCGCGTCGACGAGACGCGCCCAGTCCCCGCGGATCGCACGGCACCTGATCGACGCCGAGGACACCGCCCGGATGCCGGCCGTCGGCGCCGCGGGGCGCCGTCGGCCCGTCGTGTGGAGCGGCAGGTCCGCGCCCGACGACACCGGCGCCCACCGCCTGTTGCAGGCCGTGCGGGGCGGCAGCGTCGGCCATGCCGAACCGCCCGCCGCCGACGCCGGAGCCACCCAGGTCATCCCCCGTATCGACGTCGACCACGGCTACCAGGCCGACTACGGCGACGAGTTGGCCCAGACCATGGAGACCCCGGTCGTCGGCGCCCAGCGCACGCCCGACGGCGACGGCACCCGACTCCTGCCCCACATGCGCACCGTGGGCAGCGCGTACGACGAACCCGCCTACGACGGCGAGGAGTTCGACGACGGCTTCGACGAGGCCCGCGCCGACCGCGCCACCAAGCGGCAGGGCGACGAGGCCGCGCGGCACGCGTACTACCCCGGCCGCCGGATGAACCTCGGCGTCGTCCTCCTCCCGCTCCGGATCTTCCTCGGCTTCATCTCCATCTACGCCGGCATGGGCAAGCTCTGCGACCCCGTCTACTTCGACGGCGGCAAGCGCGGCTCCATGGTCAAGTGGCTCAACACCCTGCACCCGTGGGAAGTGGCCGAGCCGCTGCGCCAGTTCGCCCTCCAGCACCCCGTCGGCTCCGGCCTCGTCATCGCCTTCCTCCAGGTCATCGTGGGCGTCCTCACGGTCCTGGGCTGCTGGCAGCGCGTCGCCGCGGTCATCGGCGCCGGCCTGTCCGCCGCGCTCCTCCTCACCGTGAGCTGGAAGAGCGTTCCCGCCTACGACACCCCCGACATCATCTACCTGGCCGCCTGGTCCCCGCTGATCATCGCCGGCGCCCCCGTCTACTCCATCGACGGCCGCCTCGCGGGCAGCGCCTGGCGCCGCCTCGGACCCCGCTCCGACATCTGGGAGCTGCGCCGCTACGTGCTGCGCCGCGGCGCCCTCGTCACGGCCATCGTCACCGGCCTCACCCTGCTGATCGGCTCCGTCCTCGGCAGTGCCGTCCGGGACGCCGACCGGGTCATCGTCCCCGGCCCCGGCGAGGCCCCGCGCAACGAACTGCCCGGCTCCCCGCTCCCGCAGGACTCCGCCAAGGCCCGCAAGAAGAGCCCGTCGGCGTCCACCCGGCCCAGCCAGGGCGCCACCCGCGGCCCGTCCGCCGGCGCCTCCGCGACCCCCGGAGCCACCCGCGACACCGACAACACGGGCACGGCCACCGGCGGCTCGCCCAGCCAGACCCAGGGCACCACGGGCCGGACCTCGCCCCAGCAGTCTTCCCCGGCCCAGCAGGCCCCCAGCACCACCGCCGGCCCCACCGGGGGCACGAGCACCTCCGGCGGTTCGACAGGCGGCTCCGGCACCGGGGGCTCGTCCTCCGGCGAACCGGGCCTGGTGGGCGGCCTGTTGGGGTAGGCGGGCCGGTGGGCGACGTACTGGGCAACCCCACCGGCTGAGCGAACCGGGCCCGCGAAAAGGTCCCGCACCGATGAAGGTGCGGGACCTTTTCGCACTCAGGGGCGCGGGACAGTGCTGGATGTGCGGCTACCGACCGAGTGCCGCCAGTTCCTTCGCAGCCTCCGTGAGGTCCTTCGCGGTGTCGATGGCCCGCCAGTACGCCCCCTGCGGAATCGGGAACCCGGCGAGCCGCAGCTCACGCGCCAGCGTGGGGAACGTGGTCCGCTCGTGGTCCCCCCGCTCCGGCAGCAGCTCGGCGAACGCGGGCGAGAAGACGTACACCCCGGCGTTGATCTCGAACGTCGACGGGGGCGCCTCCATGAAGTCCGTGACGTGCCCGAACCCGTCGGTCTGCACGGCACCCCACGGGATCCTCGGCCGCGCCAGCGCGAGCGTCGCGACCGCGTCGCGCTCGGTGTGGAAGTCCGCCATGTCGCGCAGCGAGAACCGGGTCCAGATGTCACCGTTCGTCGCGTACCAGGCCCGGTCCGGGTGCGGCAGATGCGCCGCGGCGTACTTCAGTCCGCCGCCCCGGCCGAGCGGCTCGGTCTCGATGACGGTCCGGACGCGCACCGGGAGGTCGGCCGTCCGCAGCCAGTCCTGGAGCACCTCGGCGAGATGCCCGCAGCTCACCACCACGTCCGTCACGCCTTCCTCGGCGAGCCAGACAAGCTGATGGCCGATGATCGGAGTTCCCGTACCGGGGATCTCGACCATCGGCTTGGGCCGGTCGTCGGTGTAGGGGCGCAGCCGGGACCCCTGGCCGCCGGCCAGGATCACGGCCTGGGTCGGACGGGACGCGGCGTTCGGATCGGTCATGCCCGAAACTGTACGGCGCGCCCCTTCCCCGACCTCGGCCGGTCTCCCCTCTCGCGGGGGTCAGCCGTGTGCCGCCGCCACACCCGTCGCGAAGGAGGTGTCGCAGACGGGCCGGGCGTACGACTGCGCGCGCGTGGGGCCGTACACCCGGACCGCGGCGCGGCCCAGGGCCTTCGCGATGGAGACGCAGTGCTCGGCGAGCGACGGGCGCTCGTTCACAGCCTCCTGGAGGTGGGTGAGGGCGGTGCCCGGGTCCTTCTCCTGGAGTTCGGTCAGGAGCCGCTCCCGCAGGACGTCCTGCGGGGCGAGGGGGGCGCTGCGCGGCTTGCCGTCCGAGACCGTCGCGTCCGACGCGGTGAGCACCGAGGAGCTCGAGGGATCCCCCGACCAGTTGACTCGGGTGACCGCGAGGGTCCCGGAGAGCACCAGGACGACGGGCAGGACAAGGGCGAGGGAGCGGCCGATACGGCGGGCGGGGCCCCGGCCGCGTCGCGTCTGTTGGTAAGTGGAGTGCTTCACGCGTGTGAGGGTAGCGTGCGGTAATGATTTGGCGACATTTAGTCACCGGTTCGGGGGATGAGACGGTGCCGTTTTTTGGGTAGGGCGTTGACGCACACTGCTCGAAATGACCGGTGTGCCGGGGTATCCGGCGACGCCCTCCGGGCGCGGGAAGGGCCCCGCAGACGCTCTGCGGGGCCCTTCTCGTCAACCTGGGTGAATCGCTGCTGTTCGTCCTGGTCCGGACTCAGTCGGAGAGGCGCTCGCCCGTGGAGGTCGAGAACACGTGGGTCTCGCCCGGACGCGGCACGACGTGCAGCGTGGCGCCCTTCTCCGGGACCGCGCGGCCGCTGACGCGGACGACCAGGTCCTTCAGCTCGTCGCCGACCTTGGCGGAGCCGTAGACGTAGCCGTCGGCGCCGAGCTCCTCGACCACGTTCACGGAGACCGCGAGACCGGCCGGGGCGTCCTCGGTGTCCTTGCTGAGGGCGGAGGCGGCGGCGCCGTTGTGCTCGACGACGTCGAAGTGCTCGGGGCGGACACCGACGGTGACGGTGGTGTCACCCTTGTCGGAGGCGGCCTTGAGGGCCTCGCGGTTGACGGGCACCACGCTGTTGCCGAACTTCACGCCGCCGTCGGTGATCGGGACCTCGACGAGGTTCATCGCCGGGGAGCCGATGAAGCCGGCGACGAACAGGTTCGCCGGGCGGTCGTACATGTTGCGCGGGGAGTCGACCTGCTGGAGCAGACCGTCCTTGAGCACGGCCACGCGGTCGCCCATCGTCATGGCCTCGACCTGGTCGTGGGTGACGTAGACGGTGGTGATGCCGAGACGGCGCTGGAGCGAGGCGATCTGCGTACGCGTCGACACACGGAGCTTGGCGTCCAGGTTGGACAGCGGCTCGTCCATGAGGAAGACCTGGGGCTCACGCACGATGGCGCGGCCCATCGCGACACGCTGGCGCTGACCGCCGGAGAGGGCCTTCGGCTTGCGGTCCAGGTACTCGGTGAGGTCGAGGATCTTCGCGGCCTCCTCGACCTTCTGCCGGATCTCCGTCTTGTTGACGCCGGCGATCTTGAGCGCGAAGCCCATGTTGTCGGCGACGGTCATGTGCGGGTAGAGCGCGTAGTTCTGGAACACCATGGCGATGTCCCGGTCCTTCGGCGGCAGGTGCGTGACGTCGCGGTCACCGATGCGGATGGCGCCGCCGTTGACGTCCTCGAGCCCCGCCAGCATGCGGAGCGAGGTGGACTTGCCACAGCCGGACGGGCCGACCAGGACGAGGAACTCGCCGTCCTCGATGTGGATGTCGAGACCGTCGACGGCGGGCTTCGTGGAACCCGGGTAGATCCGGGTCGCCTTGTCGAACGAAACAGTGGCCATGGCTCAGAGGCCCCCTTCTACCGGCAGGAACGTGCCGGACGATCCGTTGTAGGAAGGTGGTGGTCCAGTCCACGCAGGTGGACTGGCTCAGGACGGTACCTGGCGTTCACCCGTATGTCAGTACCTGGCGGACTGTGAACTTCGCGGAAATTTTCGACAGGCCCCCTCGGCGACCTGGGTACACTGCTCGGGCGCACGTCCGCGGAAGCGGGACACGCCTCCTTAGCTCAGATGGCCAGAGCAACGCACTTGTAATGCGTAGGTCGTCGGTTCGAATCCGACAGGGGGCTCCGTCGAGGCCCGGGTCGGATCACTTCTGACCTGGGCCTTTGTCGTGTGCGGGCGGTCAGGCCGCCGGGAGCTCCACGTCGATGCGCAGGCCCCCGGAGGTGCCCGGGGTCAGAGTGAGCGTGCCGTCGTGGGCCTGGGTGATGGTCTTGACGATGGCCAGGCCCAGGCCGACGCCCGCGTGGTCGGTGTGGATGCGCTCGGTGCCGCGCTGGAACGGTTCGGTGAGGGTCGGGACCAGTTCCTCGGCGAGCCGCTCGCCGGTGTTCTCGACCGTGAGCACCGCCGTCCCGGGGCGCACGCAGGTCGTGACCCGCACGGTGCCCCCGTCGGGCAGGTTGTGGACGATCGCGTTGTGCACGAGGTTCGTGGTGAGCTGGAGCAGCAGCGCCGGGGACCCCGTCGTCGGGGTGATGTCGCCGTGGGTCTCGAGGCTGACGCCGTGCTTCTCCGCGAGGGGCAGGAGCGTCTCGGTGGCCTCCTCCGCCAGCAGGGACAGGTCGACGCGCTCCCGGGTGAAGGAGCGCTGCTCGGCGCGGCTGACCAGGAGCAGTGCCTCGGTGAGGTCGATCGCCCGGGTGTTGACGGTGTGCAGGCGGTCGATGAGCTCGGCGGTGTCGTGGTCCGGGTCGGTGCGGGCCACGTCGAGGAGGGACTTCGAGATCGCGAGCGGGGTGCGCAGCTCGTGGGAGGCGTTGGCGGCGAACCTGCGCTGTTCGGCGACGTGCGCCTCCAGTCGCGCGAGCATGGTGTCGAAGGTGTCGGCGAGTTCGCGGAACTCGTCGTTGGGGCCGGGCAGCCGGATCCGGTGCGAGAGGGACCCGGTGGTGGCCAGGCGGGTGGCGTCCGTGATGCGGTTCAGCGGGGCGAGCATGCGGCCGGCGAGGATCCAGCCGCCGAGGAGGCCGAACACCAGCAGGAACGTCATCGCCGCGACCGCGGTGGGCGCGAAGGCCTTCAGGAACATGGTGGCCGGAGTGGCTTGCACCGCTCCCGCCGAGTTGAACGCCGGTTCCCCCTGCCGCAGCAGGAAGAAACCCACGGCGGCGATCAGCAGGACGCCCGCGAGCAGGAGGAACCCGGCGTAGCTGAGGGTGAGTTTGAGGCGGACGCTCAGACCGGGCGGCCTATCCACGGTCGCCCCTGTCGGGTCCGGTGCCCGGCTGGGTGTCGATGCGGTAGCCGACGCCCGGCACGGTGGCGATGATCCACGGTTCGCCCAGACGCTTGCGCAGGGCGGAGACGGTGATGCGGACGGCGTTGGTGAACGGGTCGGCGTTCTCGTCCCACGCGCGTTCCAGGAGTTCCTCGGCGCTGACGACCCCGCCCTCGGCGCCGACGAGGACTTCGAGCACGGCGAACTGCTTCCTGGTCAGGGCGACATAGCGGCCGTCCCGGTAGACCTCCCGGCGGAACGGGTCCAGGCGCAGTCCCGCGATCTCCCGCACGGGAGGGCGGTGGTGGGCGCGCCGGCGGTCCAGTGCGCGCAGCCGCAGCGCGAGTTCCTGGAGCTCGAAGGGTTTGGTGAGGTAGTCGTCGGCGCCGAGTTCGAAGCCGGAGGCCTTGTCGTCGAGGCGGTCGGCCGCGGTGAGCATGAGGATCGGCATGCCGCTGCCGGACGCGATGATGCGCTTGGCGATCTCGTCACCGGAGGGGCCGGGGACGTCCCGGTCGAGGACGGCGATGTCGTAGGTGTTGACGCTCAGCAGTTCCAGAGCGGTGTCGCCGTCGCCCGCGATGTCGGACGCGATCGCTTCCAGGCGGAGACCGTCGCGGATGGCCTCCGCCATGTAGAGCTCGTCCTCGACGATCAGCACACGCATGCCATCGATGCTACGAGCGGGCACGTATCGCCGGCGTATCGAAAACCGCATACGGGCCGGCAACAGCGGGCCGCCTTGACTGGCGGTACGACGCGAACGCCGGTGCGGGTACGCCGGCCCCGCACAGACCCGAGGACGCAGCAGTGAGCGACACCCTGACCGGCAGTGAGCGACGACAGGCGGGGGCGCCGGTGGACGCGGCGGAGCCCGCACCGGCCGGGGCCGCCGGCTCGGTGACCCGGCTGGTCCGCGCCTGGTCCCGGCCGGGCCCCTGGAAGCGCGGCCCGCTGCTCGCGGTGTCCGCGCTGCTGCTCGGCCTGCTCCTGCTGCTGCACGGGCGGATCACGGACCGCGGTGGCCTCGGCAGCCTCGTGGAGACGTTCCTGCCGTGGTTCGGCGTGTTCGTGCCGGTGCTGCTGGCCGGGGCGGTGTGGCGGCGCTCCGCCTCCGCGACGGTCGCGCTGCTGCTGCCGGCCACGGTGTGGCTGAGCCTGTTCGGCGGGCTGCTCGGCGACCGGTCCCACGCGGGCGGCGACCTCGTCGTGGCCGGCCACAACGTCGGCGCCGACAACCCCGACCCGGCCGGCACCGCCCGCGACCTGGCCGCGTCCGGGGCGGACGTGCTGGCCCTGGAGGAGATCACCGCGCAGGCCAGGCCGGTGTACGAGAAGGGGCTGGCGAAGGCGTACCGCCACCACACGGTGCTGGGCACGGTCGGGCTGTGGAGCAGGCTGCCGCTGTCGGACGTCCGGCCGGTCGACATCGAGACGGACTACGGGCCGCTGGCGGAGACCAGGTCGGCCGCCGACCGGCTGCCCTCCAACCGCGCGCTGCGCGCCACGGTGGCGACGAGCCGGGGCCCGCTGGCGGTGTACGTGGCCCATCTCGGGTCCGTACGCGTGATGCCCGGGACCGGCTTCTGGACCAGCAGCCGGGACCGCAACGCGCAGGCGCTCGCCCGGGCCGTGGCCGCCGAGCCGAACGGGCGGGTGGTGCTGCTCGGCGACCTGAACGGCACCACGGACGACCGCGCCCTCGCCGGCCTCACCGCACGGCTGCGCTCGGCCCAGGACGAGGCCGGCAAGGGCTTCGGCTTCACCTGGCCGGCGACCTTCCCGGTGGCCCGGATCGACCAGATCCTGGTGCGCGGGGTGCGTCCGGCGAGCGCCTGGGTCCTCCCGCCCACGGGCAGCGATCACCGCCCGGTGGCAGCCGCGCTCACCTGGTGAACACCGGACGACGGCCGCCTACGGCCACCGCTCGACCTCCGGCCCCGCGTCCACCGGTTCCGGCAGCGGCAGCTCCCTGATCGCCTGGTCCCGCACGCCCGCCATCAGTGCCTGCGCGAAACGGGAACCGGGGTGAGGCGGTCGCCCGCGCGGGTGCGGCGCTGCCGGGGACGAAGGCCGGGGTGGTCACCTGACGCCGGCTGCCTCGGTGAGGGCTTCGTCGGTGAGGCGGTACACCGTCCACTCGTCCTGGGGGCGGGCGCCGAGGGACTCGTAGAAGTCGATCGCCGGGGTGTTCCAGTTCAGGACGGACCATTCGAGGCGTTGGTAGCCGCGTTCGGCGCAGATGCGGGCGAGTTCGGTGAGCAGGGCCTTGCCGTGGCCGCTGCCGCGGGCCGTGGGGCGGACGTAGAGGTCCTCCAGGTAGATGCCGTGGACGCCGCGCCAGGTGGAGAAGTTGAGGAACCAGACGGCGTAGCCGACCACTGTGTCCGTGGCGTCGGTCGCCACGTGGGCGTAGGCGGCGGGGTGGGCGCCGAAGAGGGCCTCGTGGAGCTGCTCCTCGGTCGCCCTGGCCTCCGGCAGGGACTTCTCGTAGTCGGCGAGTTCGCGGATCAGGGTGTGGATCGCGGGGACGTCGGCCGGGGTGGCGGGGCGGATCACGGCTGTCGGCTCCGGTGGGTGCGCAGGCGGTGGGCGATGTCGAGTTGTCGGGATTCCAGTGGGCGGCCGTCCTCGATGTCCCAGAGGGCGTTCTGGAGGAGGCGTCCCATTGTCCAGGCACGCGCGCGTGCGCGGTCCAGGCCGAGGACGTCGGTCATGGCGTCGAAGCGCCAGAGGACCTCGTCGGGTTCGTAGCGGTTGTCGAGGGCGGGCCACAGTTCGAAGCCGGGGTCCCCGGCGAGGGGTTTGGGGTCGATGGCGAGCCAGGGGGCGCGGTCCGCGGCGAGGACGTTCTCGTCGTGCAGGTCCCAGTGCAGGAGCCGGTCGCCCGGTTCACCGACGACCTCGCGGACGGCGGCCGCGCAGTCGGCGACGGTACGGCGGGCCGCGGGGTCGGGGATGCGTCGCAGGGCCGCCGGGGTCTCGTCCAGCATGGCGCGCGCGATGTCCCCGAGCCGGCGCATCCCGGCCGGGGCGGGCCCCGCGGAGAGGCGGGCGAGGAGACCGGCGATGACCAGGACCGCGTCCCGGGTGCCGGGCAGGGTGGACAGCATGCGGGCGGAGTCGAGGCGTTCCAGGAGCATGGTGTGGGTGACCGGGTCGTGGTCGAGGAGGCGGACCGCCCCGTCGCCGTCCCACCGGCGCAGGGCGACGGGTTCCCCGGCGCTCTCCTCGTCGAGGAGCTGGAGCTTGAGTGCGGCCGGGGTGCCGTCGCTGCGGCGGAGGACGGGCAGGACGAGGGCGGTGACGCCGTGCAGGGGGGAGCCGTCCGGTCTCAGGTCCCAGCGCTCCAGGAAGTCCTCGGCCAGAGCCGGCAGTCCGGCTATGAACTCCCGGCCCCGGTCGCCGTTGTGGAGTTCCTGGGACGCCGCCAGTTCCTCCGGGATGTCGATCACGTGCCGGACCCTACCGGCGTGCGTGAATCGACTCATGCGAATTAACCGGGGTGTCCACAGGGTGTGGGCGTACGTCCGCAGCGCCCCCGGCACCTATGTGTGGCTGGCGGTCCTCTTCGTGACGACGGTGGCGCTGCACCACATGTCGCCGGAGTTCGAGGAGCAGTTCCTGCGGCAGCGCTCGACCAACATCCACGAGCTGTCGCGCCATCCGGTGCGGGTGCTGGTCTCCAGCGCGATGTGGATCGACAGCGGGCACTGGCTGCCGTACGTCGTCCTCTACTCCCTCTTCCACGCGCCGGCCGAACGATGGCTGGGCACCGCGCGCTGGCTGGCGGTGTGCGCGGCGGCGCACGTCCTGGCCACGCTGATCAGCGAGGGCGCGCTGCTGTGGGGGATCCGGCACGGGATGGCACCCGCCTCCGCGGTCAACACGCTGGACATCGGGGTGAGTTACGCGCTGGCGGGCGTGGTCGCGGTGCTGGTGTACCGGGTTCCGGAGCCGTGGCGGTACGTCTACGGGTTTGCGGTCCTCGTCGTGTACGCGGTGCCGCTGGTGACCGGGCGGACCTTCACCGATCTCGGGCACTTCACCGCGGCGCTGATCGGTTTCGGGTGCTTTCCGCTGGTCGCAGGGCGGGAAAAAGCACGGAATCCGAAGGAGACAGCGGGTGTGCCGGCGGGCTAACGTCCCAGGCCATGAGCAGCAGGACCGTGAACGGCGGCATCTCCTTCTGGTACGCGGACGACGGCTACCCGAAGGCGCGGGAGCCGCTCGGCGGTGACGCGTCGGCGGACGTCGTGATCGTCGGCGGCGGGTACACCGGGCTGTGGACGGCGTACCACCTGAAGAAGGCCGTGCCCTTCCTGCGGATCACCGTCCTGGAGCAGAAGTTCTGCGGCTACGGCGCCTCCGGGCGCAACGGCGGCTGGCTGTACAACGGCATCGCGGGCCGCGACCGGTACGCGAGGCTGCACGGCCACGAGGCCGCCGTACGCCTCCAGAAGGCCATGAACGACACCGTCGACGAGGTCGTACGGACCGTCGCCGAGGAGGGCTTCGACGCCGGGCTCCACCAGGGAGGCGTCCTCGAAGTCGCCCGTACGCCCGCGCAGTTGGCGCGGTTGCGGGCCTTCCACGAGCACGAGCTGTCGTACGGCGAGAAGGACCGTGAGCTGTACGGCGCCCGGGAGACCGCCGAGCGGATCCGGGTCGCGGACGCGGTGGGCTCGTCCTGGACGCCGCACGGGGCCCGGGTGCATCCGGTGAAGCTGGTGAAGGGGCTCGCGGCGGCCGTCGAGGCGCTGGGCGTCACGATCCACGAGCAGACCCCGGTGACGGAGATCCGGCCCAAGCACGCGGTCACGCCGTACGGCACCGTCCGCGCGCCCTATGTGCTGCGCTGCACCGAGGGCTTCACCGCCGCGCTCAAGGGCCAGAAGCGGACCTGGCTGCCGATGAACTCCTCGATGATCGCCACCGAGCCGCTGACCGACGAGCAGTGGGCGGCGATCGGCTGGGAGGGGCGCCAGACGCTGGGGGACATGGCGCACACGTACATGTACGCGCAGCGCACCGCGGACGGGCGGATCGCGCTGGGCGGGCGCGGGGTGCCGTACCGCTTCGGATCGCGCACCGACAACGACGGCCGGACGCAGGCCGGGACGGTCGAGGCACTGCGGGAGATCCTCGTCGCCTTCTTCCCGATGCTGGCCGGGGCGCGGGTCGAGCACGCCTGGTCGGGGGTGCTGGGGGTGCCCCGCGACTGGTGCGCGACGGTGACCCTGGACCGGTCGACGGGCGTCGGCTGGGCGGGCGGTTACGTCGGCTCGGGCGTCGCCACCGCCAACCTGGCCGCCCGCACCCTGCGGGACCTGGTCCAGCAGGACTCCGGCCAGGGTGGCCGGACCGAACTCACCGAACTGCCGTGGGTCGGCCACAAGGTGCGCAGGTGGGAGCCGGAACCGCTGCGCTGGCTGGGCGTGCAGGGCATGTACGCCACCTACCGGACGGCGGACCGGCGCGAGTACGGCAGTCACAGCGCCGAGTCGTCCCGGCTGGCGCGGTGGGCGGACCGGATCGCCGGCCGGCACTGACCGGACGGAGGGGCGGCCCGCGGGCCACCCCTGACGACCACATCGGTACGGGTCCCATCTGGGCGTGTCATGGCTCCAGGACCACCTTTCCGGTCGTGCCGCGGGTCTCCAGCGCGCGGTGGGCGGCGGCCGCCTCGGCGAGCGGGAAGCGTTGCACGGCGGGGGTGAGGCGGCCCGCGGCGGCTTCGGCCAGGGCGCGCAGTTCGAGGGTGCGGATGGGGTTCGGGCCGCCGGCCTTCTGGGCCATGACGGGCCCGAGGACCTGCTCGGAGACGCCGTCGACGAGGTAGGGCCCGCCGTCGTGGATGCCCTCGCCGGACCAGCCGAAGACGATGTGGCGGCCGTTCTCGTCCAGGAGGGCGACGCTCTCGCGGGCGATCTCCCCGCCCACCCCGTCGAAGACGACGGTGGCGGGTCGGCCCCCGAGGAAGGCGCGGACCTTCCCGGGCCAGGAGGGGTCCGTGTAGTCGACGGCGAGGTCGGCGCCGTTGGCCTGCACCCGTGCCGTCTTCTCCGGTCCGCCCGCAAGGCCGACGACGGTCGCCCCGGCGTTCTTCGCGTACTGCACGAGCAGGGTGCCGATGCCTCCGGCCGCCGCCGGGACCACGACCACGGAGTCCGGGCCGAGCTCGGCGAACTGCACGATCCCCATGGCCGTACGGCCCGTGCCGATCATGGCGACGGCCTGGGCGAAGTCGAGGTTCGCGGGGATCTCGTGGACGCGGTCGACATCGGTGACGGCGAGTTCGGCGTAGCCTCCCGGGGCGAAGCCGAGGTGGGCGACCACTCGCTTGCCGAGCCACAGTCCGGCGACGCCCTCGCCGAGGGACTCGACCGTGCCGGCCACCTCACGGCCGGGGACGGTGGGCAGCGCGGCCGGCCGGGGCGCCGGGCCCTGGTGGCCCTCGCGCAGGGCGGTGTCCAGCAGGTGGACTCCCGCCGCTCGTACGGCGATACGGACCTGGCCGGGGCCCGGCACCGGGTCCTCGGTCCGCTCGTAGGTCAGGTTCTCGGCGGGGCCGAAGGCGTGCAGGCGGATGGCGTGCATGGGAGGAACCCTCCTGTGTAGGTGTGCGCCCCTGTTGCAGGTGTGCGCCCAGCCTCCGACCTCAAGCATGCTTGAGGTCAAGGGCGTTGCGGCCCAGCGCCAGTGACACGGCGGTGAGCGCGCTGTTGAAGGAGACCTCCGAGAGCACTCCGGGCGCCGCGACCTGGTCGCCCGCGAGGTAGACGCCGTCGCCCCGGTCGACGGCCGGCCGGTCGCGCCAGCTGGTGCCCGGCAGGTCGACGGCTCCCGTACGGCCGTTCGCGACGGACTCGCGCCGCCAGGTGACCCGCTCGCGCCAGCCGTCGAAGGCGAGGTCGAGGAGTTCCTCCGCGCGCGCGATCCCGTCGGCCTTGGTCTCGTGCGGGGCGATCGGGATCTGTCCCTGGAGGAGCTGTTCGCCCGCGGGGGCCAGGGTGCGGTCCTGGGCGGTGAACCGTTCGATCCAGCCGGGGGAGTCGAGGTCGGAGACCGCGAAGGCGTCGCCGCGCCGGGTGCGCAGCGCGAGGTCGATCAGTGCCGTACGGCCGCTCGGCCAGGTCAGCGAGTCGTCGCGGAGGAGCCGGCGGGCCGCGTCGAGGGAGGTGGCGACGACCACGGGGGTGTCGGTGGGCAGGGCGTCGACCCGGGACAGCGTCTCCATCCGGACGCCCAGGTTCCAGGCGCGGGCGGCCATCCGGTCGACGACGGCGGCCCAGCCGCCGCGCGGGTAGTGCGCCTCGGGCGGCAGCTTGGTGGCG
This sequence comes from Streptomyces sp. NRRL B-24085, assembly GCF_001282115.1. GTDB lineage: Bacteria > Actinomycetota > Actinomycetes > Streptomycetales > Streptomycetaceae > Streptomyces. Next base: position 4,624 of record NZ_LJBR01000296.1, on the reverse strand, counting down.
CGCCGGAGCCGCTCCTGCACGAACGCGGCGGACAGGGCGCCCGGGTCGTGGTGGAAGAGGGCGACGGCGGAGTAGTGGGCGGCGGCGCGGGCGCCCTCCTCGCCGGCCTGACCGGTGGCCCACGACATGAAGTCCGCGTCGACCGGCGCCTGTTGGGCACTGCGACGCAGCAGCCTCAGCATCGCGAAGGGCGGGGTGCGGCGGAGGGCACCCTTGTGCCGCAGGCGCAGCCGGGCCGCCTCCAGGGGCGGGAGCGGGGCGAGCGGGCCGATCAGGTCGCGCTGCTGGAGCCAGGACCAGTGCGGGCCGCCGTTGTAGAGGGCGTGCGGGCCGTCGTTCGTGCGGTACGGCCCCTCGGCGGTCCTGGCCCGGCCGCCGAGCGTGTGGTGGGCCTCGTACACGGTGACTTTGGCGCCCGCCTCGGCCGCGGTGATCGCCGCGGTCAGCCCGGCGAGGCCGCCGCCGATGACGGTGATGCGGTGCATGGCTGTGGATCTCCCTCTGCTCGGGGTCGGGTCTTCGTCGCGTCCTGGTCGTGTCTTCGTCGGTATGACTCATCGACGGCGCCGGAATGTGACATGGGCCCTGTCGGCGCAGGTCAGGGGCATTGTCAGTGGCGGGGTGCAGGATGGGCCCATGGTGAGCCGAGGGACGGGTGCGGGCAGGGTGAAGGGGGCGCGGCGGCCGGAGGTGCGGCTGCCGCCGCTGGAGCCGTTCGCGGGCGGGGAACTGGAGCCGGACGGGGACTACGACGGCCTGGAGTTCCTGGAGGCGGACTTCGCGGGGCAGGACGGGGCGGGGGCCCGCTTCATGGACTGCGCGCTGAGAAGCTGCGCGGTGGACGAGGCCCGGCTCCACCACGCCCGCTTCCTCGACTCGGTCCTCACCGGCCTCCGGGGCGTGGGCACCGACCTCGCGGAGTCGACCCTGCGGGACGTCGAGGTGGTCGACGCGCGTCTGGGCGGGGTGCAGCTGCACGGTGCCGCGCTGGAGCGGGTCGTGGTCCGGGGCGGCAAGATCGACTATCTGAACCTGCGCACGGCGGTCCTGAAGGACGTCGTCTTCGAGAGCTGCGTCCTGGTGGAACCGGACTTCGGCGGCGCCCGCCTGGAGCGCGTGGAGTTCGTCGACTGTGCTCTCAAGGGCGCGGACCTCACGGCGGCGACCCTCAAGGACGTGGACCTGCGCGGCGCCGCGTCACTGGAGATCGCCCGGGGCGTGGACCGCCTCGCCGGGGCGGTGATCAGCCCTTCCCAACTCCTTGACCTGGCCCCGGTGCTGGCGGCGGCGGTGGGGATCCGGGTGGAGGGCTGACCGGAGCCGGCCCGCCACGATCACTTCACCCTCGGGAAGCGTGCCTGGAGGGTCCAGATCGCCGGGTTCTCGTCCAGGTCCTCGTGCAGGTCGACCAGGTCGGCGATCAGGTCGTGCAGGAAGTCGCGGGCCTCGCGGCGCAGGTCAGCGTGGGAGAAGGTGAGCGGGGGCTCCTCCGCCGGCATCCAGTCGGCCTCGATGTCCACCCAGCCGAAGCGGCGCTCGAAGAGCATCCGGTCGGTGGACTCGGTGAAGTCGAGCTCCGCGTGCTGGGGGCGGGAGGCGCGGGAGCCCGCCGGGTCGCGGTCGAGGCGTTCCACGATGTCGCACAGCGCCCACGCGAAGTCGAGCACCGGCACCCATCCCCAGGCTGTGGACAGTTCCCGGTCCTCCCGGGTGTCCGCGAGGTACACGTCCCCGCAGAACAGGTCGTGCCGCAGCGTGTGGACGTCCGCGCGGCGGTAGTCGGTCTGCGGGGGGTCCGGGAAGCGGTTGGAGAGGGCGTAGCCGATGTCGAGCACGTAGGCGATGGTGTCACGCGCGCCTCATAGGATCACCGGCGTGCCCCGATCCGTGCCGCTCGTCCCCGTTGCCCTGCGCGCTCCGCTGGCCCTGTTCCTCGCGGGAGCGCTCGCCCTCACCGCGTGCGACGGCGGAGTGCACGGCACGCCCGGCGGCTCGGGCCTGCGCGACCCCTACTTCCCGCGAGCCGGCAACGGCGGCTACGACGTCAGCCACTACGACCTCCACCTCGCCTACGACCCGGACACCTCGAAGCTCTCCGGCACCGCGACCCTCACCGCCCGGGCCGGCCAGGACCTGACCGCCTTCAACCTGGACCTCGACGGCCTGGACGTCGAGAAGGTCACCGTCGACGGCGACCCGGCCCGCTGGAACCGCACCGGCCAGGAGCTGACCGTGCGTCCGCACGACGACCTCGACGAGGGCCGCGTCTTCCGCGTGACCGTCGCCTATGCGGGCTCCCCGAGGACGATCACCGACCCGGACGGCTCGCAGGAGGGCTGGCTGCCCACCGAGGACGGCGCGGTGGCCCTCGGCGAACCGACCGGCTCGACGGCCTGGTTCCCGGGCAACCACCACCCCTCCGACAAGGCGTCCTACGACCTCACGATCACCGTGCCCGAGGGCCTCCGGGCCGTCTCCAACGGCGAGTTGACGGCGAGCAGGACCGACGGCGGCCGTACGACGTCCCACTGGCACACCGCCGAACCCATGGCGAGCTACCTGGCCACCCTCGCGATCGGCGACTACGACATCCGCACCTCCACCCTCGCCGACGGCCTGCCCGTGTACGTCGCGGTCGACCCGGCGGAGGCGGCCGCGAGCCGCAAGGTCCTGGCGCGGATCCCCGCCGTGCTGACCTGGGCGCAGGACACCTTCGGCCCCTACCCCTTCTCCTCCACCGGCGCGATCGTCGACCGCGCGGGGGACGCCGAGTACGCCCTGGAGACCCAGAACCGCCCCTTCTTCCCCGGCGCCCCGGACACCGAGACCCTCGTCCACGAACTCGCCCACCAGTGGTACGGCGACTCGGTCACCCCGAGGACCTGGCGGGACATGTGGCTCAACGAGGGCTTCGCGACCTACGCCGAGTGGCTGTGGGCGGAGGACCACGGCGGCGACAGCGCCCAGGAGACCTTCGACGCCCTCTACGAGCACGGCGAGGACGAGTACGACGACCTCTGGTCCTTCCCGCCAGGCAAGCCGTCCGGCGCCGCGCACCTCTCCGACACCCCCGTCTACCAGCGCGGCGCGATGGTCCTCCACAAGATCCGGCAGCGGCTCGGCGACACCGCCTTCACGGCCCTCCTGCGCGACTGGCCCACCACCCACCGCCACGGCAACGCGGACACCGAGGACTTCACGTCGTACGTCGAGGACCTGGCCCCCGACGAGGACTTCGGGCCGGTCTGGGAGGAGTGGCTGTACGGGGAGGGGAAGCCGGACCGGCCGTAACCGGCGGGGACCTAGTCCAGTGCCTTGCGCAGCACCGAGCAGGGGCGGGCCAGTTGACGGTCCGTCCGGTGATCGACGACCTCGTAGCCGAGGGCGGTCCAGAAGGCGAGGGCGGGGTCGTTGCCGTCGAGGACGGCGAGGCGTACGGCGGTCCGGCTCTCCTCGTGGAAGCGGTCCTCGACGAGCCGCGCGAGCTGCTGCCCGTGGCCCTGCCGGTGCACGCCCGCGTCGATCATCAGCAGCCCGATCCACGGGTCCGGGTCGGCCGGGTCGGGGTGGTGGGCGAGGGTGATCGCGATGCCGACCAGCCGGCCCTCGCTGCGGGCCAGCAGCACCTCGGCGTCCGGATGCGCGAGCTCCTCGGCCAGCGCCGCCGCCACCTGCTCAGGCCGGATGTCGTCCGGGTCCGGGAAGTCACCGCTGAGCGCGAAGAACTCGTGGTTGGCGGCGTACAGCGCGGTGAGCTCGGTCAGCAGAGGACCCGGGATGTCGTGGTCGGGGGTGAGGTCGAGGGGGGTGAGGAGCATGCCGGGCAGAGTAGTTGACGGCTGTGTCGGCTAGTCCTTGTAACGCGGCAGGCCCTCGGTCGAGATGGTCCAGTCGCCGATGGTGACGTCCTCGCCGTAGACGAAGTCCTTGCGGGTCGCGTAGCGGGGGCCGTCGGGGGTGGGGTGGATGTCGGTGAGGACGGCGCCGGTGGCGGTGCGGGGGTCGAAGATCGCGTATACGGGGACGCCCATCAGGGGGTAGTCGCGCATCTTGGTGACCCAGTCGTTGTCCGGATTGGATCGGGAGACGATCTCGATGGCCGCGATGACTGTGTGCGGGTCGACGGGTCCCTCGACGTTCAGGTCCGTCCATGCGATCACCGTGACATCCGGATGCCGCTTGATGCCTTCGGGCTCGTACTCCACATCGGGAGTGCCGTTGTGCGCCAGAAGATCGTCCGGCATGACCTTCTCCAAACGGCGGCTGATGTGTGCGGCCGTGACCTCGTGGGGCCCTCCCGGCGACATCATGTCGTGGACGATTCCTTCTTTGGTGATCTCGAATTTGCCGGGAACGGTGTCGTCGATGGATTCAACGAGGTCTCGCATGGCGCGGTAGACAGGCGAGCTCTTCCGGTGCGCGTCGTCCGGTGCGATGGTCATGGCGCTCGCTCCTCGTCTGTGCCCGGCGGCAAGGATCGTCGCTTTCATGCTAGGTGGCCTCCGGAAGATCGCATCGGCAGTCACGGCAGCGGCCCGGTTGCGGGGCGCGGAAGGCGCGGTCGCAGCCGTCGCAGGTCTGGAGCCGGTGTCGGACCTCCGGGGGTGGGGCCGGGGGCCGGATC
>NZ_LJBR01000295.1 GCF_001282115.1 Streptomyces sp. NRRL B-24085 | reverse complement strand
GAGTCCAGGTAGGAGGGGTCGGACAGGGCCTTGTCGACCTCGAAGTGGTCGCCCCAGCAGGCGAGTTCGAGTCCGTCGTAGCCGAAGTCGCGGGCCAGTCGGCAGACCTCTTCCAGGGGCAGGTCGGCCCACTGGCCGGTGAACAGGGTGAACGGGCGCGGCATGGTTCCCAAACCTCCTCAGACGGCTATCGGGGTGTACACGGAGTTCTTCTCGACGCTCTCCTCCACCGCCGCCAGCACCCGCTGCACCTGCAGCCCGTCGGCGAACGACGGGCTTGGCGCGGTGCCCGACGCGATCGCCTCGACCAGATCACGGGCCTGATGCACGAAGGTGTGCTCATAACCCAGACCGTGCCCCGGCGGCCACCAGGCGTCCAGGTAGGGGTGATCGGGCTCGGTGACCAGGATGCGGCGGAAGCCTGCGTGCGTTCCGGGTTCCGTGGCGTCGTGGTAGAAGAGTTCGTTGAGGCGCTCCAGGTCGAAGGCCAACGAGCCGCGGTCGCCGTTGAGTTCGATGCGCAAGGCGTTCTTTCGGCCGGTGGCGTAGCGGGTGGCCTCGAAGGAGGCGAGGGCGCCGGACGTGAAGCGGCCGGTGAACAGGGCCGCGTCGTCGACGGTGACCTGGCCGGTGCCGGCGGCGGTCTCGGCGGACAGGCCCTTGGCGGCGGTCCCGGCCAGCGGCCGTTCCCGTACGAAGGTCTCCGTCAGGGCGGACACCCCGGACAGCGGTTCTCCCGCCAGGTGCTGCGCGAGGTCGATGATGTGCGCCCCGAGGTCGCCGAGGGAGCCCGAGCCGGCCTGTTCCCGGAGCAGCCGCCAGGTCAGCGGGGCCTGCGGGTCCACGAGCCAGTCCTGGAGGTAGGTCGCCCGCACGTGCCGCAGCCTGCCGAGCCGGCCCTCGGCCACCATCCGGCGGGCCAGCGCGGTGGCGGGCACCCTGCGGTAGTTGAAGCCGACCATCGCCAACTGGCCCCGCGCCGACGCCTCTTCTGCGGCCCGGCTCATGGCCTGGGCCTCCTCGACGGTGTTGGCGAGGGGCTTCTCGCACAGCACGTGCTTGCCCGCGGCGAGCGCTGCCACGGCGATCTCGGCGTGGCTGTCGCCGGGGGTGCAGATGTCGACGAGGTCCACGTCGTCCCGCTCGACCAGGGCCCGCCAGTCGGTCTCGGCGGCCGCCCAGCCGTGCCGGTGGGCGGCCCGGCGCACGGCGGCCTCGTCCCGTCCGCAGATCGCGGCGAGCACCGGGCGGCGGGGCAGGTCGAAGACGCGCCCGACGGTCCGCCAGCCCTGGGAGTGGGCGGCGCCCATGAAGGCGTAGCCGACCATGCCGATCCGGAGCGGCGGCGCCTCGGCCTCTTCTGACTGCTGCGGCTGTGCCATGCGCGATGTCCTCCTCGTCGTCGTGGCGCGGTGGGGGGTGCAGCCCGGTCCGTCGACGAACCGGGCTTCTGGGGCCCGCCCTTCGGACCGGTCCGGCCGGGGCCCACCGCCGCTCGCGGTCGGCCCGGCCCGCCGGTCGGGCCGCGGACCGGCCGGTGGGCCGGGTGGCCCCGGCCGGGGCCGTAAGGCAGGCCCCGGATCGGTACGCCTCACTTGAAGCCGGTGGACATGTACTGGTCGACGTTGGTCTTGTCGACGACGGCCGAATAGAGGGTGAGCGAGGCCGGGATCTCGAACTCGGAGAGTCCGCCGATGCCCTTGGACTGGCCGAGGGCGCGGGCGAGGTCGATGGCCGAGGCGGCCATGGTGGGCGGGTACAGGACGGTCGCCTTGAGGACGCCGTTGTCCTGCTTGATGGCCTGGAACGCGGACAGGGCACCCGCGCCGCCGACCATGAGGAAGTCGTCGCGGCCGGCCTGGTCGATGGCGCGCAGCGCGCCCACGCCCTGATCGTCGTCGTGGTTCCACAGCGCGTCGAAGTCCGACTGGGCCTGGAGGAGCTGGGCCATCTTGGCCTGCCCGGACTCGACCGTGAACTCGGCGGCCTGGCGGGCCACCTTGCGGATGTTGGGGTAGTTCTTCAGGGCGTCGTCGAAGCCCTTGGTGCGCTGCTTGGTGAGTTCCAGGTTGTCGAGTCCGGCCAGTTCGATGACCTTGGCGTTCGACTTCCCCTTGAGCTTCTCGCCGATGTAGTGGCCTGCGTTGAGGCCCATGCCGTAGTTGTCGCCGCCGATCCAGCAGCGGTACGCCTGCGGGGTGTTGAAGATGCGGTCCAGGTTGACGACCGGGATCCCGGCGCGCATCGCCTTGAGGCCGACCTGGGTGAGGGCCTTGCCGTCCGCGGGCAGGACGACCAGCACGTCGACCTTCTTGTTGATGAGGGTCTCGATCTGGCCGATCTGCTGGGCGGTGTCGTTGGAGCCCTCGGTGATCTCCAGGGTGACGTCCGAGTACTTCTTGGCCCGGTTCTTGGCGTTGTCGTTGATGGCGTTGAGCCAGCCGTGGTCTGCCTGCGGTCCGGCGAAGCCGATGGTGACCGGCTTGCCGGGCGAGTCGGCGGCGGCCGGCTGGTCGTTCGCGGCCGGTTCCTCGTCCTTGGGATCGTTGCTGGTGCAACCTGCGAGGAGGGCACCGGCGCCGACGGCGGCGGTTCCGAAGAGCAGTCCTCTGCGGCTCGTGAGCTCAGGCATATCCGTGGACCCTTTCCTCAGGTCGTGCTTGCGGTACGGCGCTGGACCAGCACGGCGGCGACGATGATCGCGCCCTTGGCGATCTGCTGGACGTCGCTCTGCAGGTTGTTCAGGGCGAAGATGTTGGTGATCGTGGTGAAGATCAGGACGCCCAGGACGGAGCCGGTGATGGTGCCCCGGCCGCCGCTGAGCAGGGTTCCGCCTATGATCGCGGCGGCGATGGCGTCGAGCTCGTAGAGGTTGCCGTTGGTGTTCTGGCCGGAGCCGGACAGGATGATCAGCAGGAAGGCGGCGATGCCGCAGCACAGCCCGGACAGCAGGTACAGGTAGAGGCGCTGGCGGCGGACGTCGATGCCGGCCAGCCGGGCGGCCTCGGCGTTGCCGCCGACGGCGACGGTACGGCGGCCGAAGGTGGTGCGGTTCAGCACCAGCCAGCCGATGATCGTCACGACCGCGAAGACCATGACGAGCGGCGGGACGCCGAGGACGTAGGCGTCGCGCTCTCCCAGGTCGAGGACGGAGGGCACGGTGACGATCTGCGTCCTGCCGTCGGTGATCTGGAGGGCGAGTCCGCGGGCCGAGGCGAGCATGGCGAGGGTGGCGATGAAGGGGACCATGGCGCCGTACGCGACGAGCAGCCCGTTGACCAGGCCGCAGCCGACCCCGACGAGGACCGCGGTGAAGAGGATGCCCGCGAAGCCGTACTCCTGGGTGGCGACGGTCGTCGCCCACACCGAGGCCAGCGCCACGATCGCGCCGACCGACAGGTCGATGCCGCCGCTGGTGATGACGAACGTCATGCCGACGGTGACGACACCGATCACGGACGCCTGGGTGAGGACGAGTTGGAGGTTGCGGGTGTCGAGGAACTCGTCGGGCTTGGTGATGCCGCCGATGAGGACGAGGACGGCGAGCACGCCGAGGAGGGAGAGGGTGCGGACGTCGGCGCGGGCGAACACCCCTCGCCAGGCGGACGATTCGCTCACCGAAGGCACTTTGTCGGCGCTTCCCCGGGGCGGGGACACATGCTGCGTCATGACGCCGGGCTTCCTTCCATGACGAGGTCGAGTACACGGTGTTCGTCGAGCTCACGGGCGGGCGCCCGGTGCACGACACTGCCCTCGCGGAGCACCAGGACACGGTCGGCGAGGCCGAGCACCTCGGGGACCTCGCTGGAGACCAGCAGCACGGCCAGCCCTTCGTCGGCGAGGCGCCGGACGACCGCGTACAGCTCGGCGCGGGCGCCGACGTCGACGCCCCGGGTGGGTTCGTCGAGCAGCAGGACCCGGCAGCCGCGCAGCAGCCAGCGGGCCAGGACGGCCTTCTGCTGGTTGCCGCCGGACAGGGTGCGGATGGGCACGGACGGGTTGTCGGGCCGCAGCGACAGTTCGCGGGTGGCCGCCCGGGCGGCGCCGAGTTCGGCGCCCCGGTCGAGCCAGCCGGCCCGGGAGAAGCGGGACATGGAGGAGACGGACACGTTGCGGGTGACCGACTCCAGCATCAGCAGGGCCTGTGCCTTGCGTTCCTCGGGGGCCAGACCGATGCCGGCGCGGACGGCCGCGCGGACACTGCCGGGCCGCAACGCCCGTCCGTCCACGCGGACTTGTCCGGCGGCGGGCTTGCGGGCGCCGTAGATCGTCTCCAGGATCTCGGAGCGTCCCGAGCCGACGAGTCCGGCGAGGCCGACGATCTCCCCGGGGTGGACCACCAGGTCCAGGGGCTCGAACTCACCGTGCCGGGTGAGCCCTTGGACCTCCAGGAGCGGCTTGCCCGCGCTCCGTGCCTCGGCGGGCGGCCGCTCCGGGAAGACGTACTCGACGTTGCGGCCCGTCATCAGCGCGACGACCTCGCGCGTCGGCGTCGACTTGGCGGGCAGGCCGACCGCGACGGCCCGGCCGTCCTTGAGGACCGTGACCCGGTCGCCGATGCGCCGGATCTCCTCCAGGCGGTGGGAGATGTAGACGACGGCGACGCCCTCTGCGGTCAGGTCGCCGACGATCCGGAAGAGGTTGTCGACCTCGTCGGGGTCGAGGGCGGCGGACGGCTCGTCCATCACGATGAGCCGTACGTCGTGGGAGAGGGCCCGCGCCATGGACACGATCTGCTGCTGCGCCGCCGACAACTCCCCCACCAGGCGCGCCGGATCGATCTCGGAGTGCCCGAGCCGCCGCAGCAGTGCGGCGGTCGACCGACGGGCCGCCTTGCCCCGTACGACGAACCCCGCCGCGGTGGGTTCATGGCCGAGGTGGACGTTCTCGGCCACGGACAGGTGCTCCACCAGGTCGAGTTCCTGGTAGATGGTGGCGATGCCGAGGCGCATGGCGGCGATCGGCGAGCGGAGGACGACCTCCTCGCCGCGCCAGCGCAGCCGGCCGGTGTCGGGCTGGTGGGCGCCGGCCAGCACCTTGATCAGGGTGGACTTGCCTGCCCCGTTCTGGCCGAGCAGGCAGTGCACTTCGCCGGCCTGGACGTCGAGGTCGACGCCGTCGAGGGCCCGGACTCCGGGGAACGACTTGGTGATGCCGGACATGCTGAGCAGCGGTGGTTCTGGTGCCATGAGGTCCCCTTGGCGGGCGTGCGGCCGGTTTCAGGGCAGGGCGGAGCAGAGCGCTGTGCGGGTGGGCCGTGGGAAGGCGGGTGCCTACGCGGGTGAGAACAGGTGGTCGCTGATGAGCCGGGCCGCGCCGATGACTCCGGCGGTGGGGCCCAGCTCCCCGAGGACGATGGGCAGGTTGCCGGTCGCCAGGGGCAGCGACTGGCGGTAGACCTGGGTGCGGATCGCGGCGAGCAGGGTGTGGCCGAGACCGGTCACCCCGCCGCCGATCACCACCAGGCCCGGGTTGAAGAAGGAGACCAGTCCGGCGATGACCTGGCCGGTCCGGTTGCCGCCCGCACGGATGAGGTCGAGTGCGGCGGCGTCACCGGCGGCCGCCGCGGCGGCCACGTCGACGGCCGTCAGTTGCCCGTTCGTCTCCAACCGTGAGGCGAGTTCCTCGGAGCGCCCCTGCTCGACCGCCTCGACGGCGTCCCGGGCGAGGGCCGCCCCGCTGAAGTGGGCTTCCAGGCAGCCCCGGTTGCCGCAGGCGCACGGGCGGCCGTCGGGCACGGCCTGGATGTGCCCGATGTCGCCCGCGCTGCCCGTCACCCCGCGGTGGACCTCACCGCCTGCGACGATGCCGCAGCCGATGCCGGTGCCGATCTTGACGCAGAGGAAGTCGCCCACGGAACGTGCCACGCCCGCGTGCATCTCCCCCATCGCCATCAGGTTCACGTCGTTGTCGACCATGACCGGACAGCCCAGCTCCTGACTGAGCGCCTCCCGTACGGGAAAGCCGTCCCAGCCCGGCATGATCGGCGGAGCCACCGGTACGCCCTCGGGGAAGCGGACCGGTCCCGGGACGCCGATGCCGGCGCCGTCGAAACCCTCCGCGAGCCCCGAGGCCCGCAACTTCGCCGCCATCGCCAGGACCTGCTCGAAGACCGCGACCGGACCCTCGCGGACGTCCATGGGCTGGTTGAGGTGTCCGAGGATCTCCAGTTCGGCGTTGGTGACGGCGACGTCGATCGAGGTCGCGCCGATGTCCACGCCGAGGAAACGCAGGTTGGGGGCGAGCCGGATGTTGTGGGAGCGGCGCCCGCCGCGGGAGGCGGCGAGTCCGTCGGCCACGATCAGGCCCGTCTCCAGCAGCCGGTCCACCTCCACGGCCAGTTTGGACCGTGACAGGTCGACCTGATCGCCCAGTTGCGCACGGGAGTTGGGTCCTCCGTCACGCAACAGCTTGAGCAGCCGGGCCTGATGCGCGTTCGCGGGTCGTGCCGTCATGCGTCTCACGAGCCCCTCCCCGCCTCATTCGGCCACCAGTTGCCGGGCTTTCGAGGGGAACGTAGCAGCGGCTGCCGCACCTGGGAAGAAGCTGTGCACAGATTGCTGTCCACTTTTCCCACTCACAGGACAAAGACGTGCCGCCCTCTGGTGTCCTGGCGCCCGTCCGCGCAGGATGGGCCCGACGGAGGGGAGCACATGTTTCTGGTGACGGGTGCGACGGGGAACGTGGGGGCCGAGCTCGTGCGGGCGCTGGCCGCGTCGGGCGAGCGGGTGCGTGCGGTGAGCCGTGCCGGGCGGAGCGAGGGGTTACCGGCAGGGGTGGCGGCCGTCGCGGGCGATCTGAACCGGCCCGAGACCGTGCGGGACGCGCTGGACGGCGTACGGGGGTTGTTCCTGATGCCGGGTTACGGCGGACAGGGGCAGATCCTGAAGGACGCGCGGGCCGCCGGTGTGCGCCGCGTGGTGCTGCTGTCCGGACTGTCGGCGGCCACCGGTGACCGGGACAACGCGGTCGCCGGTTATCTGCTCGCCGCGGAGGACGCGGTGCGGGAGTCGGGCCTCGACTGGACGTTCGTGCGCCCGACGAGCTTCATGACCAACGCGTTCCGGCTCGCGGACCAGGTACGGAAGGGGGACACGGTCCGGGTGCCGTTCCCGGACGTGCGGACCACCGACATCGACCCGTACGACATCGCACAGGTCGCCCTGCGGGCCCTGCTGTCCGAGGAGTTCGCGGGGCGGGTTCTCGAAGTCACCGGCCCCGAGGCGCTGTTGCCCGCCGACCGCGTCCGGATCCTCGGCGAGGTCCTGGGCCGCGATCTGCGCGCCGTGGGCCTGGGCCACGAGGAGGCACGCGCCGAGATGGAGGCCTCGGGCATGCCGAAGCCGTACGTGGACGCCTTCTTCAGTTTCTTCGCGGACGGCACGCTGGACGAGTCGGTGGTGCGCCCCACGGTGGAAGAGATCACGGGCCGCCCACCACGGACGTTCACCGAGTGGGCACGGGACCACCTGGAGGCGTTCCAGTGAGCTGACCGTGCTCCCGCCCCGGCTCGGTGGCCGCCCGTTCCCGGAGCGCCGATCACGACGACGGGCGGGCTCCTGCCTCGGCTCGCGCCGTACCGCCCCGCCTACCCCCGCTGACGCGCGTGGTAGGACGTCCGGGTGTGCTCGGTGTGCTCCCGCATCAGTTCCGTGGCCCGGCGCTGGTCGCGGTCGGCGATGGCGGCGATCAGTTCACGGTGCTCGATCCAGG
>NZ_LJBR01000294.1 GCF_001282115.1 Streptomyces sp. NRRL B-24085 | reverse complement strand
GTGGCGGGGCGGTTCGGGGTGCGGATCGCGGATGTCGTGACGTGCACGGAGGACGGGGGCAGGTGGCTCGACGGGACGGACCGGGCGATGGCGGTCGTGGAGTGAGCGTGCGGTGCCGTGCCTGGTCAGGGCGTGGGCGGGCCCCGGATCCGTCGGGGGACGGCCGGATCCGGGGCCCTCATGCGAGGGTGGTGAGGCGATCTGTCGCAGCTTCGGGACGATCACATATCGGGACCGGCGGGACGAAACGGCGGCCACTCCTGGGAGCTGCGTGAGCTCACCGAGCAGACCAGTCGTCTGCCCTTGCCCGTCACATCTCGGGCGCCAACATGCAGGACCGCCAGGCCTCCTCCAGCTCACTCGCCCAGGCCGTGGTCCGGATCCGCCCACGGTGCGTCCTACGACTACAACCACCACTCGAACACTCACCGATCTGGCCGACCTGCAGTATTGCCGTGACTGTCAGCTAGAGGCCCTATGGTCGTTCCCACGTGTCACGGCGCCATCAACTGCCAAGGGGGGCCAGGTTGCAGGCCAAAGAGACGTTGTTCGCCGATCTCGTGCAGGGGAGGGCCCAGCAGTTCCAGGTGCCGCTCTACCAGCGAACGTACTCCTGGACCGAGAAGCAGCTCAGACAGCTGTGGAGCGACATCCTGGAGCAGGCAGAGTTGATCGAGCGCGGTGAGAAGGCGAACACGCACTTCCTGGGGTCCGTCGTCCTCGCGCCGTCGCCGCAGAACGATGTGACGTTCGCTCGCTGGCTTGTCGTCGACGGCCAGCAGAGGCTGACCACACTCTCCCTCGCCCTGGCCGCGATCCGCGATCACATCAGGGACGCCCAGCCGCGTGACGCCGAGCGCATCGACGAGCAATACCTGGTCAACAAGTGGCAGAACGGCAGTGACCACCTCCGGCTGCTGCCCACCCAGGCGGACCGGTCGCAGTTCGCCGCCCACGTCCGCGGCCCGCTCACGGACCAGGCCGTCGGCGGCGGTGTCGCGGCTGCCTACACCTTCTTCCGCCGCAAGCTGGTCGAGGCGGCCGATCCCGCCGCCCCGCAGGACGTGTTCCGCATCGAGCAGGCCATCACCTCCCGGCTGACGCTGGTTGCGGTGACCGCCGAGCGCGGCGACAACGTGCACCGCATCTTCGAGTCTTTGAACAACACAGGACTCAAGCTCAGCCAGGCGGACCTGCTGCGCAACTACTTGTTCATGAAGCTGCCCACTCGCGGTGAGCAGGTCTACGAGGCCTACTGGCTGCCGCTGCAGGACAGCTTGAGCAACGAAGAGCTCGAGCAGCTCATGTGGCTGCAACTGGTCCTCGACGGCGATGACCGGGTCCGCCGCCAGGACCTCTACGCAGCTCAGCAGCAGCGCTTCGAGCACGGGAAGGCGACTGAGCAGGACATCGAGGCCTACATCAGGGAGTTGCACCGCAGTGCTGCCCTCTTCCGCCGCCTGCTGCACCCCGAGGAGGAGCCGGACGCTTCGGTCCGCGCCCATTTGCACCGTCTGGACGCCTGGCAGGCCCAGGTCACCTATCCCGCGCTGATGCTGTTGCTCGACCGGCGCGAGCGGGGGATCCTCGACTCCTCGGGCACAGCCCGTGCCATGTCGTACATCGAGAGCTTCTTGGTACGTCGGATGATCTGCCGGGTGCCGCCCAACAACCTCAACAGGATCTTCCAGGCCGTACCCGGGCAGCTCCCTCTCGACGTGCCCGTCGCCGACGGACTGCACCAGTTGCTCTCCGCCGACAACCGGTTCTGGCCCACCGACGAAGAACTGCGCGAGAAGATCCGGAAGGCGCCCTTCTACCAGTTCGGACGGCCACAGCAGCGCAGGATGGTGCTACAGCGGCTGGAGGAGAGCTACGAGCATCCGGAACCGGTGGACTTCGTCGCCGCGCAGCTCACCATCGAGCACGTCATGCCGCAGTCGCCCGGCGACGAGTGGCTCCGGATGCTGAGCGAGGATGTGGCCGACGGAGAGCGAGTGGAGGACCTGCACTCCCGGCTGCAGCACACCCTCGGCAACCTGACGCTCACCGCAGTCAACTCGGAGCTGTCCAACCACCCCTTCGAGCGCAAACAGGGTCTGCTCCAAGGCAGCCACCTGGAGATGAATCGCCGCATTGCCGCCACTGAACGGTGGGGCGCGAAGGAGATCGCCGCCCGTGCCGACGAACTCGCAGACCGTGCCGTGGCGTTGTGGCCGGCTCCTCTACGCGGAGTCGGCCGCGCGGAGCGCAGCCGGGACTGGCACCTGGCGCACCAGGTACTCGCGGCACTCCCCCACGGCACATGGACATCGTACGGAGATCTCGCCGCGTTCCTCGGCTCCGGAGCCCAAGCTGTGGGCAACCACCTTGCGGGAACACCGGGGGTGGCCAACGCGTACCGGGTCCTCACCTCCGAGGGCAGGGTTTCCGAGGGATTCCGCTGGACATCTGAGGACGAGGGCGGCGACGTCCGTTCCCTGCTGTCGGCCGACGGTATCCGTTTCACGGTGACTGGAGCCGCCGATCCGGTCCAGCGCCTCAACGCCGACGACCTCGCACTCCTGGTCACTGAGGACGACGACCGGGCCGAGGGCGAGGACACCGCTCAGCGGATGCAGGGCGGCAGCCAGGGCGAGGAAACGCGCGCCGACCGGTTCTTCCGCCAGCTCGCGGCTGACGACTCCCCTGAGACCGTCGAGGCGGTACGCGCGCTCTTCGCCCGTTGGGAGACGCTCGGCGGCTGGATCGGGCACGGAGCGGGCCAGGTCACGACGAGCGCGTTCTTCATGCTCGGAGAGGCTGGCGCGCCGGGCCGCGGTATCTGGCCGCTGACGCTCTACCCGGGCGGTGGGCGGGGCGGCACCGCGGAGGTCGTCTTCCAGCACCTGGCCGCACGCGAACCGTTCACCGACCGGGCACTGCGCGCCGAACTCCTCGCCCGACTGAACGAAATGGACGGCGTGGACATCCCGGAGGGCAAGCTGGAACTGCGCCCCAACTTCCGCCTGTCGGTACTGGAGAAGGGCCGCAACCGCGAACTGCTCGCCGAGACACTGGCGTGGTTCCGGGGCCGCTGGGAAGAGCGGGGCACGGCCTGAGGGCACGAGCACCGCTTCTGATCCACTTCAGGCACCCAAGGAGCGCCCGAGCGAGCACGGAAGAATCCCGTTTCTGTCGAAAGTGGTTACGCTTCTCCGGAGCCCAGGGCGGTTTCCGCGTCGTGGCCACCCCAACTGTCGGGGGTGCGCCACAGGACCTGAACCCCGAAGACACCGAACACGGTGTCAGCTGACCAGTCCTCGGCGGGCGCTTCAGAGAGCACCAGGTAGAGACGGTCGGCAGGAGCGGGCAGGGTGTGGTTGATCTCCAGGAGGCGCGTGGCTCCCGCGCGGAGGTCGGCGTAGGTGGAGCGGCCGGCACCGAGAACCTCGTAGAGGAAGTGGCCGTCGTCCGCGATACGGCTGACGTCAATGACCGGTGAGTCAGTCGGCTGCAGATCCTCCCAGAATAGGGCGGCCTTGAGAGCATGCCGCACCGCCTCGTGCTTTCTGCACGTACGGTCGGCGGTCGCCGCACTCTCGAGCGAGTGCAGGAGCCCCTGCGCTGGCGCTGGTGCGGGCGTGGCGGGCAGGTCTTCGGCGGGGGTCACGGACTCGGTTTCCTTTTGCTCGGACTGCTGTTCAGCGGTGGCGGGTGCGTCGTCTGTTGCGGGTTCGCCCGTGGCGACCCGGCGGTGGAGCGCCTCCCGGGCTTCATGCAGGGCCTGGATCCAGCCGGCGCGTGCCAGGTCCGTCTGGAGACCGTTCACCTCCAGGTCGCCGTCCTTGAGCATGCGATTGGTGTGCGCCGCGAGGTCGCGCAGGAGGCTGAGGCGGTGCTTGTCCGGGGATCCGAGCACGCGACGGACGTCCACCCAGTCCGGCTGATCGCGGCGGAGGACGCGGTTGGCCATGCCCTTGAGCTCGGACAGACGATCACGGGCGTTCTCCGGAACGGTTCCGGCACCGTTGGTCAGTTCGTCGAGAACGCTGAGCGCCGCCAGGTAGCGTTCCGCCATTCTCGGCGAGATGGGTTGGCGACCGCGCTGGTCCGCGGTGAGCAGGCAGTGGTTCGTCTCGTGGGCGAACACCCAGCAGTCCAGTTCGTCGCCGGGGCGCGGGGGCACCGAGCCGTGGCGGACGGTCAGGACCAGAGGGACGTTGATCCTGGGAGACAGGGCCTTGGCCTTGTACCGGCCGCCGGGTGCCCGGCCGATCACACGGACTCGGACGTTCGTGCCGATCTCGGGGATTTTACCGTCCGCCATGCCCGGTTTGCCTTCGGTGGGTGCTGGTTCGGTACCGCCGCCGTCGGTGCTCGTGAGTGCCTCCGGGAGCGGGGACGTGTGCAGGACGGTCAAGCTCTGGGTGCTGCGGGTGAGCGCGACGTACAGCTGGCGCAGGCCGGCCGGGCCCCGGTCGGCGATGGTGGCGGGTTCGACGACGAGGACGTGGTCGTACTCCATGCCCTTGGCCTGGGCGGCAGCCAGCACGGACACCGCCTCGCGTCCCTGCTCGGTGATGCCCTCGGCCAGGTCCAGCTGGCGGCTGATCTCGTCGAGCCAGCCGGAGTCGTCGGGAACGATGACCGCCACGGAGCGCAGGGTCTGTCCGTCGCTGGTGCCGATGAGGCGGGTGGCTTCCGCCACGGTGTCGTCGAGGAGCTTCCACGGCTCCGTCGCGACCGTCCGTACGGCGTCCTCTCCCGCCGCACGCACGGCCTGCGGGTACGGCAGCGTGGGGGCGACGGTACGGGCCAGCGGGGCGACGAACTCCATGATTTCGGCGGGCACGCGGTAGCTGGTGTTCAGCTCGGCCACGCGCCAGTCGCCGTGGTCGGACAGGAGAGTGCCGAGGCGGTCCCAGTCGGTGTGGGTGTGGGGGCCGGTGGCCTGGGCGAGGTCGCCCAGGATGGTCATCGAGCCTTGCGTGGCGGAGCGCCGGCGCAGGGAGCGGGCCTGCATGGGTGTCAGGTCCTGTGCCTCGTCGACCACGATGTGCCCGTACCGCTGCGGGGTCTCCCCGGTGATGAGATACCGCAGTTCTTCAAGGCAGACCCGGTCGTCGAGCGTCCAGGGATCGGCGTCGGCCGTGTCGGCCCGAGGACGGCGCAGAGCGGCCTGCTCTGAGGCGTCGAGAATGCCCTCGGCGCAGGTGCGCAGGAGGTCTTCGGAGTCGTAGAGGGTACGGAGGGCTTCCCTGGCGCCGGGCGAAGGCCAGACGCGTTCGATGAGGCGCTCCACCTGACGGTTGCGTTCCAGGTCGCGGCGGATCGTGTCGTCGCGGCTGCGGCGAGGGGCGACGGCGACGAGTTCCCGCAGCAGGCGGTCGACGAGCAGCCCGCGGAAGCGGTCGCGGCGCTCACGGTAGGAGCCGTCGCCTTGGCGCACGTCTTCGAGGAGCGAAAGCATTTCGGAGCGCGGGACGCGCAGGGTCGTGCTGCCGACGGTGACGGTCAGCTCCGGCTTGGCCCCCTCGTAAGAGGCAGTGGTGGTGAACTCGTCGACGGCCTCAAGACGGCATTCGATCTCGACGCGCCGCCGCAGGACGGCCGCCATGCGTTCATCGGACTTCACCATCCGCGCCGTGGGGGTGTCGGTGCCGAGGACCTCGCCGTCCCACAGACGGGTCACCTGCACGGCGTTGACGTTACGGGTGCCGAGCGTGGGCAGCACCTGGCTCACGTAGTCCAGGAACCGCTGATGGGGGCCGACGACGAGGACGTCCTGGGCTTTGAAGTGCCCGTTGTTGACGAGCCAGGTCACGCGGTGCAGGCCAACCGCCGACTTGCCGGTACCCGGGCCGCCCTGCACGACGAGGATGTCCGAGGGCGAGCCGGTGACCAGAGCCATCTGGTCGCGGCGGATGGTCTCGACAATGTCCCGCATGCTGCCGCGGCGAGGGCGCTGAAGCTCGCGGAGGAGGAAGTCGTCGGGCTGCAGCGGCTTCTGGCGCTGGAGGCGGGTGATGTCGGCGGGCGTTGGGACGGGCGGGCTCGGTGCTCCCTCCTTCTGCGTGACGGTGGCCGGCTCCGCGGGCTGGGCCTCCCGCTGCCGTGGCTGCGGGACGGGAGCGGCGGCAGTGATCTCGTCGAAGTAGTCCTCGACGACACGCTGTACACAGCGCAGTTGCCGCCGCAGAAGCACCTCGCCCGGGGCCTCGGGCAGCGCCTCGAACCACTTCTTGGCCTGCCGACTGGTCCACAGTACGACGACGGTGTCGCGGGTACGGACGTCGGAAACGGCACGTCTGCCGACGTACCAGGTCTTGGGCCCGTTGCCGGGCTCGTCCTCGCCCGGTGCGTCGACGCGGCTGATGACCAGCGACTCGTTGCCGAGTCCGTCGTATGCCGCGACCCGCTCTTCGGCCACGATCCGGTTGGCGACGCTGTCCTTGCCGCTAGCGGAGGCCCTGGCAACCGAGCCCCCGGTCAGTTCGGCCAGCCGCGCGGCATAGCAGTCGTAGGCGCGATCCACCGCCTTCTGCTCGAGGGCGATGATCTCTTCGCGCGTGGTGGTGCCCATGTACATGTCCCCTCCCCCTTGCAGCACCCCAGAGGACGCTGCGACGGGCATACGCCCGGCCCCGTCGAAATAACTATCAGAGATCTGCTGGTAACAAACAGTCAGATGGTCAACGTCCCGACCAGCTCGCCGACCTCCGTCCGCCAGGCGCGTACCTGGTCGTTCGTGGGGCCGATCTCGTACTGGTGGTAGTGGCATCCCAGGCAGAGGTGCGACCAGACAGCGTTGGTGCGGCGAGCGGTCTCCGCCGCGGTGTAGCAGTGGAGGCACAGCATCTTGGCCCGCATCGTGGTGTCGGCTAGCCCTGGCACCGCGGCGTCGAGCACGCGGTCGATGGAGAGCTCCAGGGCGGTCCGCAGAGCTAGGGAGGCTCCGCGGTGCCGACCGGCGGCCGTGGCGCCCGTACGTGCGGCAAGCAGCTGATCCGCCGTCAGCAGGAGCTCCTCGACCAAGGTGGTGGGAGTGCTCATCACGCGGTCACCCCCGGCTTGCGCACCTTCTGCGCCATGATCTCGATGTCGTCCACGAAGCGGTGGGGGTCGGCGATCTGCGCTCCCGTGGCGTGGGCGCCGTTCTGGCACTCCTTGAGGAGGTCCACCGCACGCGGTCCGCAAAGGGTGAGCAGTTCCCGGTAGACCTCGCCGGTCCGGCAGGCGTCGCCGAACAGGGCCAGCGCCGCGACCTTCATGAGCTTGTCGGCGCTGCCGACGGCGGCCTGCAGCTCGTCCTCGGGCGCGCCGGAGCGGTGGTGCCGGATCCAGGCGGCTTCGAGGAAGGCGTTCTCCAGGGCGATACGGCACAGGCTGGGCAGCACGTGGGTCCGTGCCGCCGACGGCAGGTCACCGGTACTTGCGAGGGCCCGCGCGTCGTCGAGTGCCTGCCGTACCGGGTCGGTCACCGGCTTGACCTTCACCTTGGACGACTTGGCCCGCTCGACTTCGAACACCGTCACGGGCAGACCCTGACTGGTGAACGCCCGCTGGAGCCGGGTGTCGTGGGTGAACACGACGACCTGCCGGTGCTCGCCGAGCTCGTGCAGGACCTGGGCGAGTC
Source organism: Streptomyces sp. NRRL B-24085 (assembly GCF_001282115.1). Lineage (GTDB taxonomy): Bacteria > Actinomycetota > Actinomycetes > Streptomycetales > Streptomycetaceae > Streptomyces. The sequence continues at coordinate 12,721 of NZ_LJBR01000294.1, read as the reverse complement.
CGTTGACCTTGGCGGGGTCCATGGACTGCACGGGGTCGTCGATGACGATGAAGCCGAAGGGGCTATCGGCGGTGGCGGCCCGAGGCAGGAACAGGGAAAGCGCGAGAGAGTGCTGCTCGCCCTGACTCATGACGCTGAGAGCCGAGGCCTCATGGCCGTCGACGGTGACGTCCATGACGAGCTTGCGGACGTTGGCCTTCTCGCTGCCCTTCAGGCTCACGGCCTTGAGGTCGATGTTGCTCTCCTGGCGGAGTCGCTCCCAGATGCGCTGCGACTGGTCGGCGAAGCCTTCCATCCGCTGTGCCCGCAACTCGGCGGCCAGCGCCTTGATCCAGGTGCTCGCCTTCCTGATGTCCCGCAGCCGGGGCTTGTTGGCCTCCACGGCACGGGCCCTCTCCGCCCAGCCCGCCAGGCGGGTGACGAGCCCGCGCCAGCGTTCGTCCCGCTTCTCCAGTTCCCTGACGGCGTTCTCCTTGACCGCGGCGCAGGCATCGGCCAGGGGCGCGGCGGCCTCGTGGGCGCGCTGGGCGAGCTCGCCGGGATCACTGATCGTCCGGCAGGCGGTCCAGGCGCGCCACGGGTCGGCCAGGGCGGCGGGGATCTGTCGGGGCGTGTGGACGAGGTCCTGTACGGCCCGCACGGCCGACCGGAGTTCGCTGCGCGCGCCCGCGGCTGCCTCCGCCTCCTGCCGCAGTGTGGCGATCTGGGCGATGGCGTCCGCGGCCCATGCCGGGTCCAGCATCCCGTCGGTCCCGCACACGGGGCAGGCGGCCGCGTCGGGGTGACGGTCGTGGTGCGCCACAGCCCGTTCGAGGAGTTCCGCACGCCCCAGGGCGTCCTCGGCGCCGGTGCCGCGCAGGTCCTCGGCATCGGCGAGGGCATTGCGCAGGCGGCCCAGGGCCGCGTGGACCTGCGCCATCTCGGGTCCCTGCGCCTCTGCCTCGGCGCGCAGCCGGGCAAGCAGACCATCGTCCCCGTCGGCGGGCAGACCGGCGACAAGGGCTTCAACGGTCGCGAAGTCGGGCGTTCCCGTCGTGTCGACGGCAACAAGTGCCTGCACCGCGCGCTCGTCGTCCTCCAACTCGTACAGCGCCTCCTTGAGACCCGGCAGCTCCGCCTTCGCCGCCTTGTCCGCCTCTTCGAGCGCCTTGGCCTCCTGGCGCAGCCTGCCGTCGGCGGCGTTGAGCTGCCCCAGGCCGAGGATGGTGGCGATGGCGTCGTACATCTCGGAGGGCTTGCCACTGATCATGCGGTCGAGGTCGACGTACGACAGGAAGGGTCGGAAGTCCCGCAGGGCCTGCTTCCAGTCCGCCTGGTCGAGGGGCGCGCGGCCGTGCCCGGGGCGCCTGAGCTCGGCGTGGGAGGTGTCGTAGTCGTCGCCCTCCCAGGTGCGGGTGAGGGTGCTGCGGCCGGTGTCGCCCTCGATGGCGAGCTTGACCTCGATCTCCGGCCTGCCGTCAGTGTCGTGGAGGTTGCGCCAATTGCTGCTGCGCATCGCGTGCTGCCCCTGCCAGCGCAGGTTCACGCCGGTGAAGGCTGTCTCGATGGCCTCGGCGATGCTGGACTTGCCGGAGCCGTTGCGACCCACGACCAAATTCACACCGGGTCTGGGGCTGAGCTTGAGCCAGGCGCGCGGTCCGATGCCACGGAACCGGGCGACGGCAACGGACTCGAGGTAGATCCGGCCGACGGGGGAGGTCCCCCGGGGCTCGCCGTCGCCCAAGGCCTTCTTCAGGAGCACCTTCACGGGCTCGGTGAGCGCCTCCTCCGCCAGGCGGGCCTGCACCAGACCGGCCACGGGCACAGGCTGGTCGGACGGGGCCGGACGGGGCCGGACGGGCGGGGTCGGTGGGGTGGTGTGCGTTCTGCCGGGGCTGTTCCGTCACTGTCATGCGGGTTCCTCCCGTGTGTGCGGTGGGTGGCGACGGCGGTGCGGAATGGACGCAAAGTGGACGGCCCCGGTATGGCGTTGCGACGAAAGGGACCGGGAGAGATCGGATGCGTGGCGCGGTACGGCGCCAGGACGCTTCACGGTGCGGTTGCCAAGTCTCGGCGCATGCTTCCATTCGGAAGCGAAGCCAGATAAGCATGACAGTGAAAGCGCTGTCAAACAACTCGACGAACTTGACCGCTATTGTAAGGTGTTAACCGTCCCAGTCCGACTGGCCCGAGAGGTGCGGAACTCCACGCCATGCCCCAGCCACCAGCCCGACCGGCGCCCTCCGCACACGTGACAGCCGCCGAGATCTCCCGCATCGCAGGGGTCACACGCGCCACCGTCAGCAACTGGCGCCGCCGCCACGACGACTTCCCGGCACCCAGCGCAGGCACGGAATCCAGCCCGCTCTACGACCTGCCGGCCGTCCAGGCATGGCTGCGGGGACGCGGGCACACCTCCGCCGCCTCGCCGACCGAGGAGCTGCGTACGGCGCTACGGCTGCTGGGACCCGGCTCGGGTCTGGCCGCGCGGCTGTTCCCCCTGGTGGCTGCCGCGTCCCGCCGCACGCCGGACCAGCTGGCCGAACTCGCCGCCGTGCCCGACGACCAGCTGCTCGCCCGAGCGGAGAAGGCGGCGGGCGAGCTCCCGACCACCGTGCCCGAGGCCGAGCCGGTCCACTACGGCTCGGACGACGCGGGCGCGGTCCGCGCGCTGCTGGGCTGCGTCCGTGAGGCGGGGGCCCAGGCCGCCCTCGATGTCCTCGCCGAACGCGAGCTGGACGAGGGCGCCGCCTCCGGCGTGTACCAGACCCCGGAGGGCCTGGCGCGGCTCATGGCACGGCTCCTGCCCGCCGACGTGTCCCGCGTCCTCGACCCCGCCTGCGGCAGCGGAACGCTCCTCGCCGCCGCCGCACGGCAGGGCGCGCGGGAGCTGTTCGGGCAGGACTCGCTCCCCGTCCAGGGCCAACGCACCGCGGTCCGGCTGCTGATCGCCGCACCCGAGGCAGAGACGGCGATCCGCGTCGGCGACAGCCTGCGCGCCGACGCCTTCCCCGACGTCACCGTGGACGCCGTCCTGTGCAACCCGCCGTTCGCCGACCGCGACTGGGGTCACGACGAACTGGCCTACGACCCGAGGTGGGCGTACGGGGTCCCGCCCCGCTTCGAGTCCGAACTGGCCTGGGTGCAGCACGCTCTCGCGCACCTGGAGCCGGGCGGCCACGCCGTCATGCTGCTGCCTCCCGCGCTCGCCTTCCGCTCCTCCGGCCGCCGCGTCCGCGCGGAACTCATCCGCGGCGGGGCCCTGCGCGCCGTCGTATCGCTTCCGGCACGTGCCGCGTATCCGCTCCACATCGGCCTGCAGATCTGGGTGTTCCAACGCCCCGAGCCGGGCGGCACGGACCGTACGACGGTGCTGTTCGTCGACGGGGAGGGCGAGCAGCGGGACGGCGCCACGGGAACGTCGTCCGCCACCGGTACGGCGACGGCGGGTGCCGGCTCCCGCGGCGGCTCGCGCTCCCGCCGGTCAGGCTCTTCCGCCTCCGCGGCCTCCGCCCCAACCTCTTCGGTCTCCGCCACCGCCTTCGACTGGGAGGGGCTGTCGGAGCGGGTCCTGGGTCAGTGGGCCGCGTTCACCACGGCCCCCGACGCCTACGCCGACGAGCCCGGCGTCGCCCGCGCGGTGCCGGTCGTCGACCTCCTCGACGACGTCGTCGACGTCACCCCGGCCCGCCATGTCCGGGCGACCGCGGCCGACATCGACCCGGCGGCCCTGGCCCGGCGCGTCCACGATCTGCACGACCAACTGGCCGAGCAGGTCGCCGCCCTGGCATCCGCCTCCGCGTCCGGCGGCTGGCAGCCGTCCGGGGACTCGGCCCGCGAGTGGCGTACGGCGACCGTCTCCGACCTGGCTCGCGGCGGCGCCCTGACCGTGCTGCGGGCGGCGCCGCCCGGCACCCGCGGCTCCAAGGGCTCCGCCGCCCCCGCCGTCGACCGGCCGGTTCTCACCGCCCAGGACGTCTCCACCGGCACCCCCCCGTCCGGCGGGGCCGTGGACCTCCACGCCGACGCCGCGCAGCCCGTCGCCGCTGGGGACGTCCTGGTACGCGCCGTCGCGGGCAGCGGCAACGAGTCCGCGATGACCCGGGTCGCGGACGACCGGGACGCCGGAGCGCTGCTCGGTCAGCACATCCACCTCCTGCGCCCCGATCTGGCCCGCCTCGACCCGTGGTTCCTGGCCGGGTTCCTCGGTGCCGACGACAACATCGCCTCCGCGTCCACCGGCTCCACCCTCGTGCACGTCACACCGGGCCGCCTGCGCGTACCGCTGCTGCCGCTGGAGGAACAGCGGCGCTACGGGGAGGCGTTCCGCCGTGTGTACGAGCTGCGCGCGGCCGTCCGCCGAACCGCCGACCTCGCCGCCGACACCGCGGCCACCCTGACCACCGGCCTCACCGCCGGCGTACTCCTGCCACCGGACACCCCGGGCAGCCCGAACACGTCGGGCGCCCCGGACAGCCGTTCTGTCTGAAACGCCCCACGCGTCCCACCGCGTACGACCACACTGGATCCCTGCCGTCCCACGCCCGGACGGCGCTCTTCGGAAGGAAGCCGGGACCTCTTGAACAGCAGCAAGCACACGGAGCTGGCGAACCACGCCTGGTCCGTCGCCGACCTCCTGCGCGGCGACTACAAGCAGTCCGACTACGGCAAGGTCATCCTGCCGTTCACCGTGCTGCGCCGCCTGGAGTGCGTCCTGGAACCGACGCGCGACAAGGTCGTCGAGACCGTCGCCAGGTTCGCGGGCCAGGACATCGACACCGGCCACTTCCTGCGCAGGGCTTCGGGCCACTCCTTCTACAACAAGAGCGACCTCACGCTGCGGAAGATCGCGGCCGACCCGCAGAACGCGGCGAAGAACCTGCAGATCTACGTCGGCGCCTTCTCCGACAACGCCCGCGAGGTCCTCGACAAGTACGAGTTCAACCAGCAGGTCAGGAAGCTCGACGGCGCGAACCTGCTCTACCAGGTCATCGGCAGGTTCACCGACCTCGACCTGCACCCCGACGTCGTGCCCAACCACAACATGGGCTACATCTTCGAGGAGTTGATCCGCCGCTTCGCCGAGCAGTCGAACGAGACCGCGGGTGAGCACTTCACCCCGCGCGAAGTCATCAAACTGATGGTGAACCTGCTGGTGGCGCCCGACGCGGACGCCCTCACCGTGCCGGGTGTCGTCCGCACGGTCATGGACCCGGCCTGCGGCACGGGCGGCATGCTCAGCGCCGCCGACGACCGCATCAAGGCCCTCAACCCGGACGCCACGGTCGAGGTGTACGGGCAGGAACTCAACCCCGAGTCCTGGGCGATCTGCCGGTCCGACCTCATGATCAAGGGCCAGGACCCGGAGAACATCCGCTTCGGCAACTCCTTCTCCGACGACGGCCACGCCCGCCGTAAGTTCGACTACATCCTCGCCAACCCGCCGTTCGGCGTGGAGTGGAAGAAGGTCAAGGAGGAGGTCGAGTACGAGCACAAGTCGCTCGGCGACGCCGGCCGCTTCGGCGCGGGCCTGCCGCGCATCAACGACGGCTCGTTGCTCTTCCTCCAGCACATGATCTCGAAGATGAAGCCGGTGGACGTGAACGGCGGGGGCGGCTCCCGCATCGCCATCGTCTTCAACGGCTCCCCGCTGTTCACGGGCGCGGCCGAGTCGGGCGAGTCCAACATCCGCCGCTGGATCCTGGAGAACGACTGGCTGGAGGCGATCGTCGCCCTCCCGGACCAGCTCTTCTACAACACCGGTATCTCGACTTACTTCTGGATCCTGACGAATCGCAAGGACAAGGACCACAAGGGCAAGGTCGTCCTGCTCGACGCACGCGACCAGTGGGTGAAGATGCGCAAGTCCCTCGGCGACAAGCGCAAGGAGCTGGGCGACGGGACGAACGGCCGCCCCGACCACATCGGTGACATCACGCGGCTGTACGCGGAGGCCGTCCAGGTTGCCAAGGACCCCGAGCACCCGCTGCACGGCAAGGTCAAGCTCTTCGCGAACGAGGACTTCGGCTACCAGCGCATCACCGTCGAACGCCCGCTGAAGCTGCGCTTTGAGGTGACTGAGGAGACGTTGGCGGCGCTGGCTGAGGCCAAGCCGGTGGCGAGGCTGGAGCGGAGCGAGGAGTTCGTCGCGGCGGTGCGTACGTTGCTCGGCTCGTCCTGGGCGACGAAGTCCGAGGCGTTCATCGCGCTCAAGGACGCGGTGGTCGCGGCCGGGCTGACGTGGCCGTCGGGAGCGCCATTCGCGAAGGCCGTACGGGAGACGATCGGCGTCCGGGATCCGGAGGGCGAGGTCCAGAAGATCAAGGGCACGCCGGAACCGGATGCGGACCTGCGGGACTACGAGAACGTGCCACTGGGGGAGGACGTCGAGGACTACCTCAAGCGCGAGGTGCTGCCCCACGTCCCGGACGCGTGGATCGACCACACGAAAACGAAGATCGGCTACGAGATCCCGTTCACGCGGCACTTCTACGTGTACAAGCCACCGAGACCGCTGGCGGAGATCGACGCGGAGTTGAAGTCGCTGGAGGCGGAAATTCAGGCGCTGCTGGGTGAGGTGACGGGGTGACTCTCTGGAACCAAGTTCGCCTGAAGAACCTCTGCGTAGATGCCGGCCAGTACGGGCTGAACATCTCGGCCGAAAACTACGCTGAGTCGGGAACGCGCCTGCTGCGCACGACGGACATCAGCAGTGGTGTGCTTACTCCGGAAGAATCTGGGGTCTTCGTATCAAACCCTCCGGAAGAACGGTTCCGGCTCGAAAGGGGTGACCTTCTCCTATCCCGTAGCGGCACTCCTCCTGGGCAGTCCTACCTGGTCCGTGCTGTCGATGAAGGTGCAACATTTGCCGGCTACCTTGTAAGGTTTCGTCCGCAGCAAGGTGTAGACCCTCGGTTCCTCGCTTACATTGCCCGGAGTACGCCGTTTCAGGAAAAAATTCGAGCTGAATCGGTTGCCTCAACGATCCAGAATTTCAATGCTGAACGCTACGCCAACATCGATTTTAGGGCACCTGAATACAGCGAGCAGCGCCGTATAGCCGACTACCTGGACGTCGAGACCGCCCGGCTGGGCCAGATTGAAAGCCTGGCAGGGAAGGCTGGGAAGCTGGCGGTGGCTCGCCGCACGGCCGTCATCGACGCGGAACTTGGAGCATTTTCCGACGACTATGTCGCGCCCGTGACCAGCGCATGTGAGCTGGTCTTGGACTGCGTCAACAAGACTGCTCCAATCGAAGCCGGTGAGACTCCATACCGCATGCTCCGGACGTCTAACGTCCGAGACGGGCAAGTGAACGTCGACGACACTTATCGAGTATCGGAAGAGACGTTCAAAAAATGGAATCGCCGCGGCGCCCCTCGGATCGGTGATGTCCTGTTCACCAGGCAAGCCCCCGTCGGGGAAGCTGGACTCCTCAGATCAGCCGCGCCTGTGTTCCTTGGACAACAGGTCATGCTGTTCCGCCCGGATCCGCTACGCACGGCCCCTGAATTTCTCTTGTATAACTTTCTGAGTTCGTTCATGAAACAACAGTTCGAACTTGCAAGCGACGGTGCTGCGCACTCCCACATGCGAGTTCACGACTGTTTGAAGCTGCGCATCTACTACCCACCTCTCGACAAGCAGCGTCAAATCGTAGGGCGAGTAAGTAGCGCACTGGATCACGCTGACAGACTGCGGGCAGCTACAGCGAAGCAAGCTGACCTGCTGTCGGAACGCCGCCAAGCCCTCATCACCGCCGCCGTAACCGGCCAGTTCGACGTAACCACCGCCAGCGGCCGCAACGTAACGGACGGAGTGACCGCGTAGCCATGAGCCCCATCCACACGGAGTCCGCCTTCGGGGACGCGATCGTCGCCTCCATGGTCGAGCGCGGCTGGCGCGAAGCTCGGCCGCAGGACTATCGGGCCGATCTCGGCCTGGACACCAACGAGTTGTTCACCTTCATCGGAGCGACCCAGCCCGACGAGTGGAACGAACTGCTCACCGTCTACGGCGGCGACCCCAACGAGGCCCAGCGCGGGTTCGCCAGTCGGCTCGACCAGGCCATCGCCACGAACGGGCTCCTCGATGTCCTCCGCAACGGTGTCAAGGACCGGGGTGTCCTGTTCCGCGTCGCGTACTTCAAGCCCAACCTCGTCGCCCACGACTCCGTACTCGACGGCTACCGGGCCAATCGCCTCACCGTCGTCCGCGAACTCGAGTACGCGACCAAGCAGGCCGACTGGGGCAACCGGCTCGACCTCGCCCTCTTCCTCAACGGAATCCCCGTCGCCACGGCCGAGTTGAAGAACCCGCTGACCAAGCAGGGGGTGGAGCAGGCCAAGGAGCAGTACCGCACCGACCGGGACCCCACCGAGCTGATCTTCACGCGTCGGGTCGTCGCGAACTTCGCCGTGGACCCGGATCTGGTCTTCGTCGCCACGCAGCTCAAGGGCAAGAACACCCGCTTCCTCCCCTTCAACACCGGCTCTAACGGCCCCGGTCAGCCGGGCGGCGCAGGCAACCCCGCCCCCACCGCCTACGGCACGTACGCGACCTCCTACCTCTGGGAGCAGGTCTGGCAGCCGGACAACTGGTTGGACTTGCTCCAGCGGTTCGTGCACCTGCACAAGAGCAAGACGCCCGGCGGCGGCACCACCAAGACGATGATCTTCCCCAGGTTCCACCAGTGGGACGTGGTCAAGAAGCTCACCGCGCACGCCGCCACCCACGGCGCGGGACACGACTACCTGGTTATGGCGTCGGCCGGCTCGGGCAAGTCGAACACCATCGGCTGGCTGGCCCACCGCCTCAGCGACCTGCACACCCCCACCGACCCCCGCGAACTCGACGTCGACGCCATCGCCAAGGGCCTCAAGCCGGGCGTGCCGGTCTTCGACAAGGTCATCGTCATCACCGACCGTCGCAACCTGGACGCGCAACTCCGGGAGACGGTCGGCAGTTTCGAGCAGACCGCGGGCCTTGTCGTGAAGATCGACGAGAAGTACGGGGCGAAGGGCGAGCAGCTCGCCAAGGCCCTCTCCCGCGACACCGGGAAGATCGTCACGGTCACCCTGCACTCGTTCCCGGCGCTGATTTCGTACATCGAGCGCAACCCCACCGAGATCCGGGGCAGCCACTTCGCGATCATCGTGGATGAGGCACACTCCTCGCAGTCCGGCGACGCCGCCAAGGACGTACGGGCCGCCCTGCGCGACCTCGGCCTGGACTCCGACTCGGACGACGCGGGTGCGACCACGGTCAAGGCCGAAGGCGCCACCCTCGACGAGCAGCTCAAGAAGCGGGCCGAGCAGCGTTCCCGCGCAGCGAACCTCTCCTACTTCGCGTTCACCGCCACCCCGAAGGCCAAGACCCTCGAACTCTTCGGCACGCTCCAGGACATCGACGGCAAGGCGACCTACCGGCCCTTCCACACGTACTCAATGCGGCAGGCGATCGAGGAGGGCTTCATCCTCGACCCGCTGCGCAACTACGTCACATACAACACGTACTGGAAACTGGTGAACCAGAACCCGGACGAGCGGGAGGTCGACCCGTCGAAAGCGAACAGCCTGCTCGCCCGGTACGCGCTGACCCATGACTCGACAGTCGCCCAGCACGCCCAGGTGATCGTGGAGCACTTCGTGGCGCACAGCAGGGGCCGTCTCGGCGGGCGGGCCAAGTCGATGGTGGTGACGGCCTCGCGGCAGTCCGCCGTGCAGATGGCGCGCGCGATCAAGAGCTACATCAAGGACCGGGACTACGACACCAAGTACCCCGACCTGGGTGTCCTCGTAGCCTTCTCCGGCTCCCTCACCATCGACGGCGAGGAGACCACCGAGACGAAGGAGAACGGCGGGCTGTCGGAGAGCGCGCTGCCGAAGGCGTTCGCGTACACGCGCGCCGACGACAAGGCCGCCCGAGCCGGCGGTCCGGGCCAGCGCGAGTACAAGATCCTGGTCGTGGCGGAGAAGTACCAGACCGGCTTCGACCAGCCGCTGCTGACGACGATGTACGTCAACAAGACGCTGACCGGCATCTCCGCCGTCCAGACCCTGTCCCGGCTTAACCGCACCGCCGAGCGCAAGACCCAGGCCGACCTGGCGGTCCTCGACTTCGTCAACGACGCCGAGGACATACAGGAGTCCTTCCGCCCGTACTTCGAGGAGGCGAACACCCTCCCCTCCGACCCCAACCTGCTCTACACCGCGCAGAGCCGGGTCATGCAGGCGGCGATCCTGTCCGGGCAGGAGATGGACGAGTTCGCCGCCGCGTACTTCGCCGCCAAGGAGAAGGCGGCGGGCTCGCAGTCCAAGTGGGAGAAACTGCACGCCGAGCTGTACCGGCTGCTCTCCCCCGCCGTCGCCCGCTTCACCGCTCTGCTCGAAAGCGAGGACGAGGACGACCAGGAGACGGCGGAGGGCTTCCGCGCCGACCTCAACGACTACGTCAGGAAGTACGGCTTCCTCGCGCAGATCGTCCCCTACCGGGACGCCGAGCTGGAACGACTACACCTCTACGGCCGCTACCTCCTCAACCGGCTGCCGCGCCGCGCGGACGGCGGGGTGGACATAGGCGAGGTCGACCTCAGCCATCTGCGGGTGGAGAAGACCGGCGAGTACGACGTCTCCCTCACCCCCGAGGGGCCGGCGACGATGCCGGGCTTCGGCGACGGCTCGGGCGGCGCGAAGGAGGCGGAGAAGTCGCTGCTCTCCGAGTTGATCGAGAAGTTCAACGAACGGTTCGGCACCGAGTTCACCGAGCAGGACGTCATCCGCCCGTTCGAGGAGGCCAAGGCCGACCCGAAGGTGCGCGCGGCGGCCGTCGTCAACGACGAGGAGAACTTCGGCCTCGTCTTCGACAACGTCTTCGCGGACAAGATGGCCGACCACATCGACACCATCGCGGGCATGGGCCGCCAGTACTTCGGCCCCGACAAGGGCTTCAAGTCCAGCCTGGACCGCAGCGCCCGCAAGGCGGCCTGGCGGATGATCCGCCGCGAGGAAGGCGTCGACGACGACGTCTGATGCGCACGCTCTGGCCGGACATGCCGGCCAGGGCGTCCTTCGGAGGGCAACACCGGCCTCTGCCCTGGCGATCGCCATGCGCACCCCACTACCTCTCAACTGCGAAAAGTCACTTCAGGAGCGGGCGATGGACTACGAGATTGAGCTGATCAGTGACGGTGATGGGCTGGCGGTCATCGGGAGTGCGACGGATGTCGAACGCTTCCTCGTGTCGGAGGGACTGACATCGAAGGACCTCGGATTGCAGCGACTCAAGTCTGTCTTCGGTACCGGGGCTGCAGTGACGCAGGCAGGTTCGGAGATTGCCGCCACCTCCGGTCGTTGGGTGAAGCTGACCACGGAGTCGGCGCAGCGTGTCAAGAAGTTCGGGCTGATGGAAAGCAAGACGCCGGGGGTCAGCCACGCGATGCTGGGCAAACCTGGATCGATCAAGTCATGGCTCCAGATCGAGAAGGGGGCCGGCTCGTTTCTGACCAACCCGGCGCGGCTGGCCGGCGCCGCCGGGATCATGGCGCAGCTCGCGATGCAGCAGACCATGGACGAGATCACCGACTATCTCGCCACGATCGACGAAAAGGTCGACGACGTGCTCCGCGCCCAGAAGGACGGCGTGTTGGCCCGCATGATCGGAGTGGACCTCGTGATCGAGGAGACCATGTCCATCCGAGAGCAGGTGGGCCGGGTCTCCGAGGTCGCGTGGTCGAAGGTGCAGGCCGCACCAGCAACGATCGCAGACACCCAGGCGTACGCCTTGCGTCAGCTCGACGCACTCGCGGAGAAGGTGGAGCGCAAGAGCAAGTCCAAGATCGGCGATCTCGCGACTGCGGCCGCTGAAGCAGAGGCCCAGGTTCAGGAGTGGCTCGCTGTTCTGGCCCGTTGCTTCCAACTGCAGGAAGCGATCGCCGTACTCGAACTCGACCGAGTGCTGGACGCGGCTCCGGAAGAGCTGGACCGGCACCGCCTCGGGCTTCGGGCTGCCCGACAGAACCGGCTGGTTCTCATTGCGCGGAGCACCGAGCGTCTGGTGGCGCGGATGAATGCGGCTGCTGACACAGCCAACGCGAAGGTGCTTCTGCACCCGACCAAGTCCCCGGCTGTGGTCCAGTCGAGCAACCATGTCGCGATCGGCGTCGACGACTTCCACGGGCGGCTCGGGATAGAGACCGGTCGTCGGTCATCGGATGCGAGACGTTGGGTGGACGCGGCCGCAGAGGCGAGGGACAAGGCACTCATGACCGGAGCGAAGGGTGTGAACGCCGCCAGAAACCTCGGCAACGAGACCCTGGACCGGGCCAGCTCGGTAAAGGGCAAGCTCTCCAGCGGGATCGCCGAGCTGGGACGCCGTCGGAGCGGGGACGATGAGACACGCGACAGGGAAGGCTGAGGTGGGGCACCGCCCTTCTGCCACGTGCGCAGCCTGACTACTCCCTCAAGTCTCTGCCACTCGCGCAAGATGTGGGTGCCCAGCCGCCTGTACGGCTGGGCACCCATGGGCGTGAAAACGTACGGCTCAGCTGGGTGGCTGCGGCTCAGGCTAGGCCGGGGTCTCAGGGGAGGGCGGCAGGGGGTCGGCGACGAAAGTCCCCGTCCACCCCTGCTCCCGTACATGCCGCATCGCCTTCGCCGCTGTCGCATTCACCACGCCGAACTCTTGGGCGATTTCCAGGGTGGAGGGCACACGGCTTCCCGGCGGATACGTGCCGTCCTTGATG
>NZ_LJBR01000293.1 GCF_001282115.1 Streptomyces sp. NRRL B-24085 | reverse complement strand
GACGTGGGCGTGGCGGTGGGGGTCGACGCACCGGAAGGCCTGGTGCTCGCCGACCCGGCCTCGGGGCTCTTGCTCGCGTCGGGGTCCCCGCTCTTGGACGCGGAGGGTGATGGGGACTCGGAGGCCGACGGAGAAGGCGAGTCGGAGGGAACGGCTTCTCCGGAGCGGGTCTCCCCGGACGCCGGCTCGCTCACCTCCGGGGAAGCACCGCCCTCGGCCGACTCCCCGCCCGCCGCGGCCGGTCTGGAGGGAGATCCCGGGGCGTCCATGCCCAGCTCCGCGAGGCTGAGACCGCCGGCCGCGAGCACGAAGCCCGCGGCGATCAGCAGGGTCCGGCGTCGGCGACGGCGGTGCGCTGCCGCTTTGCGATCGCGACGACTGGCTCCGTCGGAGGGGTCGTCCGGGTCGTCGGACTCGTCGTCGTCGCGCTCGCCGTACTCGTCGTGGGCGTCCTCGGGTTCCGCGGGGCCCCGGCCGCGTGCGCGTCGGCGTGACGCCCGGCCGCCGGTGGATTCCACGGCCCCCTCGGCCGCGCTGTCGGCCCCCTGGGCGGGGTTGGCATCGATGTCGGGATCGGCGCCCGGGCCGGCGTCGGCCCCGGTCGAGCCGTACTCCGCCGGCCCACCGCCCACCGGATCACCCGCGCGTGAGGCGCTCGCGTGTCCGTCCTCGCCGTACACCGCGCCGCCCTGGCCGCCTCCGTACGCCATGTCGGCCTGACCGGCCGTGCCGTACGTCCCGCCGCCCTGGCCGTCGGTGCCGTACGCCATGTCCCCCTGGCCGGCCATGCCGTACGCGCCGTGCGGGGAGGGATCCTGGGCGCCCCGACCCTCTCCCCCGTACGGCGTCGTCCCGGGGCCGTCCGCGGTGCCGTACTGCGACTCGGCGACCCCGTAGGCCGCGTACGCCGGGACCGCGTGCTCCGGCGGCTGGGCCTGGGCGGGCACGCGCGGGGTGTACGCGCGCAGCTCTTCGATGGAGGTGCCGCACCCCGGGCAGGCGAGGGCGCCGTTGAGGTGCCTTCGGCACGGGTCGCAGTAGTCCATGACGCGGGAAGACTAAGTTCCTCTCACCTGCCTTTCATAGTCACGCCTGTGAAGGTTGTGTGTCGAACTACCCGCTTCGACGCGGCGAGTTGAGGGGTGTGCCGGGGACCGTTCGGGCATCCTTCCCGATCTCGTCGAAACCGACTTCGAAAGCCGTGTCGAAAGCAGTGTCGAAACCGTTATGCGTTCGACCCATTGACACTCCCGCCACCCCCTCCCTACTGTCACGTCAGCATTTCGAACGTGTGACGAAATTTCGAACAGACGTCACTGAGCCGACGAAGCAACGAGGGGCAACCGCCGTGCGCATCACCGGAATCAGCACACACGTGGTCGGGACGCCGTGGCGCAACCTGACGTACGTCCAGGTGCACACCGACGAAGGCATCACCGGAGTCGGCGAGACCCGGATGCTGGGACACACCGACGCGCTGATCGGCTACCTGCGGGAGGCCGAGGCCAATCACATTCTCGGCTCCGACCCGTTCGCTGTCGAGGACCTCGTCAAGAGGATGAAGTACGGCGACTACGGTCGGGCCGGCGAGATCGTCATGTCCGGCATCGCCGTGATCGAGATGGCTTGCTGGGACATCAAGGGCAAGGCCCTCGGCGTGCCGGTCTGGCAGCTCCTGGGCGGCAAGGTCACCGACAAGGTCAAGGCGTACGCCAACGGCTGGTACACCACCGAGCGGACGCCGGAGGCCTACCACAAGGCCGCCCGGGGGGTCATGGAGCGCGGTTACAAGGCGCTGAAGATCGATCCCTTCGGCACCGGCCACTTCGAGCTGGACCACGAGCAGAGCCTGTACGCCGTCTCCCTCATCGAGGCCGTCCGGGACGCCATCGGCCCGGACGCCGAGCTGATGCTGGAGATGCACGGCCGCTTCTCGCCGTCGACCGCCGTCCGGCTGGCCAAGGACCTCGCGCCCTTCAAGCCCGCGTGGCTGGAGGAGCCGGTGCCGCCGGAGAACCTGAAGGCGCTGGAGAAGGTCGCCGCCAAGGTCGACATCCCGGTCGCCACCGGTGAGCGCATCCACGACCGCATCGAGTTCCGCGAGCTCTTCGAGAGCCAGGCCGTGGACATCATCCAGCCCGACGTCGGCCACATCGGCGGCATCTGGGAGACCCGGAAGCTGGCCGCGACCGCCGAGACCCACTACATGCTGGTCGCCCCGCACAACGTGGGTGGTCCGGTGCTGACCGCCGCCTCCCTCCAGGTCGGGTTCACCTCCCCGAACTTCAAGATCCTGGAGCACTTCAACGACTTCGCCGACGCGGAGATCAAGAAGGTCGTCAAGGGCGCCCCGCAGGTCGTGGACGGCTACTTCCACCTCTCCGACGCGCCGGGTCTCGGTGTCGAGTTGGACGTGGACGCGGCCGCCGAGTTCCCGCAGCAGCAGGCCCGGTTCGACCTCTGGGCCGAGGGCTGGGAGCAGCGCAAGCCCAAGGGCACCAAGTGAGCACCCAGGTCGTCATCGAGGGGCCCGGCGAGCACCGGCTCGACGAGCACGCCCCTCGTCAGCCCGCGTCCGGTGAGGCGCTGGTGCGCGTCCACGCGGTCGGCATCTGCGGCAGCGACCGCGAGGTGTACCAGGGCAACCGGCCCGAGGGATACGTGCGTTATCCCCTCACACCGGGCCATGAGTGGTCCGGGACGGTGGAGGCGGTCGGGGCGGATGTGCCTTCAACTCTTGTCGGCCGCAAGGTCGTCGGCGAGGGTTTCCGCAACTGCCAGGTCTGCGACCGCTGTCACGCGGGTGAGACGACGCTGTGCACGGCCGGGTACGAGGAGACCGGGTTCACCCAGCCGGGTGCGATGGCCACCACGTTGACCCTGCCCGCCCGTCTGCTGCACGTCCTGCCGGACGACGCCGACCTGACGGCCGCGGCCCTGCTGGAGCCGGCCGCCTGCATCGCGGCCGCCGCGATCAAGGCGAACGCCCTGCCCGGCGAGCGGGTGGCCGTGGTGGGGACCGGGACGCTCGGGATGTTCGCCGTTCAGTTCCTGAAGGCGAACTCCCCCGCCGAGCTGCTCGTGGTAGGGACCCGGCCCGACCGGGCGGAGCTTTCGAAAGCTTTCGGTGCCACCGACTTCCGCACCAGGACGCAGGAGCTCCCGGACGACTTCGACGTCGTGATCGAGACCGCGGGGTCCGCGTCCGCCGCGCGCACCGCCGCCTCCCTGCTCAGGCGGGGCGGACGTCTGGTCCTGACGGGCATCCCGGCGCCGGGCGCCGAGGGGCTCGACCCGACGGACCTGGTCGTGCGGCAGTTGGAGGTGCACACCGTCTTCGGTGCCCCGCCGGACGCCTGGGCGCACACGGTGCGGGTCTTCGGGGCCGGCCTGCTCGATCCGCTGCCGCTGGTCACGCACGAGCTGCCGCTCGACGGGTTCCCGGAGGCGATCGAGCTGGTCGGGTCCGGTGACCCGAAGGTCGGGAAGGTGCTGCTCCGCCCCTAGACGTACGCCGGTACGGGGTGACCTGACCACTCCGTACCGGCGTACACCCAGCCCCGCACGACTTGAGCCGCGAACCTTGTCCGACATTTCGAACACAAAGGACAGCTTGTGACGACCGACGCTTCCGCCCCGGCGGCCCGCCGACCCGGTGAGCAGGCGCTCGCCGCGCTCGGCCTGGGCGCGCCCGCCCTCGATCCCGCCGACGCCTCACCGCACGCCTTCCCCGGCGGCGGCCGCTGGCGCACCGAGATCCCCTCGTGCGAGGGGCCGGAGGCGCTGGCCGTCGTCCTGAAGGAAGCCTCGCGGCTCGACGTGCCGATCCACCGGATCAGTCAGGGCAGCGGGGTGTGGATGCTGACCGACGCCGAGATCACCGAGATGGTCGACGCCACGAACGAGCGGGACATCGAGCTCTGCCTGTTCACCGGTCCGCGCGGCACCTGGGACATCGGCGGCTCCGTCCGGACCGACTCGCGCGGCGGGGGCCTCCGGGCCCGCGGCCACGACGCGGTGGCCGGCTGTGTCGAAGACGCCGTCCGCGCAACGGAGTTGGGGGTCCAGTGCCTCCTCGTCGCCGACGAGGGCGTGCTGTGGACACTGCACCGGGCGCGGGCCGCCGGCATCATCCCGGCCGACACCACCCTGAAGTTGAGCGCGCTCGTCGGTCCGGTCAACCCGGCCGCCTTCGCGGTCTACGAGAACCTGGGCGCCGACTCGATCAACGTGCCCAGCGATCTGACGCTCGATCACCTCACCGAGATCCGGCGGGTGTCGGCCGCTCCGATGGACATGTACATCGAGGCGCCCGACGATCTCGGCGGTTATGTACGGATGTACGAGGTCGCCGAACTCATCCGGCGCGGTGCGCCGCTCTACCTGAAGTTCGGCCTGTCGAAGGCCCCGGGGATCTACCCGTACGGCCACCACCTGCGTGATCTGACCCTGAACACGGCCCGGGAACGGGTGCGTCGGGGGCGGCTCGCCCTGGACCTGTTGGCACGCCACGGAGCGGACGGCGACATGGCGCCGCTCGGTTCGCGACTGCCCGGGGCTCTGAAGCGTTTCGAAACACCCTCATAACGTTTCGGACCGAGTCCCTTCACAAAAGCAGACGCAGTCACACACAATCCCACACACCCTCTTGTCCTCGGTCCGAGCCGCACCTCGTTGCCGGAGCGTCACCGCACCACCCAGACCGAGCCCGTCCCGACATCAAGGATGATGATCATGCGTACTCGTCGAGCCGCACTCACCGCCATAGCCGGCGCCGCCTCGCTCGCCCTCACCCTCACCGCCTGCGGCCAGAACAGCGAGGGCGGCAGCGAGGAGAAGGCCGGCAGCGCCAAGGGCGCGACCATCGGCATCGCGATGCCGACCAAGTCCTCCGAGCGGTGGATCACCGACGGCGCCAACGTCGAGAAGGACCTCAAGGCCAAGGGCTACAAGACCAAGCTGGTCTTCGGCGAGGACGACCCCGACCAGCAGGTCTCCCAGATCGAGAACCTGATCACCCAGGGCGTCAAGGCACTCGTCATCGCCGCCATCGACAACAAGTCCCTGAACAACGTCCTCCAGCAGGCCGCCGACGCCAAGATCCCGGTCATCTCCTACGACCGCCTGATCCTCGGCACGAAGAACGTCGACTACTACGCGTCCTTCGACAACGAGAAGGTCGGCAAGCTCCAGGCCCAGTACATCGTCGACAAGCTCGGTCTGGAGAGCGGCAAGGGCCCCTTCAACATCGAGCTGTTCGCCGGCTCCAACGACGACAACAACACCAAGTACTTCTTCAACGGCGCGATGAGCGTGCTCCAGCCGTACATCGACAGCAAGAAGCTCGTCGTCAAGTCCGGCCAGACCAAGCTCACCCAGGTCACCACGCTGCGCTGGGACGGCGCCACCGCCCAGAAGCGCATGGAGGACATCCTCACCTCCACGTACGGCAGCGCCAAGGTCGACGCGGTCCTGTCGCCGTACGACGGCATCTCCATCGGCATCATCGCCGCCCTGAAGTCGGACGGTTACGGCTCGGGCAGCAAGAAGCTCCCGGTGGTCACCGGCCAGGACGCCGAGCTGGCCTCGGTGAAGTCGATCATCGCCGGCCAGCAGTCGATGACGATCTACAAGGACCTGCGCAAGCTCGCCCAGGTCGCCACCGACATGGTGGACGCCTCCCTCAACGGCAAGAAGCCCGAGATCAACGACACCAAGTCCTACGACAACGGCACCAAGGTCGTCCCGGCCTACCTGCTCCAGCCGGTGAGCGTCGACAAGAGCAACTACGTCAAGGAGCTCGTGGACGACGGCTACTACACGGCGGACCAGCTCAAGTAAGCGTCGAACCTTACGGATTGGAAGGCACGACCATGGCGGGACCCGTCCTGGAAATGCGCTCGATCGTCAAGACCTTTCCCGGCGTCAAGGCGCTGTCGGACGTCACACTGACCGTCCGCCAGGGCGAGGTCCACGCCATCTGCGGTGAGAACGGCGCCGGCAAGTCCACCTTGATGAAGGTGCTCTCCGGCGTCCATCCGCACGGCACCTACGAGGGGGACATCCTCTTCGAGGGAGAGCTCTGCTCCTTCAAGGACATCCGGGCGAGCGAGCAGCACGGCATTGTCATCATCCACCAGGAGCTGGCACTCGTGCCGTTCCTGTCGATCGCGGAGAACATCTTCCTCGGCAACGAGCACGCCGCGGGCGGGTTCATCAACTGGAACGAGACGCTGAAGCACGCCACCGAACTGCTGCGCCGGGTGGGTCTGACCGACCACCCGGAGACCCGGATCGCCGACATCGGCGTGGGCAAGCAGCAGCTCGTGGAGATCGCCAAGGCACTCTCCAAGAAGGTGAAGCTCCTCATCCTGGACGAGCCGACCGCGGCTCTGAACGACGAGGACAGCGGCAAACTCCTGGATCTCATCCTGGAGTTGAAGAAGCAGGGCATCACCTCGATCATCATCTCCCACAAGCTCAACGAGATCCGCCGGGTCGCCGACTCGGTCACGATCATCCGCGACGGGAGGTCCATCGAGACCCTCGACGTGAAGGCCCCGGAGACCACCGAGGACCGGATCATCACGGGCATGGTCGGCCGCGACCTCGACCACCGCTTCCCCGACCGCACGCCCTACGAGGGCGAGGTGGACGCGGCCCCGGCGCTGGAGATCCGCGACTGGACCGTCCACCACCCGATCGACCAGTCGCGCAAGGTGGTCGACAACGTGTCGATCAACGTGCGGCGCGGGGAGATCGTCGGCATCGCGGGCCTGATGGGCGCGGGGCGCACCGAGCTCGCGATGAGCGTGTTCGGGCGCACCTACGGCCGGCACGCGGGCGGCCAGGTCCTCAAGGACGGCAAGGAGATCCGTACCAGGACCGTCGCCGAGGCGGTCAAGCACGGCATCGCCTACGTCACCGAGGACCGCAAGCACTACGGCCTCAACCTCATCGACACCATCAACCGCAACATCTCGCTGACGGCCCTGAACAAGGTGGCCAAGCGCGGGGTGGTGGACGAGCACGAGGAACGGCAGGTCGCCGAGCGGTTCCGCAAGTCCATGAACATCAAGGCGCCGACCGTCTTCGAGCCGGTGGGCAAGCTCTCCGGCGGCAACCAGCAGAAGGTCGTCCTCAGCAAGTGGATCTTCGCGGGTCCCGAGGTGCTGATCCTGGACGAGCCCACGCGCGGCATCGACGTGGGCGCCAAGTACGAGATCTACACGGTCATCGACCAGCTGGCCGCCGAGGGCAAGGCGGTCATCTTCATCTCCTCCGAGCTGCCGGAACTGCTCGGCATGTGCGACCGCATCTACACCATGGCCGCCGGACGCCTCACGGGTGAGGTTCCGCGGGCCGAGGCCACGCAGGAAGTGCTGATGCGCCAGATGACGAAGGACAAAGAGGTAACGCGATGAGCACCGATGTGACGAAGGTCCCGGCCGCGGCGCCGCCGGGCAAGGGCGGGGGGTCGTCGTCCTCCGGCGAGGGCCTGCTCCAGCTGATGCTGAACGGGCTGCGCCGCAACATGCGGCAGTACGGCATGCTGATCGCGCTCGGCCTGATCGTCGTGCTGTTCGCCGTGTGGACCGACGGCGACCTGCTGCTGCCGCGCAACGTGTCCAACCTGGTGCTCCAGAACAGCTACATCCTGATCCTCGCGATCGGCATGATGCTGGTGATCATCGCGGGGCACATCGACCTGTCGGTCGGTTCACTGACCGCGTTCGTGGGCGCCTTCGCGGCCGTCCTGACCGTGCAGCACGACGTGGCATGGCCGGTCGCCCTGGTGCTGTGCCTGGTGGTGGGTGCCGTCGCGGGCTCGATCCAGGGCTACTTGATCGCGTATCTCGGCATACCGTCGTTCATCGTCACGCTGGCCGGCATGCTGCTCTTCCGCGGTCTGACGGAGATCTTCCTGGAGGGCCAGACCCTCGGCCCCTTCCCGGACGGGCTCCAGAAGCTCGGCAACGGCTTCCTGCCGGAGGTCGGCCCGGAGACCAACTACCACAACATCACGCTGCTGCTGGGCTTCGTCCTGCTGGCCTTCGTGATCCTCCAGGAGCTTCGTGAGCGGCGGCGCTCGCAGGAGTTCTCCCTGGAAGTGGCGCCGCGCAACCTCTTCCTGCTCAAGCTGGTCGCCATCAGCGCGGCGATCATCGCCCTGACGATGATGCTCGCCAGCTACAAGGGCGCGCCGATCATCCTGCTGGTCCTCGGTGTGCTCGTGGTCGGCTACGGCTACGTCATGCGCAACGCGGTCTTCGGCCGGCACATCTACGCGATCGGCGGCAACCTGCCGGCCGCGAAGCTGTCCGGCGTCAAGGACAAGAAGGTCACCTTCCTTGTCTTCCTGAACATGGGCGTGCTCGCGGCCCTGGCGGGTCTGGTGGTCGCAGCCCGTCTGAACGCGGCCTCCCCGAAGGCGGGCCTGAACTTCGAACTCGAGGCCATCGCCTCGTCGTTCATCGGTGGCGCGTCCATGAGCGGCGGTGTGGGAACCGTCCTCGGCGCGATCATCGGTGGTCTCGTCCTCGGTGTGCTGAACAACGGCATGAACCTCCTCAGTGTCGGCACCGACTGGCAGCAGGTCATCAAGGGCCTCGCCCTGCTGGCTGCGGTCGGGTTCGACGTGTGGAACAAGCGCAAGTCCGGTTCGTAAGTCATCTCGGGCCCCGTCGGAGCAACCGGCGGGGCCCGCTTCCTTCACAGGAGCCGCTAGATGGAACTGAACAGACGAACGGTCATCGCCGGTGCCGCGGCCGCGGGAATCGCCGCGACGACGCTCGGGGGCACCGCTGAGGCAGCAGCCGCCGGCAGGAAGCCGACCAAGAAGGTCTTCGGCACCCTGGCCGACGGCACGAAGGTCCACATCTGGTCGCTGGCCAACGGCGGCACGCGCATGAAGGTCCTGTCCTGGGGCGGTGTCGTCCAGTCCCTGGAGATCCCGGACCGCAAGGGCCACTACGCGAACGTCTCGGCGGGCTTCGACAACCTCGATGACTACGTCGCCAAGACCCCGTACTTCGGCGCGCTGATCGGGCGGTACGGCAACCGCATCGCCAAGGGGCAGTTCACCCTGGACGGCAAGAGCTACCAGCTCTCCGTGAACGACGGCGACAACAGCCTGCACGGCGGCACCCAGGGCTTCGACAAGCGGGTGTGGGACGTCGAGCCGTTCACCAAGGGCTCGGACGTCGGCCTGCACCTGTACCACACGTCGGTCGACGGCGAGATGGGCTACCCGGGCACCCTCAAGGTGAAGGTGACGTACACCCTCACCCGGCACGGTGACTGGCGGATCGACTACGAGGCCACCACCGACAAGGCCACCGTGGTCAACCTGACCAGCCACGTGTACTGGAACCTGGGCGGCGAGGGCACCGGCACCATCGAGGACCACGAGCTGCGCATCGCCGCCTCCCGCTACACGCCCACCGACTCGGGCCTCATCCCGACCGGTGAGCTGGCGAGGGTCGCGGGCACCCCCTTCGACTTCCGCAAGGGCAAGCAGATCGGCCGGGACATCCGCGTCGGGCACCCGCAGCTGGTCACCGCCAAGGGCTTCGACCACAACTGGGTCCTCGACAAGGGCATCACGGCCAAGCCCGAGCACGTGGCGACCCTGCGCGACCGGGCGTCCGGCCGCACCCTGCGGATCTCCACCGTCGAGCCGGGTCTGCAGTTCTACTCGGGCAACTTCCTCGACGGCACCCTGGTCGGCCCCTCCGGTCACACCTACCGCCAGGGCGACGCCCTGTGCCTGGAGACGCAGCACTTCCCGGACTCGCCGAACCACCCGTCGTTCCCCTCGACGGTGCTGCGCCCGGGACAGACGTACCGGACCACGACGATCCACTCGTTCGACGCCTGACCTGTACAGATGCGGAGACCGGGACCGGGGTTCCCGAACTCACACTTCTTTCACACCCGTTGAACAGCGCCACGCAGGAATCCGTATGTAAGGGCGGCCCGTGCTCCCCCGCGCGGGCCACCCAATGACGACGGACCCGGTCGTCCCCGCCGGGTCCGCCCCATACGGAGGTTCGATGGCCGACAACGTCACCTCGTTGTTCCGCAGCACGACTGCGCACAGCCCGTCCATGGCGGCGCTGGCGCGTGAAGGCGGAGACGGGACCGGCCCGGTGGACTTCTGTATCCCCTGCAACCCCTACTTCCCCACCCCGGCGATGATGGACACCATGGCCGCACGGCTGAAGGACATCATCACCTACTACCCCAGCAGCGCCGACACGATCACCGCCGAGCTGTGCAACCTGCTCCAACTGCCGCCGCAGGCCGTGGCGATGGGCAACGGCTCCACCGAACTGATCACCTGGATCGACCACCTGCTGGTCCGCGAGTCCCTCGCCGTCCCGGTCCCCACCTTCGGCCGCTGGACCGACCAGCCGATGGAGACCGGCAAGCGGGTCGACATGTTCCCGCTCCAGGAGTCCAGCGGATTCGCCCTGGACCTCGCGCAGTACGCCGAGTTCATACGCACCCGGGGCACGCGGGTCGCGGTCATCTGCAACCCGAACAACCCCGACGGCGGCTTCCTCCACAAGCACGCGCTCGTGCAGTTCATGGACGCCATGGCCGACCTGGACCTCATCGTCATCGACGAGTCGTTCCTGGAGTTCGCGGACGCCGAGCAGGAGCCGAGCGTCGTCCAGGAGGCGATGGTCCGGCCGAACGTGATCGTGCTGCGCAGCCTCGGCAAGAACTTCGGCCTGCACGGCATCCGCTTCGGCTACATGGTCGCCAACCCCTCGCTGGCCGGCCGGGTCCGCTCGATGCTGCCGAAGTGGAACCTCAACGCCTTCGCCGAGTACGTGGTGTTCATGCTCAAGGAGCACGGCGCCGAGTACGCGCAGAGCCTGCACCAGGTCCGCCGGGACCGCCTCGACATGGCGAGCCAGCTCGCCGCGCTGCCCGGTCTGACCGTCTACCCCTCGCAGGGGAACTTCCTCTTCGTGCGCCTGCCGGTGGGCGCCGAGGGCACCGTGGTCCGGGACCGGATGCTCACCGAGCACCGCATCCTCGTCCGCGAGTGCGGCAACAAGATCGGCTCTTCCAGCCGCTTCCTGCGGCTCGTGGTGCGCCCCCAGGTGGACGTGCGTCGCCTGGTGTCCGGCCTGGAACAGGTGCTCTACGGGACCAGGAGGGGAGCCGCCGTGCCCGAGCTCGCTCAAGGGACCGGCTACAGCTCGGGTACGGCGGCAGTGGACCGGCTGGTCGGCCAGACCAACGGGGCCGGTCTTCAGGGACTCGCGGCGATGGCCTCCGGCGCTTCGGCGGGGGCCGGCATGCCGATGCCCGTCGCCCAGCCGGTGGCGGTGGCCGCGGCGGCTCCCCTGGGGGCGGCCGCCTCCCTGGGAGCGGGGGTGCCGATGCCGGCCCAGATGCCGGCGCCTGCCCCGATGCCCGCGCCCGCACCTCCGCCCCCGCCCGCCCAGATGCCGACGCCGGTACCGGCTCCGACGCCCGTACCGGCTCCGGCGCCCTTCCCGCCGCCCGGCGGACCGACCCCGCCCGGGGTGCCGGCCCGTGGGGGGCTCACCGCCGCGCAGGTGCGGGGGCTGACCGCGCCGGCACCCCGGGCGGGGTCGGTC
>NZ_LJBR01000292.1 GCF_001282115.1 Streptomyces sp. NRRL B-24085 | reverse complement strand
CACCCGTCCCGCCCCGCGCCCCGGATGGCGCCGGACCCTGCGCCGTGACTGGCAGCTCTACTCGCTGGCCGTCCTGCCGCTGCTGTTCTTCCTGGTCTTCCGCTATCTGCCGATGATCGGCAACGTGATCGCCTTCCGGCGCTTCGAACCCGGCGGCTCGATGTTCGGCAAGGACTGGGTGGGCCTGCGCTATGTGCGCATGTTCCTCAGCGACCCGACCTTCTGGCAGGTGTTCCGCAACACCCTGTGGCTCGGCGGGCTCACCCTCGTGTTCTGCTTCCCCGTCCCGATCTTGCTCGCCCTGCTGCTCAACGAGGTGCGCAGGCGCTCCCTGAAGCGGTTCGTGCAGTCGGTGTCGTACCTCCCGCACTTCCTGTCGATCGTGATCGTCGCGGGCCTCACGATGCAGATGCTCGCCACCGACGGGCCGGTCAACCACGCCCTCGGCTGGTTCGGCCACGACGAGATCCGCTTCATCCAGGAACCCGGCTGGTTCCGCACGATCTACGTCGGCTCGGAGATCTGGCAGACCGCCGGCTGGGGCACGATCCTCTACCTCGCCGCGCTCACCACCATCGACGAGGACCTGTACGAGGCCGCGCGCATCGACGGCGCCAACCGCTGGAAGCAGATCTGGCACGTCACCCTGCCCGGCATCCGCCCCACCATGATCACACTGCTGATCCTCAACGTCGGCACGTTCATGGCGGTCGGCTTCGAGAAGGTCCTGCTGCTGTACAACCCGCTGACCTACCCGACCGCCGACGTGATCTCGACCTACGTCTACCGGGCGGGGGTCGAGTCCAACAGCTTCAGCTACGCGGCCGCGATCGGACTGTTCGAGGCGGTCATCGGCCTGGTCCTGATCACCTCCGCCAACACGCTCTCGCGCCGCACGGTGGGGACCAGCCTGTGGTGAGGCCGAGCCGCTCCTACCGGGTCTTCCAGGGCGTCAACGGGGTGGTCCTCTCCCTCGTCGTGATCGTGACCCTGTATCCCTTCGTCAACATCGTCGCGCGGTCCTTCAGCGGGGAACGGCAGATCCGGGCCGGTGAAGTGACCCTGTGGCCCAAGGGGTTCAACCTCACCACGTACCGGATCGTCTTCCAGGACTCGATGTTCTGGCGCAACTACGGCAACACCGTGTTCTACACGCTCGTCTCCACCGCCGTGGCCATGGTCCTGACGACCTGTTACGCCTACGTCCTGTCGAAGAAGCACCTCAGGGGGCGCGGGGTCCTCGTCGGCATCGCCGTGTTCACGATGTTCTTCACCGGCGGCCTGATCCCCCACTACATCCTGGTCACCGAGCTGGGACTGAAGAACAGCGTCTGGGCCATCGCGCTGCCGAACGCGATCAGCGTCTTCAACCTGCTGGTGATGAAGGCGTTCTTCGAGAGCCTGCCCACGGAGCTGGAGGAGGCCGCGCAGATCGACGGCCTGAGCACCTACGGCATCCTCTTCCGGGTCGTGCTGCCGCTGTCCAAGGCGGTCGTGGCGACCATGGTGCTCTTCTACACGGTGTCCTTCTGGAACTCCTGGTTCAGCGCGTTCCTCTACATGGACCAGTCGGACCTGATGCCGGTCACCGTCTATCTGCGCAACCTCATCGCCGGTGCCACCGGCGGCGGCAACGCGGGCGCCGGCACCGCGGAGCTCAGCCAGGTCGGGGCGAGCATCCAGGCGGTCACGATCGTGCTCACCGCGCTGCCGATCATCTGCGTGTACCCGTTCGTCCAGCGCTACTTCGTCTCGGGCGTGATGCTCGGCGCGGTCAAGGGCTGACAGCCCGTCACATCCCCAACGGACCAAAGGAGCATCCGTGGAGAACACCGGTTCGCTGTCACGGCGTCAGATCCTGGCCGCCGCAGGGTTCATCGGACTCGCCGGCCTCACCGGCTGCGGCAGCGGTGACGACGGAGGCGACACCAAGGACCTCTCCAAGAAGCAGAACGGCGCGATGAAGGAGTACCGGGCGGGCCAGCGGTTCAAGGCGTCCAAGGCGCTGTCCTTCTCCCTGCTGCACAACGACAACCCGGTCTACCCCCTCAAGAAGGACTGGCTGTTCTGGAAGGAGGTCACCAGGCGCACCGGGGTCACCATCAAGCCCCTCGACGTCCCGCTCGCCGACTACGAGAAGAAGCGCAGCGTCCTCATCGGCGCGGGCGACGCCCCCTTCATCATCCCCAAGACGTACCACCCCTCCGAGGTCGCGTTCGTCTCGTCCGGCGCGATCCTCCCCGTCAGCGACTACGTGGACCTGATGCCCAACTTCCGGGACAAGGTGAAGAAGTGGCACCTGGAACCCGAACTGGACTCCATCCGCCAGTCCGACGGCAAGTACTACCTGCTGCCCGGCCTGCACGAGAAGCCCAGGTCGGGCTATTCGCTGTCGTTCCGCACGGACATCCTCGACAAGCACGGACTGTCCCTGCCCACGACGTGGGACGAGGTGCACGACGTCCTCAGGGCTCTCAAGGCGGAGTACCCCGACAAGTACCCCTGGAGCGACCGCTGGAGCACCAACACCCCGTTCCCGTGCGGCGCGTTGTTCAACTACCTGGGCCAGGCGTACGGCGTCAAGGCGGGCTGGAACTACGACAACATCACCTTCGACACCAAGGCGCAGAAGTTCGTCTTCACCGCGACCCAGGACGCCTACCGGCAGATGATCGAGTACCTGAGAAAGATCGTCGCCGAGAAGCTCCTCGACCCCGAGAGCTTCACCCAGCAGGACGACCAGGCCGTGCAGAAGCTGCTGGCCGAGAAGTCGTACGTGATCAGCGCCAATCCGCAGGAGCTGGTGCAGAACTACCGCTACAACCTGAGCAAGCAGGTCAGGGGCGCGACCATCGAGATGGTCCCGGTCCCGCTCGGCCCGGCCGGCCCGATCCTGCTGAGCGGCATCCGGCTGGAGAACGGCGTCATGGTCTCCAGCAAGGCCCTCAAGAGCGCCGACTTCGTCGCGATGATGCAGTTCGTGGACTGGCTCTGGTACTCGGACGAGGGCCAGAAGTTCTGCAAGTGGGGCGTCGAGGGCGTCACATACACCGAGTCCGGCGGCACCTACACGCTGAAGCCCGGGATCTCGCTGATGGGCTCCGACCCGGACGCCCCGAAGGACCTCCAGAAGGACTACGGCTTCTTCAACGGCGTGTTCACCTACGGCGGCAGCTGGGAGCTGGTGTCCTCCAACTTCAGCCCGGACGAGAAGAAGTTCCAGGACGTCATGTCCCAGCGCAAGGAACTCCCCGTCGACCCGGCCCACCCGCTCCAGTCCTTCGAGCAGGAGCAGGCGACCCTGTGGGACACCCCGCTCAAGGACCACGCCATCCAGAACACCCTCCAGTTCGTGCTCGGCAAGCGCCCGATGTCCGAATGGGACGCGTTCGTCGCCGAGTCGAAGGCGAAGAACATGCAGCAACTCGTCGACCTGCACAACAAGGCGTACGAGCGGTTCAAGAAGGAGAACGGGTGATCCTCCGCGTCCCCGCCGAACCCTCGGGCCGCCTCTCCGACGCCTGGCGCCACTGCGTCGGCACCGGCAGGATCGAACTCGCCCTGCGACGCGACCACCAGGACTCCCTGCGGCTCCTCCAGCGCGAGATCGGCTTCCGGCACATCCGGGGGCACGGCCTGCTGAGCGACGGCATGGGCGTGCACCGGCCGTACGAGTGGCCCGAGGGCGTGCGACAGGTCCGTCACTCCTTCACGTACGTCGACCAGGTCTTCGACGCCTGCCTGGAACTCGGTGTCCGCCCCTTCGTCGAACTCGGCTTCATGCCCTCGCAATTGGCGTCGGGTGAGCAGACCGTGTTCTGGTGGCAGGGGAACGTCACCCCGCCCCGCTCGCACCAGGAGTGGGCCGCCCTGGTCAGGGCGACCGTCAGCCACCTCGTCGACCGGTACGGCCTCGACGAGGTGCGGGGATGGCCCGTCGAGGTGTGGAACGAGCCCAACCTGCCCGACTTCTGGCAGCACGCGGACGAGCAGGCGTACCACCGCCTCTACGAGGTGACGGCCGCCGCGGTGAAGGAGGTGGACGCGGACCTCCAGGTCGGCGGCCCCGCGATCTCACCGGGGGCCGACGAGTGGCTGGACCGCTTCGCCGAGTTCGCCGAACAGCGCGGTGTCCCGGTCGACTTCGTGTCCAAGCACGCCTACACCTCGGGCCCCGCCCAGCACGTCCCCTTCGGCGTCCACCAGACCCTGGCGCCGGCCCAGGACCTCCTGGACCAGTTCGCCACGCCCCGGGCCCGGCTGAAGGACACCGGGCTCGCCGGACTCCCGGTGCACATCACGGAGTTCAACTCCTCCTACCGGCCCGACAACCCGGTCCACGACACCGCCTTCCACGCGGCCTACCTGGCACCGGTCCTCGCCCGCGGCGGCGACCACGTCGACTCCTTCTCGTACTGGACCTTCAGCGACGTGTTCGAGGAGGCCGGCCCGCCGACCGCGCTCTTCCACGGCGGCTTCGGCCTGCTCACCCACCGACAGGTGCGGAAACCGACGTACCACCTCTACGCCTTCATGGCCCGCATGGGCCCCGACCTGCTCACCCGCGGTGCCGACCACCTGGTCAGCCGGCACCCCGACGGCCGGGTGACCGTCCTCGCCTGGGCGCCGGTCGACGCGAGCGGCGAGACACCCGGCCCGGACCGGCACCGGCTGCGCCTGTCCGTGCCCGTGCGCGGCGCCCGGGAGGCGTTCTTACGGCGGTCCGTGGTCGACGAGGAGCACGGCAACGCCCGCACGGCCTGGCAGCGGATGGGCAGCCCGCGCTCACCCGGCCGGCACCAGCTCGACGTCCTCCACGAGGCCGCCGAGCCCGGCCGGCAGCACCTGCGGCTGCCCGTCGAGGACGAGCGGACCGTACTGGACCTGACGCTGGCCCGCCACGAGATCACGCTCGTGGAGGTGAGCCCGGTGGTGGAGGAGGCCCCGCGATGGTGGGACGAACGCCGACTGCTGGGAAGGGTGCCGCAGTGAGCGGGGTGAGCCGGGTGCGGGCCAGGGCCGGTCGCACCGCAGCACACCGCCCGGCGGCAGGACAACGGCACCAGGAAGGCCACCCACCCCACACCCCGCCCTCCTTCGGCACCGGTTCGCTCTCCCGGGCCGCGGCCCTGATCCACACCCTCGTCACC
>NZ_LJBR01000291.1 GCF_001282115.1 Streptomyces sp. NRRL B-24085 | reverse complement strand
GCTCCGGCAGCGCGCTGATCGCCGGCGCGGTCCAGTTCTCGTCCGCCGGCTCCCCGTGCCCCGGCCGCCGGCCCCGGTCGGCCGCGAGCAGCACGTCGGCGTCGAGCCGGGGAGTCGTCCGCGGCCGGCGTCAGGGCGGCCCCGGTACGCCGGGTCACCTCGCGCACGGCGGCGCCGCCCGGAAGGGGGCCCCACCGCGCGCCGGTTCCCTGCACCGACCGCGGGAGCGCCTCAGCTGCTCCCCGTGAGGTGCGCGAAGACCACCACGTTGCCCCGGTAACCGGTCGAGCGCGAGTAGCCCCCGCCGCAGGTGATCACCCGCAGCTCAGGCCGCCGCGCGGCGCCGTACACCTTCTCGTCGGGGAAGTCCTTCGCGTCGTACACCTCGACCGCGTCCACCGTGAACACCGCGACGCTTCCGTCGCGCCGGTCCACCTCGATCGTGCCGCCCCTGGGGAGGGCGCCGAGGTCGTAGAAGACGGCGGGTCCCTCGGCGTTGTCGACGTGCCCGGCGAGGACCGCGGTGCCCGTCTCGCCGGGGGTGGTGCCGGCCTCGTACCAGCCGGCGAGGTTCTTCCTGGAGGCCGGCGGCACATCGAGGCTGCCGCTCGCCGTGAGGGCCAGACCCGTCAGCGGCGCGTCCACGTGGATCGCGGGGATGCGCACGCGGTCGGGGGGTGACGGCGGCAGGGCGGGCGCCGCGGCCCGTCCGCTGTCCCCGCCCGCGTGCGCCTGGGCGGCGGACGGCTGCGGCGGGGCGTGCGTCTCGGCGCCGCTGCGCAGCAGCCACGCGCCGCTGCACAGGGCCACCACGGTGACCCCCGCTATGGCGGTGTCGCCGATCCTGCGGTTGCGCACAGGAGCCTCCTCTACGGCTGGCCTGCCCGTCCCCCTCCGGGCCGCGAGGGGCGTCGGACCCGGAGGGGGAGGGGACATGCGGTACCGGCGGACGGACAGCGGAGGGTGTCCGTCAGATCCCGTCGCCTCTCGCCCGGCGATGCAGGAGCCAGGTACCGCCCGCGGCGGCGACGGCGAGAGCCGCCACACCGGCCGCGGTCTGCACGGGGTCGGGGCCCAGAGCGCCACCGACCCCCGTCTTCACGCTTCCTCTGGGGTGCACCGGCTGACGCTGGGACGTCAGCGTGACCACCAGGTCACCGGTCACCCGCCGGCCGCCCTCCGCACAGGTCGCGGCGATCTCGTACGTCCCCGGCTGCGCGCTCGGCGGCACCCGGAACCGCCCGGTCGCGTCGCCCCGGTGCGTGCCGGGCGCCAGCGTGAAGGCGCCCGCGCCCACCGCGCTGGCGTCCCCCGCGGCGGCCGTACCGGCGTCCCCGCACGCCGCAGTCGTCACGGTGACCCGACCGCCCGGCACCACGGACGACGGGAACACCTGGAGCCCGGCCGTGCCGCCGGCGGACGCGGGCGCACAGACGAGACCCGCGGCGGCGACGGCGAGCGCGCTGCCGGTCAGCAGGCGGGTGGTGGGGCGCATGGTGCTCCTTCGAGCTCTCGGGTGGGTCCCTGTGCCTTCGAGGTAAGTGGCAGTGGGCCGGGCCCGCTTCCTGAGAGTGCGTCAGAAATGCGCTGAACGGGTGTCAGATCGCTGCGCCCCGGGCCGCGTCGGCCGAGGTTTCAGCAGGTCATCGGCGTGCGTGGGACGGGTCGCCGAAGAGAACCCGAAGGGCGCCGGCGCACGTGTGAACGGGTGACCCCCCACTCACGATCCGTGCTTGACCTCAACTTTGGTCGAGGTATCAGGCTGTCCTCCATGCAGACAGACACCCTCGTGCAGACAGACATCACGCCCCTCAATGTCACGCTGGTCATCGGCAGCAACCGCCACGGCCGCTTCGGCCCCGTGGTCGCCGACTGGCTCCTCGGCCGCCTGCGCGACCGCGACGACCTGGTCCCGGACGTCGTGGACGTGGCCGGGGCCGACCTGCCCATGTCCATGGCCCCGACCCCCGAGACGACCGCCGCCCTCGCCTCGGTCACCCCCAAGCTCGCCTCGGCGGACGCCTTCGTCGTCCTCACCCCCGAGTACAACCACTCCTACCCGGCCGGCCTGAAGAACCTGGTCGACTGGCACTTCACGGAGTGGCAGGCCAAACCGGTGGCCCTCGTCTCCTACGGCGGCATCTCGGGCGGCCTGCGCGCCGTGGAGCACCTGCGCCAGGTCTTCGCCGAGCTCCACGCGGTGACGGTCCGGGACACCGTGAGCTTCCACAACGCGGGCGGCTCCTTCGCCGACGGCCGCCTGAAGGACCCCTCGGGCCCGGACGCGGCGGCGAAGACGATGCTGGACCAGTTGGTGTGGTGGGGGAGGGTGCTGAGGGAGGGGAGGGCCGCCCGGCCGTACGGCGGGTGACACGGCGGGTGAACCGTCTGGCCGACCGCGCGCGGGCGAGCGTCCCTGCCGGCGCTACGGTGAGGTGATGGGCATGGAACAGCGCATCACCCTGATCACGCTGGGCGTCACGGACCTCGCCCGCTCCAAGGCCTTCTACGAGGCCCTGGGCTGGCGCGGCCAGGAGGTCGAGGAGACGGTCTTCTTCCAGGCGGGCGGTCTCGGCCTGGTCCTGTGGAGCCGGGACAGGCTGGCGGTGGACTGCGGCCTGGAACCGGGTCCCAGGAGCGGCTTCGGCGGCATCGCACTGGCCCACAACGTCCGCTCGGAGGCCGAGGTCGACGCCCTCCTCGCCAAGGTCGTGGAGGCGGGCGGCACGCTCACCAAGCCGGCCGCGGTGAACGAGATCGGCTTCTACTCCAGCGCCTTCACCGACCCGGACGGCCACCCCTGGGAGGTCGCGTACAACCCGGGCTTCCCCCTGGCGGCGGACGGCACGCTCACCCTCCCGGACTTCGGCCGGTAGCCGGGGGTGGCTGAGGGGCTTGCGTTCCTCCTCAGACCCCGGTGCTGCCCGAGAACCGCTCCGCGAGCGCGCGATGCCGCTCGGCGACTCGCCGGGCGTCGGCCGGGGTGACGGGCGACCCGGGCAGGCCGCCCATGCGTTCGATCTCGTCGGCGAACCGCAGGTGTTCGGCGTGTGCGTGCTCCCGGCAGGCCAGGCACGTCACCCGGTCCGGTCGCGGTGAGGTCATGGCGTACGGCACCCGCAGCCCGCACCCGGTGGCCACGGTGCCCGGCAGGTCGCCCGCCAGGCCGAACGTGGCCGCGAGCAGGATGCGCACGGCGGCCTCGCCGCGGACCACCTTCGCCTCGACATGAATGTGCGGGTCACCCTCACCCACGTCACCCCTCCTGCCGTCACGGGTACGGCCGCCCCGGAATCCGGGGCGGCCGTGTCACACGTCGGAAGACCGGTGCACGTCAGTTCACGTTGACCGCGCTCCAGGCCGCCGCCACCGCGTTGTACTCCGTGCTGCCCGCGCCGTACAGGTCCTTCGCCGCGTTCAGGGTGGCCGTGCGCGCCCCCGCGTAGTTCGTCGAGGACGTCATGTAGACCGTCAGCGCCCGGTACCAGATGGCGCCCAGCTTGGCCCGGCCGATGCCGGTGACCGTGGAGCCGTTGGAGGTGGGGGAGTTGTAGCTGACACCGTTGATTGTCTTGGCGCCGCTGCCCTCCGCCAGCAGGTACGCGAAGTGGTTCGCGACCCCGGAGGAGTAGTGGACGTCGAGATTGCCGACCGAACTACTCCAGGAGTCGGCGGACTTGCCGTCCTTGGAGGGCTTGTCCATGTAGCGCAGGGCGTCCCGTCCGAAGCCGGAGCGGACGATCTTCTCACCGATCAGGTAGTCGCCGGTGTCGGAGGAGTTGCCCGCGTAGAACTCCACCAGCGTGCCGAAGATGTCGGAGGTCGCCTCGTTGAGCCCGCCCGACTCGCCCGAGTACGTCAGCGCCGCCGTCTTGGACGTCACACCGTGGGACATCTCGTGCCCGGCCACGTCCAGCGACACCAGCGGGCCCATCTGCGTCCCGTCACCGTCGCCGTACGTCATGCAGAAGCAACTGTCGTCCCAGAAGGCGTTGTTGTAGTTGTTGCCGTAGTGGACGCGGTTGTAGGAGCCCTTGCCGTCCCCGCCGATCCCGTTCCGCCCGTGGACGTTCTTGTAGTAGTCCCAGGTGACGTCGGTCCCGTACTGCGCGTCCACCGCCGCCGTGGCCCGGTCCGAAGTCGCCCCGGTGCCCCAGTGGTTGTCGGCGTCGGTGAACAGGGTGGCGGGCGCCCGGCTGAAGCAGATGGTCAGGAAGCACAGGTCGGTCTTGTTCGCCGCGTCACCGGTGTAGGTGTTGCCGCGCGTCGCGTCCTTGAGCTGGTACGCCGACCCCGACTGCGTGGTCTCCAGCGAAACCGTGCCGCTGTACAGCGACTTGCCGTCGCCGGCCGCCTGCTCGATGCTGTCCCAGGCGTCGATCTGCGCCCCGGTGCGGGCGTCCGTGAGGACCGTGCGCGCGACCGGGTTGCCGAGGGAGTCCTGCGCGGCGGCATCGGTCTGCCAGGCCAGCCTCGGCGCCCCGTGCAGGGCGTCGACGACCAGCCGCGGCTTGGCGGTCAGCTTCTTCAGCGTCTCGCCCAGGTTGGCCGCCTTGAGCGCGTTCGCCGCGAGGTCGGCCGCCTTCGGGGCGGACAGGGCCGGGGTGACGCTCGACAGGGAGATCGCGCTCCGGGTGGCGCGCGAGGAGCTCCGGTACGCCCCGTCCGGCGCCAGGTGGACCACGAAGTCGCCTCCCAGCACAGGCAGTTGGCGGTAGGTGCGGTCGTAGCGGACGTGCTGGGTGCCGTCGGGGTCGACGATCACGTCCCGGACCTTGGTGCTCTGCGCGGAGCCGAGCCCCAGCGCTGAGGCGTGGTCGGCCAGGACGGCGGCGGCGTTCTCGACCGCCGTGGCCCGGGTCGGTCTGTCCGCCGCACCGGCGGCGGGGGAGAGTGCCGCGGCGAGCAGGGTGGCGGCGGTGGCGGCCACTCCGGCGGTGGCGAGACGACGGGAACGGGCACCTCGGACGTACGGCCGTATCCGACTCATCGGTCTCCTCTGGAAGGCGCCAATGGGGCGCGTGGGGGGTGGCGCGGACGTTGACGAAGATTTAAGAGGCCATGACAAGCCATGTCCATAGCGCGGTACGTGCAGGTGTGTGAGGGGAGAGAATCGTTTCTGTGACCTCTGCACGACTCCCGTTCTTCGTCTACGGCACCCTCCGCCCCGGCGAGGTCAACCACGACCTCTTCCTGCGCGGCCGCGTCCGCTGCGAGGAACCGGGCCGACTGACGGGCGCGCTGCTGTACGACGGCCCCGGCTACCCGTACGCCGTCGAGGAGTCCCAGGGAGCCGTCGCGGGGGAGCTCGTCACCCCGCGGGCCGATGCCTACGCCGAACTGCTCGCCGTGCTCGACGAGTTGGAGGAGTACACGCCGGGGAACCCGCACAACCTGTACGAACGGGTCGCCCGCGAGGTGACCCGCACGGCCGACGGCACCCCCGTGCGCGCCTGGGTCTACGTGGCGGCCCCTCCCGTCGCCGCCCGCCTGCGTGCCCGCGGCAAGCTCATCGCGAGCGGCGACTGGCGGCTCGGCCGGACTACCCCTCCACCGTCTCCACCCGCACCGCGCACGCCTTGAACTCCGGCATCCGCGAGGTCGGGTCGAGCGCCGGGTTGGTGAGGGTGTTGGCGCGGCCCTCGCCGTACCAGTGGAAGGGCATGAAGACCGTGTCGGGGCGGATGCCGGGCGTGATCCGGGCCGGGGCCACGGCCCGTCCGCGCCGCGAGACCACGGCCAGCGGATCGCCCTCGGCCGCCCCCAGCCGCTCCGCGAGCCGCGGATGCAGCTCCACGAACGGGCCCGGCGCCGCGGCGTTCAGTTCGTCCACGCGCCGGGTCTGCGCACCGGACTGGTACTGCGCCACGACCCGCCCGGTCGTCAGCAGCACCGGGTACTCCTCGTCGGGCTCCTCCGCGATGCCCCGATGCGAGACGGCGACGAAACGGGCCCGCCCGTCGGGGTGGGCGAAGCGGTCCAGGAAGAGGCGCGGGGTACCGGGGTGCAGGTCGTCGTCACCGGCGGGTACGTCCCTGACGGGCGTCGGGCACGGCCAGAACACCCCGTTCTCCTCGGCCAGTCGGCGGTACGTGATCCCGGAGTAGTCGGCCGGTCCGCCCGCGCTCGCCCGGCGCAGTTCCTCGAAGACCTCCTCGGGGTCGGTCGGGAAGCCCTTCTCCACGCCGAGCCGGTCGGCGAGTTCGTGCATGACCTCGAGGTCGCTGCGGATGCCGTCGGGCGGGGTGATCGCCTGCCGGCGCAGCAGCACCCGCCCCTCCAGGTTGGTCGTCGTGCCCGTCTCCTCGGCCCACTGGGTGACCGGCAGGACCACGTCCGCGAGCGCGGCCGTCTCCGACAGGACGACATCGCACACGGCGAGGAAGTCCAGGGACTTGATGCGCTCCTCGACGTGCGCGGCACGCGGCGCCGACACCACCGGGTTGGACCCCATCAGCAGCAGCGACCTGATGTCGGTGCCGAGCGCGTCCAGCAACTCGTAGGCGCTGCGCCCCGGTCCGGGCAGCGAGTCGGGGTCCACGCCCCACACCTCGGCGACATGTGCCCGCGCCGCCGGGTCGTCCAGCTTGCGGTAGCCGGGCAACTGGTCGGCCTTCTGGCCGTGTTCGCGCCCGCCCTGCCCGTTGCCCTGCCCGGTCAGACAGCCGTATCCGCTGTACGGCCGCCCCGCGCGCCCGGTCGCCAGGCACAGGTTGATCCACGCGCTCACCGTGTCGGTGCCCTTGGACTGCTGCTCGGGCCCGCGCGCGGTGAGCACCATCGCGGACTCCGGCTCGCAGAACAGCCGTACGGTTTCCCGGAGTTGAGGCACCGGTACACCGGTGATCCGCTCCACGTACTCCGGCCAGTGGGCCATCGCGGCGGCCCGCGCGTCCTCCCAGCCGACCGTGCGCTCACGGACGTACTCCTCGTCGACCCGGCCCTCCGCCACCACCAGGTGCAGCAGTCCGAGCGCGAGGGCGAGGTCGGTGCCGGGCCGGGGCATGAGGTGCAGGTCGGCCTGCTCGGCGGTCTTGGTGCGGCGCGGGTCGACGACGATCAGCGTGCCGCCGTTCTCCCGCAGTTCGGTGAAGAACCGCAGGGACGGCGGCATGGTCTCGGCGAGGTTCGAGCCGACGAGGATCACACAGCCGGACTTCGGGATGTCCTCCAGTGGGAAGGGCAGCCCGCGGTCCAGACCGAAGGCCTTCATCCCGCCGGCCGCCGCGGACGACATGCAGAAGCGCCCGTTGTAGTCGATCTGCGAGGTGCCGAGGACGACCCGGGCGAACTTGCCGAGGGTGTACGCCTTCTCGTTGGTCAGGCCGCCCCCGCCGAAGACCCCGCACGCGTCCGGGCCATGCTCCGTACGCGTGCGGGACAGCCCCTCGGCGATCCGGTCCAGCGCCTCGTCCCAGGTCGCGGGCACCAGCGTGCCTCCGGAGCGCACCAACGGGGAGGTCAGTCGCACCCGGGACGAGAGCACCGCGGGCGCGGTACGGCCCTTGCCGCACAGCGCCCCCCGGTTCACCGGGAAGTCCGCACGCTCACTCACCTCGACGGTCCCGTCCGGCGCGGGGGTCAGGTTCATGCCGCACTGCAGGGCGCAGTACGGGCAGTGCGTGGGCGTCGCGGAGTTCTGCATGCTCCTCAGCGTGCGTCGGCCGTGTTACGCCGGTGGCGGCTGCGTGTTACGCCACCGAGACGGCGACCTCCCCCGGGGCACCCCGAAGCGGTGAGAAACCCCGTTGCGCGCGCCGGCACCCATCCGTTCAGCGGGCCGAGGCCAGCGCATCCGCCACGCCGGGCTCCTTCGGGCCAAGGAACCGCGGGTCGGGCCGGAACACCACGTCCAGGGCCGCCTTCCCCGCCGCGAGGATCTCCCGGGTGCCGCCGTAGTACCAGGTGGCGTCGTGCCTGGCGTCGACGCCGATGCCGTACGAGGTGACCCCGGCCGCCTGGCAGAGGGCGACCGCGCGCCGGATGTGGAACCCCTGACTGATCAGTACCGCCCTGTCCACACCGAAGATCTTCCGGGCACGCACGCACGAGTCCCAGGTGTCGAAGCCGGCGTAGTCGCTGACGATCCGCCGGTCCGGGACGCCGTGCCGGGTCAGGTAGGCGCGCATGGCGTCGGGTTCGTCGTAGTCCTCCCGGCTGTTGTCGCCGGTGACGAGGACGACCTCGATCCGGTTCTCCCGGTACAGCTTCGCCGCCGCGTCGAGCCGGTGGGCGAGATACGGAGACGGCTCGCCGTCCCACAGCCCGGCGCCGAAGACGACGGCCACCTGGGTGCGCGGCACGTCGGCCGTCGTGCGCAGCCGGTCGCCGGTCACCAGGTACATCCAGGTCGACGGCAGCAGCGCCAGCACACAGCCCGCCATCACCGCCTGCACGAGCCTGCGCCGCCCGGCACGCGTGCGTGGCAGGCGCGGTCTGCGTGGCCTCGGCAGTCGCATCGGACGGTCCCTCCCCGGTCGCCTTCCGACCGGAAAAGACGTGCCGCCGGGGCGATCGGTTCGGCCGCCGACGCGTGAGCAGGCTCACCTGCCGTCACGAAGTCGCAGGTCACGCCACCTCACATGCCGCCGCCCCGCACGGTGATCCGCCGGAAAGCACACGTCATTGCGGTGAAACGGGAAGGCAACCTCCGGCGGACACCATCAACGCATGAACCGGATCAGCAGCCGACCCCGCCTCGTCTCCCTCGACGAACGGCGCCGCCCCGAGCCGCCCGCGCTCGTCCTGGTGGCCCACGGCAGCCGCGACCCGCGCACCCTCGCCACGGTCCACGAGCTCCTGGACCAGGTCCGCGCCCAGCGCCCCGACCTGCCGGTGCACCTGGGCCACATCGAACTGAACGAACCGCTGCTGCCCGACACGCTGGCGTCCCTGGGCACGGCGGAGGCGGTCCTGGTCCCGCTGCTCCTCTCCCGCGGCTACCACGTGAAGCGCGACATCCCCGAGATGGCGGCCGCCTCCCCGGCACGCACGCGCGTGGCGGCTCCGCTCGGCCCGCATCCGCTGCTCGTGGACACCCTGCACGCCCGTCTGACGGAAGCGGGCTGGCACACCGGGACGGACGAGGAGACCCGCCGCGAGAGCGCGGTCGTCCTGGCGGCGGCAGGTTCCCGGGACCCGGAGTCGGCCACGGACACCCGCCGCACGGCCCAGCTCCTGGCGGACCGCTTGGGCGTCCCGGTCATCCCGGCCTACGCCTCCGCGGCGACGCCGACGGTGGAAACAGCGATCAGGGCACTGACGGCGAGGGGCCGCCACCGGGTCGCGGTGGCGTCGTACTTCACAGCTCCGGGCCTCTTCGCGAGGCAGTGCGCGCAGAAGGCCCCGTGGATCGCGTCAGCGCCCCTGGGCACGCACCCCGCGATGACGGACCTGATCCTCCACCGCTACGACCAGGCGACTGACCTCAAGGGCGCGGGGAACCGCGCGCCCAGCCACGAAGTGCCCGCACTCGCCATATAACCGGAACCCGGCGGACGCACCGGCGAATTGTCAGTACCTGCCCGTACTGTCAAGACATGCCGTACGACCCGCAGTCAACCGAACGCTGGGCCCCCGAACCCGACAAGCGCCCCGGCCGCACCGCCTTCCAGCGCGACCGCGCCCGCATCCTCCACTCCGCCGCGCTCAGAAGGCTCGCCGGCAAGACGCAGGTCGTCACGCCGGGCACCAGGAACCAGATGTGGGACGCCAGCCCCCGCACCCGCCTGACCCACTCCCTGGAGTGCGCCCAGGTGGGCCGGGAGCTCGGCGCGGCCCTCGGCTGCGACCCCGACCTCGTGGAAGCCGCCTGTCTCGCCCACGACCTCGGCCACCCCCCGTTCGGGCACAACGGCGAGCACGCGCTGAACGAATTCGCCCAGGACTGCGGCGGCTTCGAGGGCAACGCCCAGTCCCTGCGGCTGCTCACCCGCATCGAACCCAAGCGGTTCACCGAGGAGGGCTCGGTGGGCCTCAACCTCACCAGGGCCACCCTGGACGCCGCCACCAAGTACCCCTGGCCCCGCGGAGCGCACCCCACCGAGCCCGGCTCCCGGAAGTTCGGCGTCTACGACGACGACCGCCCCGTCTTCGACTGGATCCGCAAGGACGCCCCCGGCACCCGCACCACCTTCGAGGCCCAGGTCATGGACTGGTCCGACGACGTGGCGTACTCGGTCCACGACGTCGAGGACGGCCTGCACGCGGGCCACATCGACCCCAACTGCCTGCACGCCGAACCGGAACGCCGGGCGGTCTTCGAGGTCGCCCTCGGCAGGTACGTCCCCGCGGACACCGACCCCGCCGAACTCGCCGCCGCCCTCGACCGGCTCCAGGACCAGGAATGGTGGCCGCACGGCTACGACGGCTCGGCCGTGGCGCAGGCCCGCCTCAAGGACGCCACCAGCCAGCTCATCGGCCGCTTCTGCCTGTCCGCCGAGGCCGCCACCCGCGCGCGGTACGGCACCGGCAGGCTCACGAGGTACGACGCCGAACTCGTCGTACCGCACGGGACCCGCCTGGAGTGCGCGGTGCTCAAGGCGGTCGCCGACCGGTACGTCATGCAGCGCGCCGAACAGGCGCGGCTGCGGGCCGACCAGCGGATCGTCGTCGCCGAACTCGCCGAGGCGCTCACCGCCCGCGCGCCCGACGGCCTCGACCCGCAGTTCCGCGCGCTGTTCGACCGGGCGCCCGACGACCGCGCGCGCAAGCGGGTGATCGTGGACCAGATCGCCTCCCTCACCGACGCGTCCGCCCGTTCGCTTCACGCCCGTCTCATGGGGCACGTGTAGAACACATATGCAGGAGTGACGGGAAAGGTGCCCGAATGTGACCCTCCGTGGCCTGATCGGGCCACTCCCCCTTCCCCCATCACGCTCCGTGCGGGACGCTCCCTTGTGGCGGCACCCTTACGAGGAGGAACCAAGTGGTCGACGCGGATCAGACTTTTGTCATCGTGGGAGGAGGTCTCGCCGGCGCCAAGGCGGCCGAGACGCTCCGGACGGAGGGCTTCACCGGCCGCGTGATACTGATCTGCGACGAACGGGACCACCCCTACGAGCGCCCGCCGCTCTCCAAGGGCTACCTCCTCGGCAAGGAGGAGCGCGACAGCGTCTTCGTGCACGAACCCGCCTGGTACGCGCGCAACGACATCGAGCTGCACCTCGGCGAGACCGTGGACGCCATCGACCGCGCGGCCAAGACGGTCCGCTTCGGCGAGGACGGCACCGCGGTCCGCTACGACAAGCTGCTGCTTGCCACGGGCGCCGAGCCGCGCCGGCTGGACATCCCAGGGACCGACCTCGCGGGCGTCCACCACCTGCGCCGCCTCGCCCACGCCGAACGCCTCAAGGGCGTCCTGGCCGCCCTGGGCCGGGACAACGGCCACCTCGTGATCGCCGGCGCCGGCTGGATCGGCCTGGAGGTCGCCGCGGCCGCCCGGGAGTACGGCGCCGAGGTCACCGTCGTCGAGCCCGCGCAGACCCCGCTGCACGGAGTCCTCGGCCCCGAGCTCGGCAACCTCTTCGCCGAGCTGCACCGCGAGCACGGCGTCCGCTTCCACTTCGGGGCGCGGCTGACGGAGATCGTCGGACAGGACGGCATGGTCCTCGCGGCCCGCACCGACGACGGCGAGGAGCATCCCGCGCACGACGTCCTCGCGGCGGTCGGCGCGGCCCCCCGCGTAGCCCTCGCGGAGGCGGCCGGGCTCGAACTGGCGGACCGGGCGCACGGCGGCGGGATCGCCGTGGACGGACACCTGCGCACCTCCGACCCGGACATCTACGCGGCGGGCGACGTGGCCTCCTTCCACCACGCCCTCTTCGGCAACAGGCTGCGCGTCGAGCACTGGGCCAACGCGCTCAACGGCGGCCCGGCGGCGGCGCGCGCGATGCTGGGCCGCCAGGTGACGTACGACCGCGTGCCCTACTTCTTCTCCGACCAGTACGACCTGGGGATGGAGTACAGCGGCTGGGCGCCCCCCGGCTCCTACGACGAAGTGGTGATCCGGGGAGACGCCGGCAAGCGCGAGTTCATCGCCTTCTGGGTGAGGCAGGGCCGTGTGCTGGCCGGGATGAACGTCAACGTGTGGGACGTCACGGAGCCGATCCAGGCACTGATCCGGTCCGGGGCTCAGGTGGACACGGAGGCGCTGGCGGACCCGCACGTTCCACTCGTCAGCCTCGTCCCGTAGGTGTCAGTACCTCCCCGTAGACTTCACGCGTGGCAGGACGGATCAACGACGAGGACGTGAAGGCGGTACGGGACGCGGTCCCGATCGACGCCGTGGTGTCCGAGTACCTCCAGCTGCGCAACGCGGGCGGGGGCAACCTCAAGGGCCTGTGTCCCTTCCACGACGAGAAGTCGCCGTCCTTCCAGGTCAGTCCGAGCAAGGGGCTCTTCCACTGCTTCGGCTGCCAGGAGGGCGGCGACACCATCACGTTCGTGATGAAGGTCGACCACCTCTCCTTCTCCGAGGCGGTCGAGCGCCTCGCCGCCCAGGCCGGCATCACCCTGCGCTACGAGGAGGGCGGCTACAACCCCTCCCACCAGCGCGGCGAGCGCATCCGCCTGGTCGAGGCCCACAAGATCGCCGCCGACTGGTACATGGAGCAGCTGGCCACCAGCCCGGAGGCCGACACCGGCCGCCAGTTCCTCGCCGAGCGCGGCTTCGACCAGGCCGCGGCCGCGCACTTCTCCGTCGGCTACAGCCCCCAGGGCTGGGACCACCTCACCCGCTTCCTGCGCGGCAAGGGCTTCAGCGACAAGGAGATCCTGCTCTCCGGTCTCGCCCAGGAGGGCCGCCGCGGGCCCATCGACCGCTTCCGCGGCCGTCTGATGTGGCCCATCCGCGACATCGGCGGGGACGTCGTCGGCTTCGGCGCGAGAAAGCTCTACGAGGCGGACAACGGCCCCAAGTACCTCAACACACCCGACACGGCGATCTACCGGAAGTCCCAGGTCCTCTACGGCATCGACCTCGCCAAGAAGGACATCGCCAAGGCGTCCCGCGCGGTCGTCGTCGAGGGCTACACCGACGTCATGGCCTGCCACCTCGCCGGCGTCACCACCGCCATCGCCACCTGCGGCACCGCGTTCGGCGGCGACCACATCAAGATCCTGCGCCGCCTGCTGATGGACAACGGCTCCGCCCGCGTGATCTTCACCTTCGACGGCGACGCGGCCGGTCAGAAGGCGGCCCTGCGCGCCTTCGAGGACGACCAGAAGTTCGCCGCCGAGACCTACATCGCCATCGCCCCCGACGGCATGGACCCCTGCGAACTGCGCCTGGCCAAGGGCGACGACGCGGTCGCCGACCTGGTCGAACCCCGCACCCCGCTCTTCGAGTTCGCGCTGCGCCAGATCGTCGTCCGCTACGACCTCGACACCCCCGCCGGCCGGGCCGCCGCCCTGGACGAGGCGGCCCCGATCGTCGCCCGCATCAAGAACAGCGGCGCCCAGCACGAGGTGGCCGTCCAGCTCGCCGGCATGCTCGGCATCCTCGACACCCAGTTCGTGGTCAAGCGGGTCGCCCAGCTCGCCCGGTGGGCCCGCGACCGCGGCGGCAAGGGCCCCGCCCCCTCCGGACGCGGCCCCCAGCAGCCGTCGTA
>NZ_LJBR01000290.1 GCF_001282115.1 Streptomyces sp. NRRL B-24085 | reverse complement strand
GGCGGGGACCGTGGGCGCCGGCGGTTCCGCGGCGCCGGCGCGCGCGGCCGTGCCGGAGTCCGGCTCCGTCCCGGCCGCCGGCGGCCACACGGGCGCGGTGGTGCCGCCGGGCGGTGGCACCGCGTCGGGCCGGGACGGCGGCGGCGGGGTGACCGGGCCGGTCGCCGTGCCGCTCCCGTCCCCGTCCTCCCACCGCTGCGTCTCCTCGTTCCAGTACCGCACTCCCCCGCTCATGGCGTCCCCTTCCCGCTCACCGCGTCCCCCGTTCCCACCCAAGCCGTACGGGCCGGCTCACCGCGCCCGCACAGGGGGGCACGGTACGCCCGCGCTCACAGTCCCAGCAGCCCGGCCACCGCTCCCGCCGACGCGACCAGGCCGACCAGCGCCTGCGAGTCGTCCAGCAGGGCCCGCAGGCGCTCCCGACGGGTCGGCCCGGCCTGCCCGGTCGCCACGATCTCCTCCTCCGTCTCGGCCAGCGCGGTGTCCAGGGCCGCCGTCCGGTCGCTCGCCCGCAACCGCGTGAGGTCCGCGCGCAGTTCGCGTACGGCGGTCAGGAGCGCCTCGGCCGTCTCGTCCCGCTGGGGGGCCGTGCCGTGGTGGCTCTCGGCGTGCGCGTGGCTGCCGATCGCGAAAGTGCTGCCGTGGACACCGCCGCTGATGCTGACGCCTGGTTCATCCGTTGCCATGGCCGCTGGCTCCCTTCTGTGACGCGGTTCCCGCGCCGCCGGTGGCGGAGAACGCGGTGGCGTGCGTGCCCGCGGCGAACGTGCTGCCGTGGACACCGCCCTCGACGTGCACGCCGTTGTTGATGTTCACGATCTTCTGGACGAACTCGCCGGTCTCGTAACCGGATTCGGCCAGCGCGGTCAGCACGCCGTGCGCGACCCGGTCCTGCACGCTCCGGAGATAGCGGTAGGCGTCCATGTCCTGGAAGAGGGATCCCTCGTCCGCCGAACCGAGCTCCCGCACCGACAGCGCCGGGCCGTCGGGCAGTGCGCCCGCGT
The DNA here is from genome assembly GCF_001282115.1 of Streptomyces sp. NRRL B-24085. Classification (GTDB taxonomy): domain Bacteria; phylum Actinomycetota; class Actinomycetes; order Streptomycetales; family Streptomycetaceae; genus Streptomyces. The sequence continues at coordinate 3,567 of NZ_LJBR01000290.1, read as the reverse complement.
AGCCGCCGGTCAGCAGCTTCCACGCGTAGGCCACGCCCCTGCCGAGGGTGACGAGGGAGCGGGCCGCGGAGCCCGGCACCCGGGCCACCGCCCAGGCCGCCTTGCCGAGCGCGTTGTTGTGCCGGTAGGTGTGGGCCGTGCGGTCGGCGTCCTTGAAGTCCTCGCGCACCGGCAGCAGCACGTGGGGGGCGATCTCCAGCATGAGCATCCGGCCCTGGGTGTGGACGCGCACGAAGACCGTGACGACCAGCTCCTCCTCCCAGCCGCCGACCCGGATCCGCAGGAAGTGCCGCCGCTTCTCGGCGCCCTCCTCGACCGCGCGCGCCCGGTGGTCCTCGAAGGCCTCCGGGTGGTAGGGCGCCTCCTCGCGCCGGCGCAGTCCCTCCGCGGGCAGGAACACGCACTCGTCGATCTCCAGCCAGCGCAGCCGGTCGCGGACCGTGTGCCCGGCGAACTCGGAGGGCAGCCGCAGTTGTTCGACCAGCGGGCGGATCTTCTCCAGGACCGCGCGGTTGTTCAGCGGGAGCTGTTCCTTCTTGCTCTCGTCGGGCCGCAGCTCGACGGCGAGCACCCAGGTCTCGTAGGCGTACCCGGCGCCGCAGAAGGGCCGCTTCTCGTGGTACATGACCAGCGGGGCGTGCTGCTCGATTCGGATGCGGTCCTTGAGCCGCTGGAACCGCTGGCCCTCGGCGCGCTCGGCGGGGTCGCCGGCCGCGTCCGGGAAGCGCTGCGGGGACAGTTCGGCGGTGACCGCCCTGGCGAACTGTCCGCGCTGTGCGGCCACGCACAGCGCGATCAGCGCGAAGACGACGATCAGCAGCCAGGCCTGCAAGGCGCCGACCAGTTCGCCGACCCCGTCGATGTCGGGGAACAGCAGGTCGGACACGTCGGAGGAGTCGCCGTAGGAGCCGTACCCGTCGCCGTAGCCGTACGAGTCGCCGAAGGAGCCCGAGCCGCCGTAGGACGACGAGTCGTCGTCGCCTCCGCCGAACGCGACGACGAGCGCCAGGACGAGGAACGTCGCGAAGAGCAGCCGTCCCCACCAGCGCATCACGAAGGCGGGCAGCCGGCGGTACAGCGGCGGGTTGGCGCCCTTGCCCCGGACCCACGAGGCGGCCGCGAGCAGCAGGCTGGGGCCGAGGAACATGAACAGCAGTCCGCCGGTCAGCGGTACCCCGATCACCCACAGGCCGAGGATCAGGCCGGCCCACATCAGCTCCTGGCGCCGGGCCCGCAGCGCGTGCGCGAGCACCCGGGCCGCGTCGAGGCCGAGCGAGGGCGCCACGATCCGCTGTTCGTTCAGATGGAGCTGCTCGATGACCCGGTCCCGGTAACCGGAATCCAGGTAGGTGCCCGCGCACAGCAGCCGGGTCGCCTCGCTGGCGTGCGGCGGCGTGACGGGGCCCGGCGGTGCCGACTGCGGTTGCCGAGGCACAGATGTAGTAGTCACGCGACTCCCCCGATGCGTGCAAATTCCTTGCTCAGGTCAGTTGTTGACAAACCATCAGCATAGAGGTGCGGGTGGGTCGGGGAAACCGGAATCCCGTACCCGTGGACGCCACCGCAGTCCTTTGACTAGAGTCAAAGATTATGGACCCGGTGTCGACACAGCACGTGGCGGAGTTCCGCCGGTTCAACCGCTACTTCACCCGCCGCATCGGCGCCCTGGACGACCACTACCTCGGCCAGGACCGCCCGCTCGGCGAGGCACGGCTGCTGTTCGAGATCGGCGAGGGCGTCTCGCTGCGCGAGCTCAGGACCCGGCTCGGGCTGGACGCCGGATACCTGAGCCGGATGGCGAAGACCCTCCAGGCGCAGGGCCTGGTCCGGATCAGCGTCCACCCGGACGACAGCCGGCTGCGCAGGGTCGAGCTGACCCGCGCCGGACGGACCGAGCTCAAGGAGCAGAACCGCCGGGCCGACGCCCTCGCCGCCGGCCTGCTCGACGGACTCACCCCGGCCCAGCGCGACCGGCTCACCGAGGCGATGGGCACCGCCCGGCGCCTGCTGCGCCTGGCCGGCATCACCGTGGCCCCGGTCGACGGCGCCGCCCCCGACGCCCGCGCCTGCCTCGACGCCTACGCCGCCGACATCGACGCCCGCTTCCCGGAGGGCTTCGACAAGTCCGACCTGGTGCGCCCCGAGGAGGTCTCGGGCGAGGCGGGCGCGTTCTTCGTGGCGTACGAGGAGGGCCGTCCCGTGGGCTGCGGGGCGCTGCGGCGACTGGCACCGGGGATCGGCGAGCTCCGTCACGTGTGGGTGCACCCCGACGCCCGCCGCCTGGGCCTCGCCCGCCGGATCCTCGCCGCCCTGGAGACGGAGGCCGCCGCCCGCGGTCTCACCGTCCTGCGGCTGGACACCCACGCGTCGCTCACCGAGGCGCAGACGATGTACCGGGCGTGCGGCTACGCCGAGATCCCGCCCTACAGCGAGCACGCCTACGGCGACCACTGGTTCGAGAAGCGGCTGTCCGGCCCGGCGGGCTGACCGCCCGGCCCACCGGATCCGGAGAGTCACGCACTATCGCGTTGCGCCGGGAACGAGTACTATCGCGTTCGGTCCGTCGCTGCGGCGACGGCCCAACCGCCCCGGCCCACGCCCCAGTTGACTCGAGGAGCCGCCGTGCCCTCCCTGCTGAACCCGGTCTTCGGCCTGCTGCTGCTCCGCGCGGGGGCCGGCGGCGAGCCACTGACCGGCCCCGAGGCCAGGCCCGGCCCGGCCCCTCGTACCTGCGCGCGGTTCAGGGTCACGAGCGGTCCGGTACGGGCGAGGGGCACGTCCTGGGTACCACCCGAGCGGCGGCGGACGGGGACGCGGTGGGCCCGCGGGTGCGGCTCCGCGGACCCGGTGGCCCGTGCGCGCTCCGCCCGGCACCGCACGCTCAGACGCACTCCGTGTCCGCCGGGCAGAAGGAGGCCAGCGCCCTGGTGAGCGGCTCGCGCACCAGGGCGGACGGGAGCGAGACGGGGCCTGCCGCGCGGATCGCGTACAGCGTCCCGTCGGCGGCCTGGAAGCGGTGGTCGACGACGCGGCGGGGGCCGAGGTCCCTGTCGTCGTAGCGGTAGACGAGCTCGGCCCAGGTGGTGCCGGAGGCCCGGTCGAGGACCCGGTAGCCGGGCTCGCGGGCGAAGCCGTAGCCGGGGTCGTTCTCGGCGAGGTCGAGGGACTGGGCCGGGGTGTCCTCAGCGATCCGGAAGACCTGGAGCCGGCGGCCGTCCGCGGGGGCCTCGTAGAGGACGACCGGTGCCTGCCCGCCCTGCTTCTCGGTGCGGGTCCAGCCCAGGGGGACGTCGACGGAGTAGCCGACGGGGTCGTGGACCCTGCGGTATCCCGCGGCGGTGGAGGCGGAGGGCGACGGGGACGAGGGGGTCGCCGTGACGCCCGGTGTCGGACCGGCGCCCGTGCCGGTGCCGGACCCGAGGGCGGTGCCCCGCAGGAGCCACCAGACACCGGTGCCGACCGCGATCCCGACCAGGACGGCCACCGCGAGGGCGGCGAGCACCCGCCGGACCCGGTGGGGTGCGTGCGCGGGAGCCGGGGGTGCCAGGGTGTCCGTTGTCCACATCT
>NZ_LJBR01000029.1 GCF_001282115.1 Streptomyces sp. NRRL B-24085 | reverse complement strand
CGACAGCCCGTACCCTGTACCGCGTGCAGGAACGACACGACGCCCCCCTCGCCCCCCTGACCACCTTCCGTCTCGGCGGCCCCGCCGCCCGGCTCGTCACCGCGACGACCGACGCCGAGGTGATCGAGGTCGTCCGCGAGGCCGACGCCACCGGCACCCCGCTCCTCGTCATCGGCGGCGGCTCCAACCTCGTCATCGGCGACAAGGGCTTCGACGGCACCGCACTGGTCATCGCGACCAAGGGCTACCGACTCACCGGCACCCACCTCGAACTCGCCGCCGGCGAGGTATGGACCGACGCCGTCGCACGCACCGTGGACGCCGGGCTCGCCGGGATCGAGTGCCTCGCCGGCATCCCCGGCAGCGCGGGCGCGACCCCGATCCAGAACGTCGGCGCCTACGGCCAGGAGGTGTCCTCCACCATCACCGAGGTCATCGCCTACGACCGCCGCAACGGCGAGACCGTCACCCTCACCAACGACGACTGCGCCTTCTCCTACCGCCACAGCCGCTTCAAGCAGGACCCCACCCGCTACGTCGTCCTGCGCGTCCACTTCGAGCTGGAGGACGCCGACGGCCTCTCCGCGCCGATCAGGTACGCCGAGACCGCCCGCACGCTCGGCGTGGAGCCCGGCGACCGCGTCCCCCTCACCGACGCCCGCGCCACCGTCCTGAAGCTGCGCGCCGGAAAGGGCATGGTCCTGGACCCCGACGACCACGACACCTGGTCGGCAGGCTCCTTCTTCACCAACCCTATCCTCACGGCCGCCCAGTTCGCCGAGTTCCACGCGCGCGTGAAGCAGCACCTCGGCGAGGACGCCGAACCCCCCGCCTTCCCCGCGGGCGACGGCCACACCAAGACCTCCGCGGCCTGGCTCATCGACAAGGCCGGGTTCACCAAGGGCTACGGCACCGGCCGCGCCCGCATCTCCACCAAGCACACCCTCGCCCTCACCAACCGTGGCGACGCCACCACCGAGGACCTCCTCGCCCTGGCCCGGGAGGTCGTGGCGGGCGTACGCGACACCTTCGGCATCACGCTGGTCAACGAGCCGGTGACGGTGGGCGTCAGCCTGTAGCCGCCCAGGTCCGTTCCAGGTCCGCGTCAGTCGACCGGCTCGCTCAGCCAGTCGTCCACCCCTGACAGCAGCTTCGCCTTCACGTCCTCCGGTGCCGCCGAGGCCCGTACCGACTGCCGGGCCAGTTCGGCGAGTTCCGCGTCCGAGAAGCCGTGCCAACGCCGCGCGATCTCGTACTGTGCGGCCAGCCGGGACCCGAACAGCAGCGGGTCGTCGGCGCCCAGCGCCATCGGCACACCGGCCTCGAACAGCTTGCGCAGCGGCACGTCCTCGGGCTTCTCGTACACGCCGAGGGCCACGTTCGAGGCGGGGCAGACCTCGCACGTCACCTGCCGGTCCGCCAGCCGCTTCAGCAGCCGGGGGTCCTCCGCGGCGCGCACCCCGTGCCCGATCCGCGTGGCGTTCAGGTCGTCCAGGCAGTCCCGCACCGAGGCCGGACCGCTCAGCTCGCCACCGTGCGGCGCAGACAGCAGCCCGCCCTCGCGCGCGATGTGGAACGCCCGGTCGAAGTCCCGCGCCATGCCCCGGCGTTCGTCGTTGGACAGCCCGAACCCCACCACACCCCGGTCCGCGTACCGCACCGCGAGCCGGGCCAGGGTGCGCGCGTCCAGGGGATGCTTCATCCGGTTCGCGGCGACCAGCACCCGCATCCCGAGCCCGGTCTCCCGCGAGGTCGTCTCCACCGCGTCCAGGATGATCTCCAGCGCCGGGATCAGCCCGCCCAGCCGGGGCGCATACGACGTCGGGTCGACCTGGATCTCCAGCCACCCGGAGCCGTCGCGCACGTCCTCCTCGGCGGCCTCCCGCACCAGCCGCCGGATGTCGTCGGGCTCCCTGAGGCACGAGCGCGCCGCGTCGTACAGCCGCTGGAACCGGAACCAGCCCCGCTCGTCCGTCGCCCGCAGCCTCGGCGGTTCCCCGCTGGTCAGTGCCTCGACCAGCGCCTCGGGCAGTCGTACGCCGTACTTGTCGGCCAGTTCCAGAACCGTCCCCGGGCGCATCGAGCCGGTGAAGTGCAGATGCAGATGGGCTTTCGGCAGCTCAGAGACATCACGTACACGCTCCATCCCAGGATCCTGCCGCACGCCACAGGCGTCCCGGTACCACTTTCCCCTTTAGTGGTCTTGCTCGCACAAAAAAAGGACCGGGTACTCACGTGAGTACCCGGTCCCTTCCGCGGCGACCTCAGTCCCGCGCCTCCGCGAGCAGCTTCTGGATCCGGGACACGCCCTCGACGAGGTCCTCGTCACCGAGCGCGTACGACAGCCGCAGGTAGCCCGGCGTGCCGAAGGCCTCGCCCGGGACCACCGCGACCTCGGCCTCCTCCAGGATCAGCGCGGCCAGCTCGACAGTGTCCTGCGGGCGCTTGCCGCGGATCTCCTTGCCGAGCAGCTCCTTGACCGACGGGTAGGCGTAGAAGGCGCCCTCGGGCTCGGGGCAGAGCACGCCGTCGATCTCGTTGAGCATCCGGACGATCGTCTTGCGGCGCCGGTCGAAGGCCGTGCGCATCTCCGCGACCGCGTCGAGGTTGCCGGAGACCGCGGCGAGGGCGGCGACCTGGGCGACGTTCGACACGTTGGACGTGGCGTGCGACTGGAGGTTGGTCGCGGCCTTGACGACGTCCTTCGGGCCGATGATCCAGCCCACCCGCCAGCCGGTCATGGCGTACGTCTTCGCGACCCCGTTGACCACGATGCACTTGTCGCGCAGCTCGGGCAGGAGCGCGGGCAGCGAGGTGAACTTCGCGTCGCCGTAGACGAGGTGCTCGTAGATCTCGTCGGTCAGCACCCACAGGCCGTGCTCGACGGCCCAGCGGCCGATGGCCTCGGCGTCGGCCTGGCTGTAGACGGCGCCGGTCGGGTTGGAGGGCGAGACGAAGAGGACGACCTTGGTCTTCTCGGTGCGGGCCGCCTCCAGCTGCTCGACGGAGACCCGGTAGCCGGTCGTCTCGTCGGCGACCACCTCCACCGGGACACCGCCGGCCAGCCGGATCGACTCCGGGTAGGTCGTCCAGTACGGCGCCGGGACGATGACCTCGTCGCCCGGGTCGAGGATCGCGGCGAACGCCTCGTAGATCGCCTGCTTGCCGCCGTTGGTCACCAGGATCTGGGCCGGGTCGACCTCGTAGCCGGAGTCGCGCAGCGTCTTCGCGGCGATCGCGGACTTCAGCTCGGGCAGGCCGCCGGCCGGCGTGTAGCGGTGGTACTTCGGGTTCGAGCAGGCCTCGATCGCGGCCTGGACGATGTAGTCCGGGGTCGGGAAGTCGGGCTCACCGGCGCCGAAGCCGATCACCGGACGCCCGGCGGCCTTGAGGGCCTTGGCCTTGGCGTCCACGGCGAGGGTGGCGGACTCGGAGATCGCGCCGACTCGGGCGGAGACCCGGCGCTCGGTGGGAGGGGTTGCAGCGCTCATGGGGCCCATCGTTCCAGACCGGAAACTTCCCCGGCACACGGGTTTCACGGACTGAACAACCGCTGAACAACCGTCCGGATCCGCCCCGCACGCTGGGCGATCTTCCGTCCCCAAGGCCCCTACGGGCGCTTTCTGTTCGACGAGGGGCCGCGGACCACGTACACTCTCACCTCGTTGGCCTTCAGCAGCCGCCGTCCAGGTGCACACCGAGCACCCGGTCGGATGCGGTACGTTGGGGGGCACACAAAGGGTCGTAGCTCAATTGGTAGAGCACCGGTCTCCAAAACCGGCGGTTGGGGGTTCAAGTCCCTCCGGCCCTGCTACACACACCTTCGCCAGGATGTGTGCGTATGTACGTACAGCAATGCACCGCCGTGCGGCTCCAACCGGGCGCGGCACGGCCACGACCCGGGAACAGGTGAGGACGAATGGCGGATGCCGTGGGCTCCATCGACACGCCTGGCGCCCAGGACGAGGTGCCGGAGTCCAAGAAGAAGGCCCGCAAGGGCGGCAAGCGTGCCAAGAAGGGCCCGCTGAAGCGTCTTGCGATCTTCTACCGGCAGATCGTCGCAGAACTCCGCAAGGTCGTCTGGCCGTCGCGGAGCCAGCTGACGACGTACACAACCGTGGTGATCGTCTTCGTCCTCGTCATGATCGGCCTGGTGACCGTGATTGACTATGGACTGAACCACGCCGCCAAGTACGTATTCGGCTGAGCACAGAGCGAAGGGCGCCGAGGTTACCGGCGCCCCTTTTCGCATGTTCCACCCCATGTATCCAGGAAGAAGCAGCCACCGTGTCTGACCAGAACCTGAACGACGCCATCGAGCCCGACGAGTCTGTCGACGACGAGCTCGACATCGTCGAGGGCGCGGACGAGGACCTGGACGAGGTCGAGGCTGCCGACGCCGAGGCCGGCGAGCCCGCCGAGGAAGCCGCCCTCCACGCCGAGGACGAGTCCGGCGGCGACATCGAGGCCGTCGAGGACGAGGACGAGGCGGACGCCGAGGAGGAGCCGGCCGAGCCGGTGGACCCCGTCGCCGCCCTGCGCGAGGAACTGCGGACCCTGCCCGGCGAGTGGTACGTCATCCACACCTACGCCGGTTACGAGAACCGCGTGAAGACCAACCTCGAGCAGCGTGCCGTCTCGCTGAACGTCGAGGACTACATCTTCCAGGCCGAGGTGCCGCAGGAAGAGGTCGTCCAGATCAAGAACGGCGACCGCAAGACGATCCGCCAGAACAAGCTCCCCGGCTACGTCCTCGTCCGCATGGACCTGACGAACGAGTCCTGGGGCGTCGTCCGCAACACCCCCGGCGTCACCGGCTTCGTGGGCAACGCCTACGACCCGTACCCGCTGACCCTGGACGAGATCGTCAAGATGCTCGCCCCGGAGGCCGAGGAGAAGGCCGCCCGCGAGGCCGCCGAGGCCGAGGGCAAGCCGGCTCCGGCCCGCAAGGTCGAGGTCCAGGTCCTGGACTTCGAGGTCGGCGACTCGGTCACCGTGACCGACGGCCCCTTCGCCACCCTCCAGGCGACCATCAACGAGATCAACGCCGACTCGAAGAAGGTCAAGGGCCTCGTCGAGATCTTCGGCCGCGAGACCCCGGTCGAGCTGAGCTTCGACCAGATCCAGAAGAACTGACTTCTTCCGGACAGAGCTTCCGACCAGGTCAGGCGGGCTGTCACAGCTCGTCTGACCTGCTCGGTTTTTGGCCGCGCATCTATACCCGTTATCGTTGTGCGGTATGCCTGCGTTCGGGTGGTCCCCGCGCGCAGGCAGGACCCGAATCGAAAGGACCCGGAGAGCTATGCCTCCCAAGAAGAAGAAGGTCACGGGGCTCATCAAGCTCCAGATCCAGGCCGGTGCCGCCAACCCGGCTCCGCCGGTCGGCCCCGCGCTGGGTCAGCACGGCGTCAACATCATGGAGTTCTGCAAGGCCTACAACGCGGCGACCGAGTCGCAGCGTGGCTGGGTCATCCCGGTGGAGATCACGGTCTACGAGGACCGCTCCTTCACCTTCATCACCAAGACCCCGCCGGCCGCGAAGATGATCCTCAAGGCCGCGGGCGTGGAGAAGGGCTCCGGCGAGCCGCACAAGACCAAGGTCGCCAAGATCACCGAGGCGCAGGTCCGCGAGATCGCCACCACCAAGATGCCCGACCTCAACGCCAACGACCTGGACGCCGCCGCGAAGATCATCGCCGGTACCGCGCGTTCCATGGGCGTCACGGTCGAGGGCTGAGCCCCAACCCCCCGTACACCAAGCAGAAGTGGCAGGGCCTGCTCGGCCCGTACCACGACTCCTTTCAGAACACACAGGAGCAGTAGTGAGCAAGCGCAGCAAGGCCCTTCGCGCTGCGGACGAGAAGATCGACCGGGAGAAGCTGTACGCCCCGCTCGAGGCCGTCCGTCTCGCCAAGGAGACCTCCACGACCAAGTTCGACGGCACCGTCGAGGTCGCCTTCCGTCTGGGTGTCGACCCGCGCAAGGCCGACCAGATGGTCCGTGGCACCGTGAACCTCCCGCACGGCACCGGTAAGACCGCCCGGGTCCTGGTCTTCGCGACCGGTGACCGTGCCGAGGCCGCTCGTGCCGCGGGCGCCGACATCGTCGGCGCCGACGAGCTCATCGACGAGGTGTCGAAGGGCCGTCTGGACTTCGACGCCGTCGTCGCCACCCCGGACCTCATGGGCAAGGTCGGCCGCCTCGGCCGCGTGCTCGGTCCCCGTGGTCTCATGCCGAACCCCAAGACCGGCACCGTCACCCCCGATGTCACCAAGGCTGTCACCGACATCAAGGGCGGCAAGATCGAGTTCCGCGTCGACAAGCACTCGAACCTGCACTTCATCATCGGCAAGACGTCGTTCGACGACACCAAGCTGGTGGAGAACTACGGCGCGGCCCTGGAGGAGATCCTCCGTCTGAAGCCGTCCGCCGCCAAGGGCCGCTACATCAAGAAGGCCGCCATCAGCACCACGATGGGCCCCGGCATCCCGGTCGACTCCAACCGCACCCGCAACCTCCTCGTCGAGGAGGACCCGGCCGCGGTCTGAGACACCGGCAGGTTCACGGGCCCCGCACCTTTCGAGGTGCGGGGCCCGTTCCCATGTGCGGGGACTGTGCTCTGAGTTAGCGTGCGAGCAGGGCACTTGCACCAGGGGGACGCATGAAGAGGACGACGGCCTGGCTCACGACGGCCGCCGCACTGACGGGCCTCGCCGCCTGTACCTCCTCCGGTCCCTCCGACCGGCCGGAGAAGGAGCAGCCCCGGGCCTCGGCCCCCGCCTCCCTCACGGCCCTGCGCGCCGCCGAACAGGCCACCGAGCGGGCCCGGAGCGTCCGGGTGCGCTCCACGACCGTGATGGGCAGCCAGCTCTCCCTGACCGCCGACGGCGTCCTCGCCTGGCGCGACGGCCTCTCCGGGTCCCTGACCATCCACTACACCGGCGGCACCGCGGCCGAGACGATGCGCGGTCTCGGCGTCACCTCCATGCAGGCCCGCTACCTCGCCGACGCCTACTACGCGCGCATGGGCGACACCTTCGCCGCCAGGACCGGCGGCAAGCACTGGCTCAGATACGCCTACGACGACCTGAAGGCCCTCGGCGGGGGCGCCGACCTCGCCGACCAGATGCGCTCCACCACCCCCGACCAGTCGGTGCGGCTGCTGCTGGACTCCGACGACGTGCGCGAGCTCGGCCGCGAGACCGTGGACGGCCAGGGCACCACGCACTACACCGGCACCGTGGACGTCCGGGACGTCACCGACACCGAGCTCCGGCGGCGCCTCCAGGCCGCCGACGTCACCGCCGAGACCGTCGACATCTGGATCAACGAGAAGAACCTGCTGGTCAAGAAGGTCGAGAAGACCAGCACGGCCAACGGCAAGGTGACCCAGACCGCCCACTACAGCGACTACGGCGTCAAGGTCGCCGTACGGAAGCCGCCGGCCGCCGACACCGAGGACTTCAAGAACCTCCTGTCACAGTCGGGCACCAACCCCACCTGAGCCACAGGGAATTCGCGGACCGCACGCCTCCGGCTCGGATAAGCTCGCGGTCTTGCTGTGAATCGACCATGTGTTCCTTGGGGGGAATCAATGGCTACTTCTGTACGACGTTCCGCTGTCCGCCGCCGGACCGTCGGCGCCGGTCTCGCCGCCGTCGCCCTCGCCGCGGGTGCGGTGAGCTGTTCCAAGGGCGGCGACGAGTCGCCGGAGATGACGCCCGCCGCCGCGGTCGCCAAGGCGGCGAAGAACACGGAGGAGATCACCTCCTTCCACTACCGCATGAAGGGCGAGATGCCCGGCCAGGGGCAGGTCAACGCCGAGGCCGCCATGCGGACCAAGCCCGACATCGCGATGAGCATGAAGATGACCGCGGCCGGCCAGGGCTCCGCGGAGATCCGCCTCGTCGACAAGGCCATGTACATCGGCGGCAACGCCGACATGGCCAAGGAGATGGACGGCAAGAAGTGGATGAAGTTCGACCTGTCCTCGCTCGGCAAGGACGGCGACCTCGGCGCGGCAGCGTCCGGCGCCGGCCAGGCCGACCAGAACCCGGCCTCCATGTCCTCCTTCCTCAACGGCGCCAAGGACGTGAAGAAGGTCGGCACCGAGACCGTCGACGGGGTCGAGACCACCCACTACTCGGGCGACGTCACGCTGGCCGAGCTCAAGGCCTCCTTCAAGGACGCCGACAAGTCGGTCCGTGAGCAGCGCGAGAAGAGCATGGAACAGCTCCAGAAGCTCGGCCTGGACAAGTTCACGATGGACATGTGGGTCGACAAGGAGGACCACGCCAAGCAGTTCCGCATGCAGGGCGACGCGGACAAGGGCAAGTTCGACATGACCTTCACCTTCCTCGACTACAACAAGCCGGTGACCGTCACGGCGCCGCCCGCGGGCGAGACCGCCGACCTGGCCGAGATGATGAAGGAACTCCAGAACAGCTGAGCGTCACAGGACCGGATTTGCTTGACAGGGATCCGGTCACGTACGCTCCTACAGAAGCCAAAGACCGCTGGTCGTTGCCGTGTCCTCGTAAGAGGGAGCGGTGGCCGAAGGATCCGCTGAAGACTGCGGACGACCCGCGCAGGTGACTGTGGATGTGCTCCCGGAGACGCTTGCCCCGTGCAGGTGATTGCGGTCGAGCTACGCCCCGTGCGCCTGCGCCGGGGCGTTTCGTTTTGTGCAGCCCCTTCTGAGCGGTCCTCATCACCCGGAAGGAGGCCGACGCTCTATGGCAAGGCCCGACAAGGCTGCCGCGGTAGCCGAGCTGACGGAGCAGTTCCGCAGCTCGAACGCCGCCGTGCTGACCGAGTACCGGGGTCTCACCGTGGCGCAGCTCAAGACGCTGCGTCGTTCGCTCGGTGAAGACGCCCAGTACGCCGTGGTGAAGAACACGCTGACCAAGATCGCGGCCAACGAGGCCGGGATCTCGACGCTCGACGACCTGTTCAACGGTCCGACGGCGGTTGCCTTCATCACCGGTGACCCGGTGACGTCGGCGAAGGGTCTTCGTGACTTCGCCAAGGACAACCCGAACCTCGTCATCAAGGGCGGTGTCCTTGACGGCAAGGCGCTGTCCGCCGATGAGATCAAGAAGCTTGCGGACCTCGAGTCCCGCGAGGTTCTGCTCGCCAAGCTGGCGGGCGCCTTCAAGGGCAAGCAGACTCAGGCTGCTCAGGTCTTCCAGGCGCTCCCGTCGAAGCTCGTCCGCACCGTGGACGCGCTTCGCGCCAAGCAGGACGAGCAGGGCGGTGCCGAGTAACTCGGCTCGCGCATTGATCCACGCCGCCTGAGGCGCGGGTCGTAGCGGGCCGTAAGTACGCCCGCCGTTTCGATACATCCGGCACCTGCCGAAATTAGTGGAAGGATCGCCCCTCATGGCGAAGCTCAGCCAGGAAGACCTGCTCGCGCAGTTCGAGGAGATGACCCTCATCGAGCTCTCCGAGTTCGTGAAGGCCTTCGAGGAGAAGTTCGACGTCACCGCCGCCGCGGCCGTCGCCGTCGCGGGCCCGGCCGGTCCGGCCGCCGCCGCCCCGGCCGAGGAGGAGAAGGACGAGTTCGACGTCATCCTCACCGGTGCCGGCGACAAGAAGATCCAGGTCATCAAGGTCGTGCGTGAGCTGACCTCCCTGGGTCTGAAGGAGGCCAAGGACCTCGTGGACGGCGCCCCGAAGCCCGTCCTCGAGAAGGTCGCCAAGGACGCCGCCGAGAAGGCCGCCGAGTCCCTCAAGGGCGCCGGCGCCTCGGTCGAGGTCAAGTAACACCCCACAGGTCCCGCTGGGCCTGTAACGCGCAAGCGCCGAAGAGCGATCATCCATCCGGGTGGTCGCTCTTCGGCGTTCCTGGAGGCGCGGTCACGGTTGCCTTGCGGCCTCGTGGGCGAGGGGTATGGTGATCTTCGTCGTGTCTCCCGGAACCTCTGGTTCGGGAAGGGGGGCCTTGACGAACCGCACGCAGCGCGCAATTCTCAGGACGCGTCGTCAGAACGGTCCGAATCCGAGGCATGGATCGGCGACGAAGAGGGCAGTATCAACGTGCGTTGAGGGCACCATGCCGAGGGCGTTGAGGGCAGCGAGAGTTTTTGAAGACCGGGCAGAAAAGCGGGACTGGACATCAGTGCGCCAAGTGGCTACACTGACCCTTTGCGCTGCCTGTTAGCTGTCCCCTGCCCGTCACCAGGGGTCTGCCCTCGCCTCAGCATCGATGACCGGACCGTCTCTGAGCTGGCCCTTTGGCCAAATCGGAGAGACCTGTCCTCTGTGCCGCGGAGGAGGGCCCGGGGAGCGCGTAGTGAGTCCGAGCCCTCGGAAGGACCCCCTCTTGGCCGCCTCGCGCACTGCCTCGACCGCGAATACGAACAACGGCGCCAGCACCGCCCCGCTGCGCATCTCCTTTGCAAAGATCAAGGAGCCTCTCGAGGTTCCCAACCTGCTCGCGCTGCAGACCGAGAGCTTTGACTGGCTGCTCGGGAACACCGCCTGGCAGAGTCGGGTCGAGGAGGCTCTGGAGTCCGGTCAGGACGTCCCCACCAAGTCCGGTCTGGAGGAGATCTTCGAGGAGATCTCCCCGATCGAGGACTTCTCCGGGTCGATGTCGCTGACGTTCCGCGACCACCGCTTCGAACCGCCGAAGAACAGCATCGACGAGTGCAAGGAGCGCGACTTCACGTACGCCGCCCCGCTCTTCGTGACGGCGGAGTTCACCAACAACGAGACCGGCGAGATCAAGTCCCAGACGGTCTTCATGGGCGACTTCCCGCTCATGACCAACAAGGGCACCTTCGTCATCAACGGCACCGAGCGTGTCGTGGTGTCCCAGCTCGTCCGCTCGCCGGGCGTCTACTTCGACTCCTCCATCGACAAGACGTCCGACAAGGACATCTTCTCCGCCAAGATCATCCCGTCCCGGGGTGCCTGGCTGGAGATGGAGATCGACAAGCGCGACATGGTCGGTGTCCGCATCGACCGCAAGCGCAAGCAGTCCGTGACCGTCCTGCTCAAGGCTCTCGGTTGGACGACCGAGCAGATCCTCGAGGAGTTCGGCGAGTACGAGTCGATGCGCGCCACCCTGGAGAAGGACCACACCCAGGGCCAGGACGACGCGCTGCTCGACATCTACCGCAAGCTGCGTCCGGGCGAGCCGCCCACGCGTGAGGCCGCCCAGACCCTTCTGGAGAACCTCTACTTCAACCCCAAGCGCTACGACCTCGCCAAGGTCGGCCGCTACAAGGTCAACAAGAAGCTGGGTGCGGACGCTCCGCTGGACGCGGGCATCCTGACCGTCGAGGACATCATCTCGACGATCAAGTACCTGGTGAAGCTGCACGCGGGCGAGACCGAGACCACCGGTGACAGCGGCACCACGATCGTCGTCGAGACCGACGACATCGACCACTTCGGCAACCGTCGTCTGCGCAGCGTCGGCGAGCTCATCCAGAACCAGGTCCGCACGGGTCTGGCTCGTATGGAGCGCGTCGTCCGCGAGCGCATGACGACCCAGGACGTCGAGGCGATCACGCCGCAGACCCTGATCAACATCCGGCCGGTCGTCGCCTCCATCAAGGAGTTCTTCGGCACCAGCCAGCTGTCGCAGTTCATGGACCAGAACAACCCGCTCTCGGGTCTCACCCACAAGCGCCGTCTGTCGGCTCTTGGCCCGGGTGGTCTCTCCCGTGAGCGGGCCGGCTTCGAGGTCCGTGACGTGCACCCGTCGCACTACGGCCGTATGTGCCCGATCGAGACGCCCGAAGGCCCGAACATCGGTCTGATCGGTTCGCTCGCCTCCTACGGCCGCGTCAACGCGTTCGGTTTCGTGGAGACGCCGTACCGCAAGGTCGTCGACGGCCAGGTCACCGACGAGGTGGACTACCTGACGGCCGACGAGGAGGACCGCTTCGTCATCGCGCAGGCCAACGCCACGCTCAACGACGACATGCGGTTCGAGGAGGCCCGGGTCCTGGTCCGCCGTCGTGGCGGCGAGGTCGACTACGTCCCCGGGGACGACGTCGACTACATGGACGTCTCGCCGCGCCAGATGGTGTCGGTCGCGACCGCCATGATCCCGTTCCTCGAGCACGACGACGCCAACCGTGCCCTCATGGGCGCGAACATGATGCGCCAGGCCGTGCCGCTGATTAAGTCCGAGTCCCCGCTCGTCGGCACCGGCATGGAGTACCGCTCCGCCGTCGACGCCGGCGACGTGGTCAAGGCGGAGAAGGCGGGTGTGGTCCAGGAGGTCTCCGCGGACTACATCACCACCGCCAACGACGACGGCACCTACATCACCTACCGGCTGGCCAAGTTCGCCCGCTCCAACCAGGGCACCTCGGTCAACCAGAAGGTCATCGTCAACGAGGGCGACCGGATCATCGAGGGCCAGGTCCTGGCCGACGGTCCGGCCACCCAGAACGGCGAGATGGCGCTCGGCAAGAACCTGCTGGTCGCGTTCATGCCGTGGGAGGGTCACAACTACGAGGACGCGATCATCCTGTCGCAGCGCCTCGTGCAGGACGACGTCCTCTCCTCGATCCACATCGAGGAGCACGAGGTCGACGCCCGTGACACCAAGCTCGGCCCCGAGGAGATCACCCGGGACATCCCGAACGTCTCCGAGGAGGTCCTCGCCGACCTCGACGAGCGCGGCATCATCCGTATCGGTGCCGAGGTCATCGCCGGTGACATCCTCGTCGGCAAGGTCACGCCCAAGGGTGAGACCGAGCTGACGCCCGAGGAGCGTCTGCTGCGCGCGATCTTCGGTGAGAAGGCCCGTGAGGTCCGTGACACCTCGCTGAAGGTGCCGCACGGCGAGACCGGCAAGGTCATCGGCGTCCGCGTCTTCGACCGCGAGGAGGGCGACGAGCTTCCCCCCGGTGTGAACCAGCTGGTGCGCGTGTACGTGGCGCAGAAGCGCAAGATCACCGACGGCGACAAGCTCGCCGGCCGGCACGGCAACAAGGGTGTCATCTCCAAGATCCTGCCCATCGAGGACATGCCGTTCCTCGAGGACGGGACCCCGGTCGACATCATCCTCAACCCGCTGGGTGTGCCGTCCCGAATGAACCCGGGACAGGTCCTGGAGATCCACCTCGGCTGGCTCGCCAGCCGCGGCTGGGACGTCTCCGGCCTCGCCGAGGACTGGGCGCAGCGCCTCCAGGCGATCGGCGCCGACTCCGTCGCCCCCGGCACCAACGTCGCGACCCCGGTCTTCGACGGTGCCCGTGAGGACGAGCTGGCGGGTCTGCTCCAGCACACCATCCCGAACCGGGACGGCGAGCGCATGGTGCAGCCGACCGGTAAGGCGAGGCTGTTCGACGGCCGCTCCGGTGAGCCGTTCCCGGACCCGATCTCGATCGGGTACATGTACATCCTCAAGCTGCACCACCTGGTCGACGACAAGCTGCACGCCCGCTCGACCGGTCCGTACTCGATGATCACCCAGCAGCCGCTGGGTGGTAAGGCCCAGTTCGGTGGCCAGCGGTTCGGTGAGATGGAGGTGTGGGCGCTGGAGGCATACGGCGCCGCGTACGCCCTCCAGGAGCTGCTGACCATCAAGTCCGACGACGTCACCGGCCGCGTGAAGGTCTACGAGGCCATCGTCAAGGGCGAGAACATCCCCGAGCCCGGCATCCCCGAGTCCTTCAAGGTGCTCATCAAGGAGATGCAGTCTCTCTGCCTGAACGTGGAGGTGCTGTCCAGCGACGGTATGTCCATCGAAATGCGTGACACCGACGAGGACGTCTTCCGCGCGGCGGAGGAGCTCGGCATCGACCTGTCCCGGCGCGAGCCGAGCAGCGTCGAAGAGGTCTGACGGGAGTCCGGCCGGAGGACCTGGTGAGGAACCTCCGGCCGGCCCCAGGACCCCCGTATCAGACCCCAAGACTTACAACCCTGAGAGGGATTGACGCATAGTGCTCGACGTCAACTTCTTCGATGAGCTCCGGATCGGTCTGGCCACCGCTGACGACATCCGTCAGTGGAGCCACGGCGAGGTCAAGAAGCCCGAGACCATCAACTACCGCACCCTCAAGCCCGAGAAGGACGGACTCTTCTGCGAGAAGATCTTCGGTCCGACCCGGGACTGGGAGTGCTACTGCGGCAAGTACAAGCGTGTCCGGTTCAAGGGCATCATCTGCGAGCGCTGCGGCGTCGAGGTCACTCGCGCCAAGGTGCGTCGTGAGCGGATGGGCCACATCGAGCTGGCCGCCCCCGTCACGCACATCTGGTACTTCAAGGGCGTCCCGTCGCGTCTGGGCTACCTGCTCGACCTGGCTCCCAAGGACCTCGAGAAGGTCATCTACTTCGCGGCGTACATGATCACGTACGTCGACGAGGAGCGCCGTACGCGTGACCTGCCCTCCCTGGAGGCGCACGTCTCCGTGGAGCGCCAGCAGGTCGAGAACCGTCGCGACGCCGACCTCGAGGCCCGCGCCAAGAAGCTCGAGTCCGACCTGGCCGAGCTGGAGGCCGAGGGTGCCAAGGCCGACGTGCGCCGCAAGGTGCGCGAGGGTGCCGAGCGCGAGATGAAGCAGCTGCGCGACCGTGCGCAGCGCGAGATCGACCGTCTCGACGAGGTGTGGACCCGCTTCAAGAACCTCAAGGTCCAGGACCTCGAGGGCGACGAGCTGCTCTACCGCGAGCTGCGGGACCGCTTCGGCACGTACTTCGACGGTTCGATGGGTGCCGCGGCGCTGCAGAAGCGCCTGGAGTCCTTCGACCTCGACGAGGAGGCCGAGAAGCTCCGCGAGATCATCCGTACCGGCAAGGGCCAGAAGAAGACCCGTGCGCTCAAGCGCCTGAAGGTCGTCTCCGCGTTCCTGCAGACCAGCAACAGCCCCAAGGGCATGGTGCTGGACTGCGTGCCGGTCATCCCGCCGGACCTGCGTCCGATGGTGCAGCTCGACGGTGGCCGCTTCGCGACCTCCGACCTGAACGACCTGTACCGCCGTGTGATCAACCGCAACAACCGTCTGAAGAGGCTCCTCGACCTCGGCGCGCCCGAGATCATCGTCAACAACGAGAAGCGCATGCTTCAGGAGGCCGTTGACGCCCTCTTCGACAACGGTCGTCGCGGCCGCCCGGTGACGGGCCCCGGCAACCGCCCGCTGAAGTCCCTCAGCGACATGCTGAAGGGCAAGCAGGGTCGTTTCCGTCAGAACCTGCTCGGCAAGCGTGTGGACTACTCCGCGCGTTCCGTGATCGTCGTCGGTCCGCAGCTGAAGCTGCACCAGTGCGGTCTGCCGAAGGCGATGGCGCTGGAGCTCTTCAAGCCGTTCGTGATGAAGCGCCTGGTCGACCTGAACCACGCGCAGAACATCAAGAGCGCCAAGCGCATGGTGGAGCGCGGCCGCACGGTCGTGTACGACGTCCTCGAAGAGGTCATCGCCGAGCACCCGGTTCTGCTGAACCGTGCTCCCACCCTGCACCGCCTCGGTATCCAGGCCTTCGAGCCGCAGCTGGTCGAGGGCAAGGCCATCCAGATCCACCCGCTCGTCTGCACCGCGTTCAACGCGGACTTCGACGGTGACCAGATGGCCGTGCACCTGCCGCTGTCCGCGGAGGCGCAGGCCGAGGCCCGCATCCTGATGCTGTCCTCGAACAACATCCTCAAGCCCGCCGACGGCCGTCCGGTGACGATGCCGACCCAGGACATGGTCCTCGGTCTGTTCTTCCTCACCACCGACGGCGAGCTGCGTGACACCAAGGGCGAGGGCCGCGCGTTCGGCTCCACGGCCGAGGCGATCATGGCGTTCGACGCGGGCGAGCTGGCTCTCCAGTCGCAGATCGACATCCGCTTCCCGGTGGGCACCATCCCGCCGCGCGGCTGGACGCCGCCGGCGCGCGAGGAGGGCGAGCCGGAGTGGCAGCAGGGAGACTCGTTCCGCCTGCGCACCACCCTGGGCCGCGCGCTCTTCAACGAGCTGCTGCCCGAGGACTACCCGTTCGTCGACTACTCGGTGGGCAAGAAGCAGCTCTCCGAGATCGTCAACGACCTGGCCGAGCGCTACCCCAAGGTCATCGTGGCGGCGACGCTCGACAACCTGAAGGCGGCCGGCTTCTACTGGGCGACCCGTTCCGGTGTCACCGTGGCCATCTCCGACGTCGTCGTTCCCGAGGCGAAGAAGGAGATCGTCAAGGGCTACGAGGCGCAGGACGAGAAGGTCCAGAAGCAGTACGAGCGCGGTCTGATCACCAAGGAAGAGCGCACTCAGGAGCTCATCGCGATCTGGACCAAGGCGACCAACGAGGTCGCCGAGGCGATGAACGAGAACTTCCCCAAGACGAACCCCATCTTCATGATGGTTGACTCGGGTGCCCGAGGAAACATGATGCAGATGCGGCAGATCGCCGGTATGCGTGGTCTGGTGTCGAACGCCAAGAACGAGACGATCCCGCGTCCGATCAAGGCGTCCTTCCGTGAGGGCCTGTCCGTGCTGGAGTACTTCATCTCCACGCACGGTGCCCGTAAGGGTCTCGCGGACACCGCCCTGCGTACCGCCGACTCGGGTTACCTGACCCGTCGTCTGGTGGACGTCTCGCAGGACGTCATCATCCGCGAGGAGGACTGCGGCACCGACCGCGGCCTCAAGCTCGCGATCGCCGAGCGCGGCGCCGACGGCGTCCTGCGCAAGGCGGACGACGTCGAGACCTCCGTGTACGCGCGCTGCCTCGCCGAGGACATCGTCGTCGACGGCAAGGTGCTGGCCCCGGCCGGTACCGACCTCGGTGACGTGCTCATCGACGAGCTGGTCAAGCACGGTGTCGAGACGGTCAAGACTCGCTCGGTCCTGACCTGCGAGTCCGCCGTCGGCACCTGCGCCATGTGCTACGGCCGCTCGCTGGCCACCGGCAAGCTGGTCGACATCGGTGAGGCGGTCGGCATCATCGCCGCCCAGTCCATCGGTGAGCCCGGTACCCAGCTGACGATGCGTACCTTCCACACCGGTGGTGTGGCCGGTGACGACATCACCCAGGGTCTGCCGCGTGTCGTCGAGCTCTTCGAGGCCCGTACCCCGAAGGGCGTCGCCCCGATCTCCGAGGCCCAGGGCCGCGTGCGGATCGAGGAGACCGAGAAGACCAAGAAGATCGTCATCACGCCGGACGACGGCAGCGACGAGACGGCGTTCCCGATCTCGAAGCGCGCGCGTCTTCTGGTCAGCGAGGGCGAGCACGTCGAGGTGGGCCAGAAGCTCACCGTGGGTGCCACCAACCCGCACGACGTGCTGCGCATCCTGGGCCAGCGTGCCGTCCAGGTCCACCTGGTCGGCGAGGTCCAGAAGGTCTACAACTCGCAGGGTGTGTCGATCCACGACAAGCACATCGAGATCATCATCCGGCAGATGCTCCGCCGGGTGACGATCATCGAGTCCGGCGACGCCGAGCTGCTGCCCGGCGAGCTGGTCGAGCGCTCGAAGTTCGAGACCGAGAACCGTCGTGTGGTCCAGGAGGGCGGTCACCCGGCCTCCGGTCGTCCGCAGCTCATGGGTATCACCAAGGCCTCGCTGGCCACGGAGTCCTGGCTGTCGGCGGCCTCCTTCCAGGAGACGACGCGAGTCCTCACGGACGCGGCGATCAACGCCAAGTCCGACTCGCTCATCGGCCTCAAGGAGAACGTCATCATCGGTAAGCTCATCCCGGCCGGTACGGGTCTGTCCCGCTACCGCAACATCCGGGTCGAGCCGACCGAGGAGGCCAAGGCCGCGATGTACTCGGCCGTCGGCTACGACGACATCGACTACTCGCCGTTCGGCACGGGCTCGGGTCAGGCTGTGCCGCTGGAGGACTACGACTACGGGCCGTACAACCAGTAAGCGGGTCGTTTGTCGAAGGGCGGTCACCCTTTGGGGTGGCCGCCCTTCGGCGTGTCAGCGCCCGCGTTCCACATAGGCCCGCAGGTGGTGCATCCGCGTATGGACATCGGGATGGGAGTCGAGCAGGCGCAGCATCAGGCCCTCCCGGGCGGTGTGCCGTGACTCCATGCGGTCATGCTCCGCACGCAGCACCTCCAGCAGATGCGCGGCGAATCCGAGACCCGCGGCGTGCTCGTCCGCGCGTAGTTCGGCGCGCCGGGAGACAGCGGCCACCAGATACGGCGTGGCCAGCGGAAGGAAGATCAGGCCGTATGTCGCGGTCGCCAACGCGAGGACGACAACCGCCGCGACGATGATCGTGAGGGTCGCTGCGTTCGCGGAGAGTCGCTTGACCCGCGAGGCGAGTTTGAGCAGCAGACGCCAGGCGACCCGGGCGGGCAGTGCGTACCAGAGGGAGAGCAGAGACGCCCACGCGTGCCCTCGAGTGTGATGGCCCAGTTCGTGGGCGAGGACGCCGCCGAGCTGGGCCGGGGTGAGCTCCTTCAGCGAATGGCTGGTGACGCTGACGATGTGGCCGGCTGCCGCCAGGGCGTTGATGTCGGAGCTGTTCTCCACCCAGAGCTGGTACGCGTGCGCATCGACTCCGGCCCGGCCCGCGACCTCCCGCCAGACGGGATGGAGTTTCCTCTCCTCCTCCGGGGCGGGGTAGCGCAGCCGGAAGAGCCACCGGGCCAGGAGGCGTTCGCAGGGCTTGCTGAAGACTAGGGCTCCGCTGAGCGCCCAGCAGCCGAACGGGACCCACCAGGGAAGGCCGCTCACGAGCCCGACGACGTACGACGCCAGGAAGACGACGGCCAGGCTGGCGAGCCCGTGGGGGAGGTGGAGCGCCAGATGGCCGAGGGCGGTGATGTCCGCGCCCCGTCGGCGGGTGGATATGTGGACGCGGCCGGAGCGGAACGGCAGCTCCTCGTCCGGTTTCCGGCATTTCCGGGGTTCCTCGCGTTCCTCGGGTTCGTGGTTCAGGGACATGGCGCTTCCTTCCGGGCGGGGACGTTCTCAGGCGACGAGCAGCGACATGGGGAGCAGGACCGTAGAGCCGCCGAAGGCGATCAGTCCGGTCCGGATCCAGAAGTGCTTGCGAGCGGCGATACGACTGTTTTCGGCGAGGGCGGTGCGCAGCGCCCGGGCGGGCGAGCGTTCGGTGTCCGCCAGGGCGGCGGCGAGCAGGCCGGCGCGGACGGCGCGGTTGATGTCGTCGAAGTAGGTGAGCGGGCGGCCCGGCGCCCAGTGGTTTCTGCCGTAGCGGGGTGTCACGGCCAGGAGCAGGGCGACGAGCGAGGTGACGAGCAGCGCGCTTCCCGACCACCACAGCAGGGCGGCCGGCACCGACAGGCGGGCGGGGGACCAGCGCAGGTTGATCAGGAGGGCGCTCAGCACGCCCGCCGTCACGCCGAGCATCCCCACCAGGACCGTGGCCTTGGCGTCGGCACGCGCGATCTCGCTGCGAAGTTCGGCGAGCAGGTGGACGTCGGCCCGCGGGCGTGGGCTGCGCGGGGCCCGGGTCATGGGCCGTCGTCCGGGTGGCGCTCGCGCGGCAGCTCCGGGTAGGCGGGCGGGGGTTCACCGGCGGCGGAGGCTCCTGTGGCCCGCAGGATGGCCATCATCCGTTCGGCGATGAGCTCGTGGGGCTTTTCGAGGTGGTAGTCCTCCAGCCGTTTGCCGTCCAGCGCCTGGTCGATCAGGTGCAGCTGAGTCCGTACCAGCTCGGCCTGCTCGGTGTGGAGGTGCTGGAGGACCATGTTGGTGTCCTCGGGGTGCACCGCCAGGTGCAGGGCGAGCGCGGCTGTACCGCCCCTGGCCAGGTGGCGTTCGTAGAACTCGATCTTCGCGGCTGTCCGCTTCGCCTCGTACTCCTCGCGGCGCATCGAGGCGCGATGCTCCGGTTCGGCGGCCTCCTCCTCGTGACGGGCCGTGCGCAGCCTGCTCTGGTGGACGCGCTCCGTGGCGTCGCGTCGAAGCCGGACCGAGCAACCAACCTCCAGGCCCTCCGCGGTGCCGATCTGCGGGGCCGCGTCGACGGCCCGCTGCACGGCCTCCTCGGCGTCGGCGCTCGCCTCGATGTGATGCCCGCGTCCGGCCGCCCGCATGACCGGCAGCAGCCTGCGGGTGAGCAGGGCGGGCACGTCATGCTGCTGGCTGCGCACGAACGACTCCGGATCGATCACGCGCCAGCTGATGTCGGCAGTGGCCTCGAACTCGAAGCTGTCGATCCGGCTGGGCAGGGGCACATTCAGCTGGAAGGCATGGGAGTCCGTGTCCACCTCGTACACCGTGACGTAGCCCCAGACCGATGTGGGGCGCTTGGGCGGCATGAACGTCTTGTACGTCCCCTGCTGGGTGACCAGGACCAGCGCGTGGTCGAGACGTCCCGCGTAGCGCCGGCTGCCGAACCGGTATCGCGACAGGTGCCAGACGGTGTGGACGGGGTCCGCGTCAGGGCGGGGCGTGAACGGCGCCCCGGGTCGCTGTGCGAACCAGTCAAGGCCCTCCTTCTGCTCCGCTTGTACGCCGGTGCGCGGCAGGTCCCTGTCGTCTTCCGGCCGTTCGGATCGTGGGTCGGTGTGTTCCGTCATGGGCCTCTCTCAATCGCCGGAGATGCGCGCCAGCAGCCGTTCGGCCGCTGGTGAGGGGGGTTTCCTGGCGTCCCGGACCGCGCGGAGCAGGTGGCTCACGCGGTGGTGGTCGGCGGACGTCGTCACAAGGGCGGGCAGCAGCGAGGTGAGCGCCGCTTCCGACTCGGGGTCCCGGTCGGCAATGAGGACCCAGCCGCGCAGGATTCGCAACGCCTGCGCCGTGAGCTCCCGGTCCCCTAGCGCGGCCTGCCAGAACGTGACGAGGTGGCGTGCCTCTGTGCCGTCGACCGCGGCAGCGGCCTGTGCGTACCAGTCCAGGACGAGTGGGCGGTCCTCGGGCCCGTCGGTCTGCCGGCACGCCTGGAGGAAGGCCCGCAATGCGTACGTACGCACCCTGCGGTCGCTGGGAAGACGTTCGGCGAGCACGCGCAGCACGGGTTCGCGCAGGGCGAGGAGCAGCAGTTCCAAGGCGTCCGCGAACTGTTGCTCCTCTTCCTCCAGGTAGTCCTCATAGGCCTTGGCGTCGTCCTCGTCGCCCTCTTGGTCCTCCGGGCGCCGCTGCCCCCGGATGGCGTCCAGCAGGGCGTTCAGGGCGTGCTCGTAGTGCACCGGTCCCAGCAGGCCGTAGGCGCGTACGGCCGTCCAGCGGCGGCCCTCGTACTCGCCGGTGCACCAGTCGTGCAGGATGCGGAAGACGGCGGGCACCTCCAGCAGCTGGGCCATGGTGAGGGTGTTGGCCGCCGTCAGCCAGGAGTTGAAGTCGTCGTCGTCCGCCCAGGGCTCCACGAGGAGCGCCATGGTCGAGGACAGGTCGGCGGTGGCGAGCAGGGCGGTGGCGGAGGCGGCCCGCGTCCGGACCAGGGGGCGGCCGTCCTCGGCGAGGTCACGGATCCACTCGACGAGGGCCGGCCGGGCGGACGGGCGGAGGTTCCACACCTCCGCCAGCAGGAGCGGGGCCATGCGTTCGTCGCGGAAGGCGGCGAAGTACTGGCCGACGAGGGGTCCCCACTCGGTGACCTCGGTGTCCCAGTACCCGCGGGCCTGGGCGCGCCGCAGCCGTTCCTCACGGGAGTCGGCGAAGACCGGGATCTCGGGCGCCACTCGGGGGTTGGCCGTTTCCTGGAGCTGTACGTAGAGCAGATCGGCGAGTTCGGCGGTCACCGCGTACGGAGCCTTGTCGAAGACGGCGAGCGCGATGAGGAAGGCCTTGTCGTGCAGCGAGGTCGGGCGCTGCTCGTCGGTGAGCCAGCGGCCGACCTGGGTGGTCAGGGCCTCCTCACCGAAGGCGGCGAGCTTCTCCGCGTCCGACTCCCCGCGGTGGTAGGAGACGAGGTGGCGTGCGAACTCCTCGATCGCTCCCGGCTGTTGCTGCCGGGCCAGGAACTTCGTCACGGGCGTCAGCGCGCACAGTTCCTGCCACGCGTCCGGCCCGGTGTGCGGGGTGACGTGGGAGCGCAGTATGTCCTCGGGCGGCGGCGGCTCCCAGCGTACGAACGGGACGTCCTCCAGAGCGGCCGACGGCTCGACAGTGATCACCAGGTAGCCGCCGTTGCGCTTGAGTCGCTCACGCAGACCCAGCAGGTGCGGCTCGCGCAGTGGATGGCTGCGGCTGGTGGCCAGATTCAGCAGGACGTGTCCGGTCGCGTCGTCCAGCTGCTCCAGCAGGACGGCGAGCGAGGCCGGCGGGTCGAGGTGGCGCATCCGCCCTGCCTCCATGCGTAGCAGTAGCATCAGCGCTGCCGTGCGCCGGCCGGTGTCGCGGCCGCCGGAGAGGATGACGACCCGGTCGCTGCGCAGCCGGTCGAGCGCCTCGTCAAAGCTGGGGCAGTCGTGGAAGACATCTGCCAACGCCTCGACCTGTTCCCGTGGGATCTCCCCGGAGAGGTGCTCGACCTGCTTCGGTTCCGACCCGAAGTGGTAGTTCACATCGCCCTTGACCACACCGCCGGTGACGCCGAACAGGTCCCTCCTGGCGTCGGTGCGGGCCAGCGGGAGGACGAAGGCCGGGCCGTGGTCGATCAGGTGTGAGCGCGCGCTCCAGGCCTTCTGCCGCTGCCGTTCCTGGGACTCCGCCGAGTCGTCCTGCTTCTTCTGCCCACCGTCCGGCTTGGCCGCGTCGGCGGCGGAGGCGGGCGCCACGTCCTCCTGGCTCATCGGCGCCCACCCCGCCTCTCGCCTCGCGGGAATGAGCCGAAGTCGTAGGTCAGGTTGCCGTTAGTGCCACCGCTGGGCCCGAAGTGGTCGCCCTTGACGCGGGTCTCGTTGTGCTGGGCGAACGGGCCGCCGCCGGGCGGGGAGTCCGCGGGGGCGTCGGCGGCGGGCGCGTCCGGGGCGGGGTCCGTGGGTGCGCCGTGGAGCCAGGCGACGGTCGGCCCTTCCTTGGTCTCCACAGTGATCCGGTGGAAGTCCTCCGGCCGTACCCCCAGGTGTCCGTTGCTGACGACACCCTGGTAGACGCTGTCGGACGTACACAGCACCCAGTCGTCGCCGCGGTTCTTCAGCGCCGCCTTCAGCGGGTCGGAGTCCAGCAGGCGCACGGCGTGGTTGAGGTCACGGCCCACCCAGCCGCCGAGTTCGTCCACGGCGACATAGCCGGCGGAGAGCACCGTGCGCAACCGCATCCGTGTGCTGTCGGCGACCAGCCGGTTCTTGCTGTGCAGGAGCGCCGGGGTCTCGCTCAGCAGAGTCTTGGCCAGGGCTGGCACGGAGACGTGGGTATCGATGAGTTCCATGACGGAGTCACCGCGGTCCGCCCGAAGCCGGGACGTCTCGTCGATGCCTGCGGCGAGGAGCGTGGCATCGACGACGTCGTAGAGCATCCGGCGCAGATAGGCCTGCTCCACGTCGTCACGCTTGCCGAACCGCTCAATGTCGAAGAGCAGGATGGTGCGGTACACGGGGTCGGTCATGGCTGCCTCTCGCGACTGGGCTGGTGCCCAGCACGATGGCCCGACCCCGGCGCGCGCCGAAGGACCGATGACACGGAGGAACTGTGACCGTGTGCACAGACGGGACGGGGGCTGTGCGGTCAGGCCGCCGGGTTCCGTATGGTCAGGTCGCGCCGCCCGCGACGATGCGACGCAGCACGTCGGGACGGAGCACGACGATGCGGCGACGATCGGTGATGACGACGTCGCGGCCGCGCAGGTCCTTGAGGAGCCGGGCCACCGCCTCGCGTGACGAGCCGACCGAGCCCGCGAACTCCTGCTGAGTGAGCCCGATCGTGAGCTCGATGCCCGAGTCCGTGTGCCTGCCGTGGGTGCGCACGAGTTCGAGCAGCAGGACGGCCAGTCGCTCACGTACCGTCAGGGCGGCCCATTCCAGCCTGCGACGGTCTGTCGAGCGCTGCCGGTCGGTGGCGAGCCCCAGCAGCTGCAAGGCCACGCGCGCGTTGTCGGCGAGGAACGCGGTGAAGCGGCCCTCCTCCACGACCACCGCGTCGACCGGCTCCAGGGCGGTGACCGTCGCCGAGCGCAGACGCCTGCTCAGGGCCGCCCCCTCACCGACTATGTCGCCCGGGCCGCGCAGGGCGAGCAGCGCCTCGTAGCCGTTGGCGGCGTTCACCGTGACCTTGGTCCAGCCGTGCAGGAGCAGCAGCACATGGGTGGACGGTTCGTTCTGGCGCATGACCACACCGCGTGCCGGATAGCTCAGCGGCCGGCCGATGGCGAGGAGGGCGACCCGGTCATCCTTCTCCAGACGGGCGAGAAACGGCACCTTGTCGTCGAATCCGCCGTCGTCCCATGCATGCGCCTGCCCCCCGGCCATATCCCCAGCCCCCTCGTTCACCTGCACAGATGCCGTTGATTCCGCAACCAGCCAACGTACTTGAAGCGGCGGTTCGGGAAACGGGCGACAACCGGCCGCAGTGGCCGACGCGCCGTCGGCGTACGTGATTGCCGGGACGATGAAGGCGTTCGTTCGAGGCCGGGGGGCGGTTGAGGCGCTGAGTTCCATGGGTGCTTCCGCTTCGGGATACGGGAACCTGTCCCGGTATCGGCGCGTTGGAGCATCATGGAGGCATTCGACCGCCCAGGGGGTGCTCCTGTGTCGCAACCGTCGTGGCAACCGTGGCAGGGGAATGAGGAGTCGCCGTCAGGGCCGGGCAGGGACGGCCCGGTGGCGGGGGCCTGGTCCAGCGCGCATGCCCCTGTCGCGCGCCCCTGGCCCAGATACGCCGCCCCGCAGCCTGCCGCCTCCTCCATGCTCGCCTCCCACGCCGACCGGGAGCGGGCCGTCGACGTGTTGCGGGCCGGGTACGGGGAGGGGCGGCTGGAGAAGGGGGAGTTCGACAAGCGGGTGGAGCGGGCGTACGCGGCGCGGACCGTGGGGGAGCTGGCGCTGCTCGTGTCCGATCTGCCGCTGGGCCCCGTGCCGCAGCCGGCGCCCGTCACGGCCGTACCGCGGACGTTCCTGCCCGCCCCGCGGCCGCGGGCGAACGGGAAGGCGGTCGGAGCGGCGGTGTGCGGGCTGCTGTGCGTGCCGACCTTCGGGTTCACCGGGATTCCGGCGGTGATCCTCGGGCACGCGGCACGGGCGGAGATGGAGCGGACGGGGGAGAGCGGTGACGGGCTGGCGTTGACCGGGCTGGTGTTCGGCTGGCTGTCGATCGCGGCCTGGTCGGTGATGATGACGCTGCTGGTAGCGGTGGGGCTCGCCTCCGGGTGAGCGCCGGGAGGAGCCGCGGGGCAGTGACGGGGACGGGCCTCCCGGGCGTGTGTTCCGTGTGAAATCGAAGATCGTCCACGGCGTAGGGGCTTGACATCGACCGCTCCGCGAGGGTGCCGTCGGGCATCTGTTTTGACCGCAGCGAATGAGCTGGGTACGCTCAGACCTTGTGCCTGGGGTGTGCCCTGGCTCCCGTGCGTGCCTTGAACCGCACTAGGGGGGCCGTGAGCGGCCACCGTAATCTGCGCCCTTTTCGCCTTGCGGCGGGAGTCCGCCGGATTCGACACACCCGACCGCGTGGGTCGGCGACGTTCCAGGTTAGCTTCACCATTCGGCACACAGAAACCGGAGAAGTAGTGCCTACGATCCAGCAGCTGGTCCGCAAGGGCCGGCAGGACAAGGTCGAGAAGAACAAGACGCCCGCACTCGAGGGTTCCCCTCAGCGTCGCGGCGTCTGCACGCGTGTGTTCACGACCACCCCGAAGAAGCCGAACTCGGCCCTGCGTAAGGTCGCGCGTGTGCGTCTGACCAGCGGGATCGAGGTCACTGCTTACATTCCGGGTGAGGGACACAACCTGCAGGAGCACTCCATCGTGCTCGTGCGCGGCGGCCGTGTGAAGGACCTGCCCGGTGTTCGCTACAAGATCATCCGCGGTTCGCTCGACACCCAGGGTGTCAAGAACCGCAAGCAGGCCCGCAGCCGCTACGGCGCCAAGAAGGAGAAGTAAGAATGCCTCGTAAGGGCCCCGCCCCGAAGCGCCCGGTCATCATCGACCCGGTCTACGGTTCTCCTCTTGTCACCTCCCTGATCAACAAGGTGCTGCTGAACGGCAAGCGCTCCACCGCCGAGCGCATCGTGTACGGCGCCATGGAGGGCCTGCGCGAGAAGACCAGCAACGACCCGGTCATCACCCTCAAGCGCGCGCTCGAGAACATCAAGCCGACCCTTGAGGTCAAGTCCCGCCGTGTCGGTGGCGCCACCTACCAGGTGCCGGTCGAGGTCAAGCCCGGCCGCGCCAACACGCTGGCGCTGCGCTGGCTGGTCGGTTACTCCCGCGCCCGCCGCGAGAAGACCATGACCGAGCGTCTGCTCAACGAGCTTCTCGACGCCTCGAACGGCCTCGGTGCGGCCGTCAAGAAGCGCGAGGACACGCACAAGATGGCCGAGTCCAACAAGGCCTTCGCGCACTACCGCTGGTAGTCGCAGACCCCATCGAGACCGAGAGAAGACTGAAGCCTTATGGCTACCACTTCGCTTGACCTGGCCAGGGTCCGCAACATTGGGATCATGGCCCACATCGACGCGGGCAAGACGACCACCACCGAGCGGATCCTGTTCTACACCGGCGTTTCGTACAAGATCGGTGAGGTCCACGACGGCGCCGCCACCATGGACTGGATGGAGCAGGAGCAGGAGCGTGGCATCACGATCACCTCTGCTGCCACCACCTGTCACTGGCCGCTCGACGGCGTCGACCACACCATCAACATCATCGACACCCCGGGTCACGTCGACTTCACCGTCGAGGTGGAGCGTTCGCTCCGCGTTCTCGACGGTGCCGTGACGGTGTTCGACGGCGTTGCCGGCGTGGAGCCGCAGTCCGAGACGGTGTGGCGTCAGGCCGACCGTTACGGCGTGCCCCGCATCTGCTTCGTCAACAAGCTGGACCGTACCGGCGCCGAGTTCCACCGCTGCGTGGACATGATCTCGGACCGTCTGGGCGCCCAGCCGCTCGTCATGCAGCTGCCGATCGGCGCCGAGGCCGACTTCAAGGGTGTCGTCGACCTCGTCACTATGAAGGCGCTCGTGTGGTCCGCCGAGGCGGCCAAGGGCGAGATGTACGACACCGTCGACATCCCGGCCACGCACACCGAGGCTGCCGAGGAGTACCGCGGCAAGCTCATCGAGGCCGTCGCCGAGAACGACGAAGAGATCATGGAGCTGTACCTGGAGGGCGAGGAGCCTTCCGTGGAGCAGCTCTACGCGGCGATCCGTCGCATCACCATCGCCTCCGGCAAGTCGAAGGACACCACGGTCACCCCGGTGTTCTGTGGCACCGCGTTCAAGAACAAGGGCGTCCAGCCCCTGCTCGACGCGGTCGTGCGCTACCTGCCGACCCCGCTCGACGTCGAGGCCATCGAGGGCCACGACGTCAAGGACCCCGAGGTCGTCGTCAAGCGCAAGCCGTCCGACGAGGAGCCGCTGTCGGCGCTGGCGTTCAAGATCATGAGCGACCCGCACCTCGGCAAGCTCACCTTCGTCCGGATCTACTCCGGTCGCCTGGAGTCCGGCACCGCGGTGCTGAACTCCGTCAAGGGCAAGAAGGAGCGCATCGGCAAGATCTACCGCATGCACGCGAACAAGCGTGAGGAGATCGAGTCGGTGGGCGCCGGCGACATCGTCGCCGTCATGGGCCTGAAGCAGACCACCACCGGTGAGACGCTGTCCGACGACAAGCAGCCGGTGATCCTGGAGTCCATGGACTTCCCGGCGCCGGTCATCCAGGTCGCCATCGAGCCCAAGTCCAAGGGTGACCAGGAGAAGCTGGGTGTCGCCATCCAGCGTCTCGCGGAGGAGGACCCCTCCTTCCAGGTCCACTCGGACGAGGAGACCGGCCAGACCATCATCGGTGGTATGGGCGAGCTGCACCTCGAGGTGCTGGTCGACCGTATGCGCCGTGAGTTCAAGGTCGAGGCCAACGTCGGCAAGCCGCAGGTCGCGTACCGCGAGACGATCCGCAAGGCCGTCGAGCGCGTCGACTACACGCACAAGAAGCAGACTGGTGGTACCGGCCAGTTCGCCAAGGTGCAGATCGCGATCGAGCCGATCGAGGGCGGCGACGCCTCGTACGAGTTCGTGAACAAGGTGACCGGTGGCCGTATCCCGAAGGAGTACATCCCTTCGGTGGACGCCGGTGCGCAGGAGGCCATGCAGTTCGGCATCCTCGCCGGGTACGAGATGACGGGCGTCCGCGTCACGCTTCTCGACGGTGCCTACCACGAGGTGGACTCCTCCGAGCTCGCGTTCAAGATCGCCGGCTCGCAGGCCTTCAAGGAGGCCGCGCGCAAGGCCAGCCCCGTGCTGCTCGAGCCGATGATGGCCGTCGAGGTCACCACGCCCGAGGACTACATGGGTGAGGTCATCGGCGACATCAACTCCCGCCGTGGTCAGATCCAGGCCATGGAGGAGCGGGCCGGTGCCCGCGTCGTGAAGGGCCTCGTGCCCCTCTCGGAGATGTTCGGCTACGTCGGAGACCTCCGCAGCAAGACGTCGGGTCGCGCAAGCTACTCGATGCAGTTCGACTCCTACGCCGAGGTTCCGCGGAACGTCGCCGAGGAGATCATCGCGAAGGCCAAGGGCGAGTAACGCACCGCGTTCGCACGCTTTAGGCTTGACTCCGGAGCCCGGAGGGGCATTCACCCGCATTCGTGGGGGAGTGCCCCCGGGCCGAGGCTTTCCAGCAAAGATCACCTGGCGCCGATGAAGCAAGGCGTTCAGAACCACTCCACAGGAGGACCCCGTGGCGAAGGCGAAGTTCGAGCGGACTAAGCCCCACGTCAACATCGGCACCATCGGTCACATCGACCACGGTAAGACGACCCTCACGGCCGCCATTACCAAGGTGCTGCACGACGCGTACCCGGACCTGAACGAGGCCTCGGCCTTCGACCAGATCGACAAGGCTCCCGAGGAGCGCCAGCGCGGTATCACCATCTCCATCGCGCACGTCGAGTACCAGACCGAGACGCGTCACTACGCCCACGTCGACTGCCCCGGTCACGCGGACTACATCAAGAACATGATCACCGGTGCTGCCCAGATGGACGGCGCCATCCTCGTGGTCGCCGCCACCGACGGCCCGATGCCGCAGACCAAGGAGCACGTGCTCCTGGCCCGCCAGGTCGGCGTTCCGTACATCGTCGTCGCCCTGAACAAGGCCGACATGGTGGACGACGAGGAGATCCTGGAGCTCGTCGAGCTCGAGGTGCGTGAGCTCCTCTCCGAGTACGAGTTCCCGGGCGACGACGTTCCCGTCGTCAAGGTCTCGGCGCTCAAGGCTCTCGAGGGCGACAAGGAGTGGGGCCAGTCGGTCCTGGACCTGATGGCCGCCGTCGACGAGGCGATCCCGCAGCCCGAGCGTGACGTCGACAAGCCGTTCCTGATGCCGATCGAGGACGTCTTCACGATCACCGGTCGTGGCACCGTCGTCACCGGTCGTATCGAGCGTGGTGTCCTCAAGGTCAACGAGACCGTCGACATCATCGGCATCAAGACCGAGAAGACCACCACCACGGTCACCGGCATCGAGATGTTCCGCAAGCTGCTCGACGAGGGCCAGGCCGGTGAGAACGTCGGTCTGCTGCTCCGTGGCATCAAGCGCGAGGACGTCGAGCGCGGCCAGGTCATCATCAAGCCGGGTTCGGTCACGCCGCACACCCAGTTCGAGGCCCAGGCCTACATCCTCTCCAAGGACGAGGGTGGCCGCCACACGCCGTTCTTCAACAACTACCGTCCGCAGTTCTACTTCCGTACGACGGACGTGACCGGCGTCGTGACCCTCCCCGAGGGCACCGAGATGGTCATGCCGGGTGACAACACCGAGATGAAGGTGGAGCTCATCCAGCCCGTCGCCATGGAAGAGGGCCTGAAGTTCGCCATCCGTGAGGGTGGCCGGACGGTCGGCGCCGGCCAGGTCACCAAGATCACCGCCTGATCTTGACCTGACAGGTCTCCGAGACCCGTAGGTCTCTGAAGGGGCCCGTACGACTTCGGTCGTACGGGCCCCTTCGCCTTTGGGGGTTGCCCGCGGGGCGGGTGAAGAGTGGGCGAACTCCGGGGGACGTCTTCCCGAGGCTTCGGCCAACTGTCGCGCGAGGCCGTCCCGAATGTTCCTGTCTGACCGCTGTGGGGTGGTTGTGAGAGTCGTAGCCTGAGGCGCCCGGTGGCCACTCCCGGCCCGGTTTCCCCACGAGACGGACGGACTCGCAGGTGTCGATGCAGGACGCGGAGAGCAGAAGGCCGATGCCGCGGCGGATCGTCCGCGACGGCCTGCAACAGCCCCTTCCGCCCCTCGCCGCGCCCACCGAGCAGGTCCGGCCCGCCCGGCACGCCGCCGTACGCGACCGCGCCGGCCGTCGGCTCTACGCCATCGACGGCATCCGGCTCCTCGCCGCCCTCATGGTCGCCGTGCACCACTACGCCGGCACCCGGCGCGTCGACCAGCCCGGCAACCGCATCTGGGACCGCCCGGTCTCCGACATCATGCCGACGGTCTTCCGGTTCGCCTCCTACGGCTGGATCGGCGTCGAGATCTTCTTCGTGATCAGCGGCTTCGTGATCTGCATGTCCTGCTGGGGCCGCAGCCCCCGGCAGTTCTTCACGTCCCGGGTGATCCGGCTGTATCCGGCGTACTGGTTCGCCATCGTCTTCACCACGGCCGTCCTGGTGGCCCTGCCGGGCGTGTGGGACCGCCTGCGCACCCGTGACGTCCTCCTCAACTTCACGATGCTGCAGTCGGGTTCGGGCGTCATGAACGTCGACGGCGTCTACTGGACCCTCTGGTCGGAGCTGCGCTTCTACCTCCTCTTCCTGATCGTCGTGTGGAGCGGCCTGACCTACCGCAAGGTGGTCGTCTTCTGCTGTGTGTGGGGCGCCGCGGCGATGCTCGCCCCGATCTCGAAACTCCCCCTGCTGGAACTGGTCGCCAATCCGGAGGGCGCCTGGTACTTCATCGCCGGCCTGTCCCTCTACCTGATGCACCGCTTCGGCCAGGACCTGCTGCTGTGGGGCGTCCTGGCGATGGCCTGGCTGATGGGCCAGCGCGAACTCGGCATCCGGATCGACGAGGTCGAGCACGTGTCGGGATGGCGGGGGAGCGTTCTGATCTTCACGGTCTTCCTGCTGGCCATGGTCGCCGTCGCCCTCGGCGCCACGGACCGCGTCCGCTGGAGGTGGCTGGTGACGGCGGGGGCCCTGACCTACCCGCTCTACCTGATGCACTACGCGGCGGGCACGGCGATGATCAACCGCCTGCGCGACACGATGGACGCCCGCCTCCTGGTCGTCTGCGTCATCGCCGGCTTCATGCTGCTGAGCTGGCTGGTGCACCGGTTCGTGGAGCGGCCGGCGGCACGCGTGCTGAAGCGGGGACTGGACACCTCGTTCGCCCGGCTGCGGAACGCGAGCGTCTGAACTCCGTACGCCGACCCTGTGTTCTGAGTACGAACGCTCATGCGGACAGGCGCGGCGGGCGCTGGGATGGTGCCATGCCGGACAACTCACTGGACGACCGCGCACAGGGGGCCTGGGCGGCCCCGCTCATCTCGACCCTGCTCACGCTCCCCGCCTGCCTGGTGGCCTACGCCCGGGCCGACCGCTCCGCCGCGAGCTACGGCGTGGCCTTCCCGATGCTGCTGGCGGGCCTGGCCGTGGCCCTGTTCCTGGTGGCGGCGAGCTGGGCGCTGCCCTGGGAGCGCCACGACTCCGCCCGCCGCCTGGGCCTCGCGGCGGCGGCACCCTTCACGGTCCCGCTCGCCTACGCCGTCTTCGTCGCCCTGGCCGGCCGGCCGTAGTCCGAGCGAAAGTCATGATCAGGTCATGGGATAGTCTGCTTCTCCTTTTTCCGCACCATGAAAGTGGTGGTAATGACCACTGGCAGACGTACGGCCACCGGGGCCGCGCTCGTGGGGGCGCTCGCCCTCACCCTCCTGAACGCCCCGGCGGCCCAGGCCCAGGACACCGGGATCACCGTGTCCGACATCGTGATCAACAAGGGCAAGCCGATCGTCGTCGGCACCTCGAAGGTGGTGGAGCCGTCCCTCACCTTCACCATCGCCCTGCCGTCCGGGTACAGCACCAGCGACCCCTCCCGGTACGACGCGTTTCCCTTCATCTACCGGGGAGGCCTGGAGCACGCGGCCGACACCGGTGACAACTTCATCGGACCGGGCGGCTACACCTGCTACGAGCTGAGCGCCCGCAAGGCCGAGTGCGAAGGGTCCCTCTACATCGACCCCCACCCCTCCCAGGAGCACGTCGACTCCAACAGCGACGCCACCACCTGGAAGACCGCGGTGGCCCTGCGCCTGTTCCGGGCCAGCGGGAGCCTGGTGGCCGAGGAGCACGAGACCCGCTCCCTGACCGTCCGGCTCAAGCGGGCGGCGAAGGTCACCGTGAACGCCTCACCCGAGCCGGTCGCCAAGGGCAAGCAGATCACCGTCACCGGCAGGCTCACCCGGGCGGACTGGGCGACCAAGAAGTACGGCGGCTACGGCGGCCGTTCGGTCAGCCTCCAGTTCCGTGAGACGGGCACCAGCTCCTTCGTCACGGTGAAGAAGGTCACGACGAGCAGCACCGGCGCCCTGAAGACCACGGTCACCGCCTCGAAGGACGGCACCTGGCGCTGGTCGTACGGCGGCAACGACACGACGGGCGCCACCACGAGCGGCGGGGACCACGTGGACGTGCGCTGACGCGCCGCTCACGGGGGGACGAGCAGCCCCGCGGCGGGCCGGGGACAGGACCTGTGTTTGACCTGCGTCACTCTCGGGGTATTGTCTCCGGCTCGATTGGCCAGGCCCCTGCCCCGTATGGCAGACTAGCGGGGTTGCTCGGTCGAGTGTTGATGCTGCGCGCCTCCCGCCGGGAGGACCGGAAGCGAGTCCCACAGTACTCGTCGTTCCAACTGCCGTGAGGCAGCGCTGGGGCGGACGTACGGGAATCTTTCGGGAAGTGTCAGTGCGGCACCGGCCAGGCACCCGGTGGGCTTCTGTCCCCGGCTTGCGGTTCCGGAAGGGCCGTGTTCATTCCCAGCAGGGATGTTCGAACAAGGGACATCTGTGTCAGTGGAAGTGCGACACGCCCGACCGCGTGGGTCGGAGGAAGTCAACGGAACACCGGGTTCCAGAGCTGTAGAGAGACAGGACTACTGAGTAGCCATGGCGGGACAGAAGATCCGCATCCGGCTCAAGGCCTACGACCACGAGGTCATCGACTCCTCGGCGAAGAAGATCGTCGAGACGGTGACGCGCACTGGTGCGTCGGTCGCGGGCCCGGTGCCGCTGCCCACTGAGAAGAACGTGTACTGCGTCATCAAGTCGCCGCACAAGTACAAGGACTCGCGCGAGCACTTCGAGATGCGCACGCACAAGCGCCTGATCGACATCCTCGACCCGACCCCCAAGACCGTTGACTCTCTGATGCGACTCGACCTCCCGGCCGGTGTCGACATCGAGATCAAGCTCTGAGGCCGGTGATCTGAACGATGGCTAAGCAGATCAAGGGCATCCTGGGCGAGAAGCTCGGCATGACGCAGGTGTGGGACGAGAACAACCGTGTTGTTCCGGTCACCGTCGTCAAGGCCGGCCCCAACGTCGTGACCCAGGTCCGTACGAACGACGCCGACGGCTACGAGTCCGTCCAGATCGCGTTCGGCGAGATCGACCCGCGCAAGGTGAACAAGCCCCTCAAGGGCCACTTCGCCAAGGCCGACGTCACTCCCCGCCGCCACCTCGTCGAGATCCGTACCGCTGACGCCAGCGAGTACACCCTCGGCCAGGAGATCACCGCCGAGGTGTTCGAGGCCGGCATCAAGGTCGACGTGACCGGCAAGAGCAAGGGCAAGGGCTTCGCCGGTGTCATGAAGCGTCACAACTTCAAGGGCCTCGGCGCCGGTCACGGCACCCAGCGCAAGCACCGCTCTCCCGGTTCCATCGGTGGCTGCGCCACCCCGGGCCGCGTGTTCAAGGGCCTCCGCATGGCGGGTCGTATGGGCAACGAGCGGGTCACCACCCAGAACCTGACCGTTCACGCCGTTGACGCGGAGAAGGGCCTGCTCCTCATCAAGGGTGCGGTTCCTGGTCCGAACGGCGGCCTCGTCCTGGTCCGCACCGCGGCCAAGGGGGCCTGAGGATATGAGCACCATTGACATTCTGTCGCCCTCCGGCGACACCGCCGGGACCGTCGAGCTCCCGGCCGAGATCTTCGACGTCGAGAAGGTCAGCATCCCGCTGATCCACCAGGTCGTCGTCGCGCAGCTGGCCGCTGCCCGTCAGGGCACGCACAAGACCAAGACGCGTGGCGAGGTCCGTGGTGGCGGCAAGAAGCCGTACCGCCAGAAGGGCACCGGCCGCGCCCGTCAGGGTTCGACCCGTGCGCCGCAGTTCGCCGGCGGTGGCGTCGTCCACGGCCCCGTGCCGCGTGACTACTCGCAGCGGACGCCCAAGAAGATGAAGGCCGCGGCCCTGCGCCACGCCCTCACCGACCGGGCCCGCCACAACCGCATCCACGTCGTCTCCGGCGTGGTCGAGGGCGCGACCCCCTCCACGAAGGCCGCCAAGTCGCTGTTCGGCAAGATCTCGG
The DNA here is from genome assembly GCF_001282115.1 of Streptomyces sp. NRRL B-24085. Taxonomy (GTDB): domain Bacteria; phylum Actinomycetota; class Actinomycetes; order Streptomycetales; family Streptomycetaceae; genus Streptomyces. The sequence goes on along the minus strand of NZ_LJBR01000029.1, from coordinate 56,566 downwards.
AGCGCAAGAACCTGCTCCTGGTCGTCGACCGCGCCGACGAGGCCGCGTGGCTGTCCGCCCGCAACCTGCCCCAGGTCCACATCCTGGAGCCGGGCCAGCTGAACACGTACGACGTTCTCGTCTCGGACGACGTGGTCTTCACCCAGGCCGCCTTCGAGTCCTTCGTGTCCGGCCCGAAGGCCAACGACACCGAAGGGAGCGAGGCCTGATGGCTACGCGTCACCCGAGCATCGCCTCCAAGGCTGCGAAGGCCGCCAAGGCCGCGCGCGTCGCCAAGGCGCGCCGCCACGCCGCCGAGGGCAAGAACACCGTCGTCACGCCCGCGAGCAAGGCCTTCACGGACCCCCGTGACGTCCTGCTGAAGCCGGTCGTGTCCGAGAAGAGCTACGCGCTTCTCGACGAGGGCAAGTACACGTTCATCGTGGCCCCCGGCGCCAACAAGACCCAGATCAAGCAGGCCGTCCAGGCGGTCTTCTCGGTCAAGGTCACCGGGGTCAACACGATCAACCGCCAGGGCAAGCGCAAGCGGACCCGCACCGGCTTCGGCAAGCGTGCCGACAGCAAGCGCGCGATCGTGACCCTTGCCGAGGGCGACCGTATCGACATCTTCGGCGGTCCGACCGCGTAAGCGGGTCGGATCGTCCGATATCGGACGAGGACTGAGAAATGGGAATCCGCAAGTACAAGCCGACTACGCCGGGCCGTCGTGGCTCCAGCGTCGCCGACTTCGTCGAGGTCACGCGGTCCACGCCGGAGAAGTCGCTGGTCCGCCCGCTGCACAGCAAGGGCGGCCGTAACAACGCCGGTCGTGTGACCGTTCGCCACCAGGGTGGCGGACACAAGCGCGCCTACCGTGTCATCGACTTCCGTCGCCATGACAAGGACGGCGTGCCGGCGAAGGTCGCGCACATCGAGTACGACCCCAACCGCACCGCGCGCATCGCGCTGCTGCACTACGCCGACGGCGAGAAGCGCTACATCCTCGCCCCGCGCAACCTGCAGCAGGGTGACCGCGTCGAGAACGGTCCCGGGGCCGACATCAAGCCGGGCAACAACCTGGCGCTCCGCAACATCCCGGTCGGTACCACGATCCACGCGATCGAGCTCCGTCCCGGTGGCGGCGCCAAGTTCGCCCGCTCCGCCGGTGCCTCCGTGCAGCTGCTCGCGAAGGAGGGCACCATGGCCCACCTCCGCATGCCCTCCGGTGAGATCCGCCTGGTCGACCAGCGCTGCCGCGCCACGGTCGGCGAGGTCGGCAACGCCGAGCAGAGCAACATCAACTGGGGTAAGGCCGGCCGCAAGCGCTGGCTGGGCGTCCGCCCGACCGTTCGCGGTGTGGCGATGAACCCGGTTGACCACCCCCACGGTGGTGGTGAGGGCAAGACCTCCGGTGGTCGCCACCCGGTCAGCCCCTGGGGTCAGAAGGAGGGTCGTACTCGTTCGCCGAAGAAGGCTTCGAACAAGTACATCGTCCGCCGCCGCAAGACGAACAAGAAGCGCTAGGAGCGGGTTTAGATGCCGCGCAGTCTCAAGAAGGGGCCCTTCGTCGACGACCACCTGATCAAGAAGGTGGACGCCCAGAACGAAGCCGGTTCCAAGAACGTCATCAAGACCTGGTCCCGTCGCTCGATGATCGTCCCGGCCATGCTCGGCCACACGATCGCGGTGCACAACGGCAAGACCCACATCCCGGTGTTCGTCACCGAGTCGATGGTCGGTCACAAGCTCGGCGAGTTCTCGCCGACGCGCACCTTCCGGGGTCACGTCAAGGACGACCGGAAGTCGAAGCGCCGCTAAACGCGGATCGCATTCAGACACGTAAGTAACTGAGAGGGACAACCATGGAAGCCAGGGCCCAGGCGCGGTACATCCGCGTTACGCCCATGAAGGCCCGCCGCGTGGTGGACCTTATCCGTGGCATGGACGCCACGGAGGCTCAGGCGGTCCTGCGATTCGCTCCGCAGGCCGCCTCAGTGCCCGTCGGCAAGGTGCTCGACAGCGCCATCGCCAACGCCGCGCACAACTACGACCACACCGACGCCGACAGCCTCTTCATCTCCGAGGCGTACGTCGACGAGGGCCCGACCCTGAAGCGGTTCCGGCCGCGCGCCCAGGGCCGTGCCTACCGGATCCGCAAGCGGACCAGCCACATCACCGTGGTCGTCAGCAGCAAGGAAGGAACCCGGTAATGGGCCAGAAGGTTAACCCGCATGGGTTCCGGCTCGGTGTCACCACGGACTTCAAGTCCCGGTGGTACGCCGACAAGCTGTACAAGGACTACGTCAAGGAAGACGTCGCCATCCGTCGGATGATGACGTCCGGCATGGAGCGCGCCGGCATCTCGAAGGTGGAGATCGAGCGCACCCGTGACCGCGTCCGCGTGGACATCCACACCGCGCGTCCGGGCATCGTCATCGGCCGCCGTGGCGCCGAGGCCGACCGCATCCGCGGTGACCTCGAGAAGCTCACGGGCAAGCAGGTCCAGCTGAACATCCTCGAGGTCAAGAACCCCGAGACCGACGCTCAGCTGGTTGCCCAGGCCGTCGCCGAGCAGCTCTCCTCCCGCGTCTCCTTCCGTCGGGCCATGCGCAAGAGCATGCAGTCCGCCATGAAGGCCGGCGCCAAGGGCATCAAGATCCAGTGCGGTGGCCGCCTCGGTGGCGCCGAGATGTCCCGCTCGGAGTTCTACCGCGAGGGCCGCGTGCCCCTGCACACGCTCCGCGCGAACGTGGACTACGGCTTCTTCGAGGCCAAGACGACCTTCGGCCGCATCGGCGTGAAGGTCTGGATCTACAAGGGCGACGTCAAGAACATCGCCGAGGTCCGCGCCGAGAACGCCGCTGCCCGTGCGGGTAACCGCCCGGCCCGCGGTGGTGCCGACCGCCCGGCCCGTGGTGGCCGCGGTGGCGAGCGGCGCGGTCGCAAGCCGCAGCAGGCTGCCGGTGCCGAGGCCCCCAAGGCCGAGGCCCCCGCCGCCGCTCCGGCTGAGAGCACCGGAACGGAGGCCTGACCGACATGCTGATCCCCCGTAGGGTCAAGCACCGCAAGCAGCACCACCCGAAGCGCCGTGGTCAGGCCAAGGGCGGTACGACGGTCGCGTTCGGCGAGTACGGCATCCAGGCCCTCACGCCGGCGTACGTGACCAACCGCCAGATCGAGGCGGCCCGTATCGCGATGACCCGCCACATCAAGCGTGGCGGCAAGGTCTGGATCAACATCTACCCGGACCGTCCCCTCACCAAGAAGCCTGCCGAGACCCGCATGGGTTCCGGTAAGGGTTCTCCGGAGTGGTGGATCGCGAACGTGCACCCGGGCCGGGTCATGTTCGAGCTGTCGTACCCCAACGAGAAGATCGCCCGTGAGGCGCTGACTCGCGCAGCCCACAAGCTGCCGATGAAGTGCCGGATCGTCAAGCGCGAGGCAGGTGAAGCGTGATGTCGGCCGGTACCAAGGCGTCCGAGCTGCGCGAACTGGGCAACGAGGAGCTGCTGAACAAGCTCCGCGAGGCCAAGGAAGAGCTGTTCAACCTCCGCTTCCAGGCGGCGACCGGTCAGCTCGAGAACCACGGTCGGCTCAAGGCCGTCCGTAAGGACATCGCGCGGATCTACACCCTGATGCGTGAGCGCGAGCTGGGCATCGAGACGGTGGAGAGCGCCTGATGAGTGAGAGCAACGTGACTGAGCAGACTGCAGAGGCCCGCGGCTTCCGCAAGACCCGTGAGGGTCTCGTCGTCAGCGACAAGATGGACAAGACCGTCGTCGTCGCCGTCGAGGACCGCGTCAAGCACGCGCTGTACGGCAAGGTCATCCGCCGTACCAACAAGCTCAAGGCGCACGACGAGCAGAACGCTGCCGGCGTCGGCGACCGGGTCCTCCTCGCGGAGACCCGCCCGCTGTCGGCGACCAAGCGCTGGCGCGTCGTCGAGATCCTCGAGAAGGCCAAGTAATTCCTGCGGCCAACCCCGCAGGTCAGTTCCGCCAGGCTCGGCAGGGGTCCTCGTCCTGAGGCCCCTGCCGGGAACCGGCAGACAAACAGGAGATAGACGTGATCCAGCAGGAGTCGCGACTGCGTGTCGCCGACAACACTGGTGCGAAGGAGATCCTTTGCATCCGTGTGCTCGGTGGCTCCGGTCGCCGCTACGCGGGCATCGGTGACGTCATCGTCGCCACCGTCAAGGACGCGATCCCCGGTGGCAACGTGAAGAAGGGTGACGTCGTCAAGGCGGTCATCGTTCGCACCGTCAAGGAGCGCCGCCGTCCGGACGGCTCGTACATCCGCTTCGACGAGAACGCCGCCGTCATTCTGAAGAACGACGGCGACCCTCGCGGCACCCGTATCTTCGGCCCCGTCGGCCGTGAGCTGCGCGAGAAGAAGTTCATGAAGATCATCTCGCTCGCGCCGGAGGTGCTGTAAGCATGAAGATCAAGAAGGGCGACCTGGTCCAGGTCATCACCGGTAAGGACAAGGGCAAGCAGGGCAAGGTCATCGCGGCCTTCCCCCGCGAGGACCGCGTCCTGGTCGAGGGTGTCAACCGGGTCAAGAAGCACACCAAGGCCGGCCCGACCGCTCGCGGTTCGCAGGCCGGTGGCATCGTCACGACCGAGGCGCCGATCCACGTCTCCAACGTCCAGCTGGTCGTTGAGAAGGACGGCAACAAGGTCGTCACGCGTGTCGGTTACCGCTTCGACGACGAGGGCAACAAGATCCGCGTTGCCAAGCGGACGGGTGAGGACATCTGATGGCTACCACCACCACTCCGCGTCTCAAGACGAAGTACCGCGAGGAGATCGCGGGCAAGCTGCGTGACGAGTTCAAGTACGAGAACGTCATGCAGATCCCCGGCCTCGTCAAGATCGTGGTCAACATGGGTGTGGGCGACGCCGCCCGCGACTCCAAGCTGATCGAGGGCGCCATCCGCGACCTCACCACGATCACCGGTCAGAAGCCGGCCGTCACCAAGGCCCGCAAGTCCATCGCGCAGTTCAAGCTGCGTGAGGGCCAGCCGATCGGTGCCCACGTCACGCTTCGTGGCGACCGCATGTGGGAGTTCCTGGACCGCACCCTGTCGCTCGCGCTGCCGCGCATCCGCGACTTCCGCGGCCTGTCCCCCAAGCAGTTCGACGGCCGTGGCAACTACACCTTCGGTCTCACGGAGCAGGTCATGTTCCACGAGATCGACCAGGACAAGATCGACCGTACCCGGGGCATGGACATCACCGTGGTGACCACGGCGACCAACGACGCTGAGGGCCGCGCGCTCCTTCGTCACCTCGGCTTCCCGTTCAAGGAGGCGTGAGCGAGATGGCGAAGAAGGCTCTGATTGCCAAGGCTGCTCGCAAGCCCAAGTTCGGTGTGCGTGGCTACACCCGCTGCCAGCGCTGCGGCCGTCCGCACTCCGTGTACCGCAAGTTCGGCCTGTGCCGCGTGTGCCTTCGTGAGATGGCTCACCGTGGCGAGCTGCCGGGCGTGACCAAGAGCTCCTGGTAATCCCACCTTTTAGGGATTCTGGAAGCTCTCGGTAAGCAATGGGCGTGTCAGGCGCCCTCCCTTCCATGGCTTAGGCTTGGAGGGTTGGGCGCCTGACGGTCGCCCGTACGACTTACTACGCCGTAGGTCCACCGCACCGCACCCGCCTCGTCTCGGATCGAGGAGAGGGATGGGCACCTGGAAACCCCGGCGAGAGAGGCCGAAGGCCAATTCATGACCATGACTGATCCGATCGCAGACATGCTTACGCGTCTGCGGAACGCGAACTCGGCGTACCACGACTCCGTGACGATGCCGGCGTCCAAGATCAAGTCTCACATCGCGGAGATCCTCCAGCAGGAGGGCTTCATCACGGGCTGGAAGGTCGAGGACGCCGAGGTCGGCAAGAACCTCGTCCTCGAGCTGAAGTTCGGCCCGAACCGTGAGCGCTCCATCGCGGGCATCAAGCGGATCTCCAAGCCCGGTCTCCGGGTGTATGCGAAGTCCACCAACCTGCCCAAGGTCCTCGGTGGCCTCGGCGTGGCGATCATCTCCACGTCGCACGGTCTCCTGACCGACAAGCAGGCCGGCAAGAAGGGCGTGGGTGGGGAAGTCCTCGCCTACGTCTGGTAGCGGAAGGGAACGGAGGAAACAGCTATGTCGCGTATTGGCAAGCTCCCCATCACGGTTCCCGCCGGCGTGGACGTCACCATCGACGGCCGTACGGTCTCGGTCAAGGGCCCCAAGGGCGAACTGACCCACACCGTCGCTGCGCCGATCGACATCGCCAAGGGTGAGGACGGCGTTCTCAACGTCACCCGCCCCAACGACGAGCGTCAGAACAAGGCCCTGCACGGCCTGTCCCGCACGCTGGTGGCGAACATGATCACCGGCGTGACCCAGGGTTACGTGAAGAAGCTCGAGATCAGCGGTGTCGGTTACCGCGTGACGGCCAAGGGTTCGAACCTCGAGTTCGCTCTCGGCTACAGCCACCCGATCACCGTCGAGGCCCCCGAGGGCATCACCTTCAAGGTGGAGGCCCCCACCCGGTTCTCGGTCGAGGGCATCGACAAGCAGAAGGTCGGCGAGGTTGCGGCCAACATCCGCAAGCTGCGCAAGCCCGACCCGTACAAGGCCAAGGGCGTCAAGTACGAGGGCGAAGTCATCCGCCGCAAGGTCGGAAAGGCGGGTAAGTAAGCCATGGCATACGGACAGAAGATCCTGAAGGGCGACGCCTACAAGCGCGCCGCGATCAAGCGCCGTCACATCCGGATCCGCAAGCGGATCTCCGGTACGGCGGAGCGTCCCCGTCTGGTCGTTACCCGCTCGAACCGCCACATCGTGGCCCAGGTGATCGACGACATCAAGGGGCACACCCTGGCGTCGGCGTCCACCCTGGACACCACGGTCCGCGGTGGCGAGGGCGACAAGTCCGCGCAGGCCAAGCAGGTCGGCGCCCTGGTCGCCGAGCGCGCGAAGGCCGCCGGTGTCGAGGCTGTCGTATTCGACCGTGGTGGCAACCAGTACGCCGGGCGCATCGCCGCCCTGGCGGACGCCGCCCGCGAAGCCGGGCTCAAGTTCTGAGCCGCTCGTAGCTAGCGGAAAGAGAGAGGTAATCCAATGGCTGGACCCCAGCGCCGCGGTGGCGGTGCCGGTGGCGGCGAGCGGCGGGACCGTAAGGGTCGTGACGGTGGCGCAGCCGCCGCCGAGAAGACTGCTTACGTTGAGCGTGTCGTCGCGATCAACCGTGTCGCCAAGGTTGTGAAGGGTGGTCGTCGCTTCAGCTTCACCGCGCTGGTCGTGGTGGGCGACGGTGACGGCACCGTGGGTGTCGGTTACGGCAAGGCCAAGGAGGTGCCGGCCGCCATCGCCAAGGGTGTTGAGGAGGCCAAGAAGCACTTCTTCAAGGTCCCCCGTATCCAGGGCACCATCCCCCACCCGATCACGGGTGAGAAGGCTGCCGGCGTCGTTCTCCTCAAGCCGGCTTCGCCGGGTACCGGTGTTATCGCCGGTGGTCCCGTGCGTGCCGTCCTGGAGTGCGCCGGTATCCACGACGTGCTGTCGAAGTCGCTCGGCTCGTCGAACGCGATCAACATCGTGCACGCGACCGTGGAGGCCCTGAAGGGCCTGCAGCGTCCCGAGGAGATCGCGGCCCGCCGCGGTCTGCCCCTCGAGGACGTCGCTCCCGCGGCTCTGCTTCGTGCGCGTGCCGGGGCTGGTGCTGCGTAATGGCTCAGCTCAGGATCACGCAGACGAAGTCGTACATCGGCAGCAAGCAGAACCACCGTGACACCCTGCGTTCCCTTGGTCTCAAGGGCATCAACACGCAGGTCGTCAAGGAGGACCGCCCCGAGTTCCGCGGCATGGTGCACACCGTCCGCCACCTCGTGACGGTCGAGGAGGTCGACTGATCATGGCGGAGAACAACCCGCTCAAGATCCACAACCTCCGTCCCGCCCCGGGCGCCAAGACCGCCAAGACCCGTGTGGGTCGTGGTGAGGCGTCGAAGGGTAAGACGGCCGGTCGTGGTACCAAGGGTACGAAGGCCCGTTACCAGGTTCCGGAGCGCTTCGAGGGTGGCCAGATGCCCCTCCACATGCGTCTTCCGAAGCTGAAGGGCTTCAAGAACCCGTTCAAGACCGAGTACCAGGTCGTGAACCTCGACAAGCTGGCCTCCCTCTACCCCGAGGGTGGCGAGGTCACCGTCGAGGGTCTGGTGGCCAAGGGTGCCGTTCGCAAGAACAGCCTCGTCAAGGTCCTCGGCCAGGGCGAGATCTCGGTGGCGCTGCAGGTGACGGTCGACGCCGTCTCCGGCTCCGCCAAGGAGAAGATCACCGCCGCCGGCGGCACGGTCACCGAGCTCGTCTGAGCCCGATGACCTGAAGCAGTACCCACCGGGGATACCTCACAACGAGGTATCCCCGGTTGGTCGTTCCACGGCAGGCGGCCCCCCGGGTAAGGTGGCCTGCACTGCTTTCCCACATATTCGTCGAACCTCAAGACCGTCACCCTTGACGCAGTAGCGCGGGGGTCGCAGGAGGCACCGTGCTCACCGCGTTCGCCCGGGCGTTCAAGACGCCCGACCTGCGCAAGAAGCTGCTCTTCACGCTCGGCATCATCGTGGTGTACCGCGTGGGTACCCACATCCCGATCCCCGGCGTCGACTACAAGTCGGTCCAGGAGTGCGTGGACCAGGCGTCCGGCAACCAGGGACTCTTCGGTCTGGTCAACATGTTCAGCGGCGGCGCGCTGCTCCAGATCACGGTCTTCGCGCTCGGCATCATGCCGTACATCACCGCGAGCATCATTCTGCAGCTGCTCACCGTGGTCATCCCGCGCCTGGAAGCCCTCAAGAAGGAGGGCCAGGCCGGTACGGCGAAGATCACGCAGTACACCCGTTACCTCACGGTGGCCCTCGCCATCCTGCAGGGCACCGGCCTGGTGGCCACCGCCCGCAGCGGCGCCCTCTTCTCCGGGTGCACGGTCGCGTCGAGCATCGTCCCGGACCGCGCGATCTTCACCACGATCGTCATGGTCATCACGATGACCGCCGGTACGGCCGTCGTCATGTGGCTCGGTGAGCTCATCACCGACCGCGGCATCGGCAACGGCATGTCGATCCTGATGTTCATCTCGATCGCCGCCACCTTCCCGTCCGCGCTGTGGGCCATCAAGAAGCAGGGCACCCTGGCGGACGGCTGGATCGAGTTCGGCACGGTCATCGCGGTCGGCCTGGTCATGGTCGGTCTGGTGGTCTTCGTCGAGCAGGCCCAGCGCCGTATCCCGGTGCAGTACGCGAAGCGCATGATCGGCCGCCGTTCCTACGGCGGTACGTCGACGTACATCCCGCTGAAGGTCAACCAGGCGGGTGTGATCCCGGTCATCTTCGCGTCGTCGCTGCTCTACATCCCGGCGCTGATCGCGCAGTTCTCCAGCGGGACCTCGGGGTGGAAGACCTGGATCGAGGCCAACCTCGTCAAGGGCGACCACCCGATCTACATCACGCTGTACTTCTTGCTCATCGTTTTCTTCGCGTTCTTCTACGTGGCGATCTCCTTCAACCCCGAGGAAGTCGCCGACAACATGAAGAAGTATGGTGGCTTCATCCCGGGCATCCGGGCTGGCCGACCGACCGCTGAGTACCTCTCCTACGTACTCAACCGGATCACCTGGCCGGGTTCGCTGTACTTGGGTCTGATCGCTCTTGTGCCAACGATGGCGTTGGTCGGCTTCGGGGCAAGCCAGAACTTCCCGTTCGGCGGGACCAGCATCCTGATCATCGTGGGTGTGGGTCTCGAGACGGTGAAGCAGATCGAGAGCCAGCTCCAGCAGCGCAATTACGAAGGGTTCCTCCGCTGATGCGTATCGTCCTCGTCGGGCCGCCGGGTGCCGGCAAGGGAACGCAGGCCGCGTTCCTCGCCAAGAACCTGTCGATCCCGCACATCTCCACGGGCGACCTGTTCCGCGCCAACATCAGCCAGCAGACGGACCTCGGCAAACTCGCGAAGTCCTACATGGACGCGGGCAACCTGGTTCCGGACGAGGTCACCATCGGGATGGCCAAGGACCGCATGGAGCAGCCCGACGCCGAGAAGGGCTTCCTGCTCGACGGCTTCCCGCGCAACGTCTCGCAGGCCGAGTCGCTCGACGAGATGCTCCGTACCGAGGGCATGAAGCTGGACGCGGTGCTGGACCTGGAGGTCCCCGAGGAGGAGGTCGTCAAGCGCATCGCCGGCCGCCGCATCTGCCGCAACGACTCGGCGCACGTCTTCCACGTCTCGTACAAGGCGCCGAAGCAGGACGGCGTCTGTGACGTCTGCGGCGGCGAGCTGTACCAGCGGGACGACGACTCCGAGGAGACGGTCCGCAAGCGCCTCGAGGTCTACCACACCCAGACCGAGCCGATCATCGACTACTACAAGGCCCAGGGCCTGGTGGTCACGATCTCGGCGCTCGGCAAGGTGGAGGACGTCACCGGCCGTGCCATGGAGGCCCTCCAGCACGAGGACGACGCCGCGTAGCGGTTTTTCCGAGTACGACCAGCCGCGGTTCCCTTCCGAGGGGGCCGCGGCTGCTGTGTGGGTGCACGTATCGTTGAAGGCACCCGTCCCTCTCCCTTCGAAAGGCTCCCGCCGCATGGTGCAGATCAAGACCCCCGAGCAGATCGCCAAGATGCGTGAGGCGGGGCTGGTCGTCGCCGCCATCCACGCGGCGACCCGAGAGGCCGCGGTGCCCGGGGCCACGACCAGGGATCTCGACCAGGTCGCGCGCAAGGTCCTCGCGGAGCACGACGCGAAGCCGAACTTCCTGGGCTACGGCGGCTTCCCGGCGACGATCTGCACCTCGGTGAACGAGGTCGTCGTCCACGGCATCCCGTCCGACGAGGTCGTCCTCAAGGATGGCGACATCATCTCCATCGACTGCGGCGCGATCATCGACGGCTGGCACGGGGACGCGGCCTACACGGCGTTCGTGGGCTCGGGCCACGCCCCCGAACTGATCGAGCTCTCCCGGGTCACGGAGGAGTCGATGTGGGCCGGCATCGCGGCGATGAAGCAGGGCAACCGGCTCGTCGACGTCTCCCGGGCCATCGAGACGTACATCCGCCGCCAGCCGAAGCCCGGCGGCGGCCGCTACGGCATCATCGAGGACTACGGCGGCCACGGCATCGGCACCGAGATGCACATGGACCCGCACCTGCTGAACTACGTCGACCGGCGGCGCGGGAAGGGGCCGAAGCTGGTCCCCGGGTTCTGCCTGGCGATCGAGCCGATGGTGTCCCTGGGCACGCCCAGGACGGAGGTCCTGTCGGACGACTGGACGGTCATCACGACGGACGGCACCTGGTCGTCCCACTGGGAGCACTCGGTGGCGCTGACGGAGGAGGGGCCGCTCGTGCTCACCGCTCCCGACGGCGGCAAGGCGAAGCTCGCGGAGCACGGCGTGGTCGCGGCACCGGATCCGCTGGCCTAGGCGCTTAAGGATCTCTGTGTCGGGGCATCCTTCCTCGATTCGTCTTTCTGGGTGCGCTGACGTAGACTGACTCGTCGGCTCTCGTGCACCCGCATGTCCGCATGCGCCCTTGAAGGGAAACGCAGGAGAGTCGATCAAGGTAGTCGATTCGAAGGGCGAAGCGTGGCCAAGAAGCAAGGTGCCATCGAGATCGAGGGCACTGTCGTCGAGTCTCTTCCGAACGCCATGTTCAAGGTCGAGCTCCAGAACGGCCACCAGGTCCTGGCACACATCAGCGGCAAGATGCGTATGCACTACATCCGCATCCTCCCTGACGACCGGGTCGTGGTGGAGCTGTCTCCGTACGACCTGACGCGTGGCCGGATCGTCTACCGGTACAAGTAGATCTTGCCCGCGCCCCGGCCCCGCCGGGGTGATGGCACTGACCCGGAGAACCTCACTAATGAAGGTCAAGCCGAGCGTCAAGAAGATCTGCGACAAGTGCAGGGTGATCCGCCGTCACGGTCGGGTCATGGTCATTTGCGAGAACCCGCGCCACAAGCAGCGCCAGGGCTGACGCACGACCGAACCCTCTGCTCTCGCAGGGATTCGCGCGACGCAAGCTGAATTTGTTCATACGCAGAGCCCAGACGTCCTTCGTCTGACACCCCCGGTTCGGAGGCCGGGGACCCAGTTCGTACCTGGTACGGCGGCTGGGAACCGGTTCTGCGGAAGACCTCCGAAGATCACCAGGAGCCATTGAATGGCACGCGTTTCCGGTGTTGACATCCCGCGCGACAAGCGCGTGGAGGTCGCCCTGACCTACGTGTTCGGCATCGGCCGGACCCTTTCGCAGCAGACGCTGGCCGAGACCGGCGTCAACCCGAACACCCGCGTTCGCGACCTCTCCGAGGAGGAGCTCGTCGCGATTCGTGAGTACGTCGACAACAACCTCAAGACCGAGGGTGACCTCCGTCGCGAGATCCAGGCCGACATCCGCCGCAAGGTCGAGATCGGCTGCTACCAGGGTCTGCGTCACCGCCGTGGACTGCCCGTCCGTGGTCAGCGCACCAGCACGAACGCTCGTACCCGCAAGGGCCCGCGTCGCGCCATCGCCGGCAAGAAGAAGCCGGGCAAGAAGTAGTCCTCAGCGGACCACGCTTCATCAGCGGTCTTCGCTGTAGGACCGACCACCTCCCCGTAGGAGTTTGTAGATGCCCCCCAAGGGTCGTCAGGGCGCTGCCAAGAAGGTGCGCCGCAAGGAAAAGAAGAACGTCGCTCACGGGCACGCCCACATCAAGAGCACGTTCAACAACACGATCGTCTCGATCACGGACCCCTCGGGCAACGTGATCTCCTGGGCCTCCGCCGGCCACGTCGGCTTCAAGGGCTCGCGCAAGTCCACCCCCTTCGCCGCGCAGATGGCCGCCGAGTCGGCCGCCCGCCGCGCGCAGGAGCACGGCATGCGCAAGGTGGACGTGTTCGTCAAGGGTCCCGGCTCCGGCCGTGAGACCGCGATCCGCTCCCTCCAGGCCACCGGCCTCGAGGTCGGCTCGATCCAGGACGTCACGCCCACGCCGCACAACGGCTGCCGTCCGCCGAAGCGCCGTCGCGTCTGACGCACGGCTGCTGCACGCAGGGCTTGGTTCGGGCGGTACGGCTCTCATGGGCCGTATCGCCCGTACCCTTGCAGTACCCGTCCCTTTTGCCGGGGGCGGTTCCGTCGGGCGTCAAATAGCGGGCGTCCACGAAAGAAGGATCTGATCCACACATGCTGATCGCTCAGCGTCCCTCGTTGACCGAAGAGGTCGTCGACGAGTTCCGCTCCCGGTTCGTGATCGAGCCGCTGGAGCCGGGCTTCGGCTACACCCTCGGCAACTCCCTCCGCCGCACCCTCCTGTCGTCGATCCCCGGTGCCGCTGTCACCAGCATCCGCATCGACGGCGTCCTGCACGAGTTCACCACCGTGCCGGGCGTCAAGGAGGACGTCACCGACCTGATCCTCAACATCAAGCAGCTGGTCGTCTCCTCGGAGCACGACGAGCCGGTCGTGATGTACCTGCGCAAGCAGGGCCCGGGTCTGGTCACCGCCGCCGACATCGCGCCCCCGGCCGGTGTCGAGGTGCACAACCCCGACCTCGTCCTCGCCACGCTCAACGGCAAGGGCAAGCTGGAGATGGAGCTCACGGTCGAGCGTGGCCGCGGTTACGTCTCCGCCGTGCAGAACAAGCAGGTGGGCCAGGAGATCGGCCGTATCCCGGTCGACTCCATCTACAGCCCCGTGCTCAAGGTCACGTACAAGGTCGAGGCGACCCGTGTCGAGCAGCGCACCGACTTCGACAAGCTGATCGTCGACGTCGAGACGAAGCAGGCCATGCGTCCCCGTGACGCCATGGCGTCGGCCGGCAAGACCCTGGTCGAGCTGTTCGGTCTCGCCCGCGAGCTGAACATCGACGCCGAGGGCATCGACATGGGCCCGTCCCCCACGGACGCCGCCCTCGCCGCCGACCTGGCGCTGCCGATCGAGGAGCTGGAGCTCACGGTCCGCTCCTACAACTGCCTCAAGCGTGAGGGCATCCACTCCGTGGGTGAGCTCGTGGCGCGCTCCGAGGCCGACCTCCTGGACATCCGCAACTTCGGTGCGAAGTCCATCGACGAGGTCAAGGCGAAGCTGGCGGGTATGGGCCTGGCGCTCAAGGACTCGCCTCCCGGGTTCGACCCCACCGCTGCGGCGGACGCGTTTGGCGCCGACGACGACGCGGACGCGGGCTTCGTGGAGACCGAGCAGTACTAAGAGCTCGGGCCATATGGTCCGTACTCGGGTGCGGGTGCGCTGTGCTTGATCGCGCAGTTCCCCGCGCCCCTTCCGGACGACGCGCCCCTTCGGGGCTTGTCGTCCGGATCTCTGACAGGCGACCGCCTGCTCAGATACTGACCCCGGTACCTGATACGGCCGGGGCAGACACCTAGGAGAAACACCATGCCGAAGCCCACCAAGGGTGCCCGTCTGGGCGGCAGCGCCGCGCACGAGAAGCTGCTCCTCGCGAACCTCGCGAAGAGCCTCTTCGAGCACGGCCGTATCACCACCACCGAGGCGAAGGCGCGCAAGCTGCGTCCGTACGCCGAGCGTCTGGTCACCAAGGCGAAGAAGGGCGACCTTCACAACCGCCGTCAGGTGCTCCAGGTGATCACGGACAAGAGCGTCGTCCACACGCTCTTCACCGAGATCGGCCCGCGCTACGAGAACCGTCCCGGTGGCTACACCCGCATCACCAAGATCGGTAACCGCCGCGGCGACAACGCGCCCATGGCTGTCATCGAGCTGGTCGAGGCGCTGACGGTCGCGCAGCAGGCGACGGGTGAGGCCGAGGCCGCCACCAAGCGTGCCGCCAAGGACGCCGAGGCCGCTCCGGCCGCCGAGGAGACCAAGGTCGACACGACCAAGGCCGCCGACGCCGAGGACGGCGCCGAGGCTCCGGCCGAGGAGTCCAAGGACGCCTGACGCTTCCGCGTCGTGACGGGCCCGCCCCTTTTCGGGGCGGGCCCGTTCGCGTTGCCACGGGTAAAGAGCAGGGCAACCTCACGGCGGGCTCATGTGTCATGCATACGGCGACACCGATCCGGTGCGCACGATGTCCGACTTACGGGGGTCCCATGACGTCTCTCGCCGCTGTGCGGCGCACCATCTCCGCGTTCGCGCTGGCCGCCCTGGCCGGTGCGGCACTCGCTGTTCCCGCCAGTGCCGAGGAGGAGCCGCTGCCGGTGTCCGTCGAAGGCACCGACAGCGTGAACCTCTCGATGCACCCGGAGCCCGGTGAGCCGGGCGAGCCGGGTGAGCCGCAGATCGAGCTCGGACTGCGGGCGCCCGGTGAACCGGTGCCGGACGAGAACGGCGTCACCTACCCGATCCACCAGGGCGAGTACACGGTCACCGTGGACGCGAGCTCCCTGGCCGGGGTCGCCGCGGTGGACTTCTCCCGCCTCGGCGGCTGGCGGGGCTGCTCCGTCGAGGGACTGGTCGCCACCTGCCACGGCTACGAGATCTACGCCGGCCGGGACTACAACGACCTGGGCGGCATCCGTCTCGACGTGACCGACGAGAGCGCCGCGGGCGACTTCGGCACCATCGAGGTCACGGCCGCGGGGGAGGGCCTGGCCTTCACCGGGCACACCGTGGACGTCCTGGTCGGCGGCCCCGAGCTGCAGATGAAGCAGTTGGCCGAGCCCGAGGGCTTCAAGGCCGGCGACACCTTCCAGGCGCCGCTGAGCTTCCGCAACGTCGGCGGCCTGGGCGGCAAGGGCGTGGTGCTGCGGATGTACGGCAGCCGTGGCCTCTCCTTCCCCAGCACCTACGGGAACTGCTGGTACGACCCGCGCGACCCCGACGAACTGTTCGGGAGCTCCCAGGCCCTGTGCGTCTTCGACGAGGAGTTCGCGGCCGAGGCGGCCTACGGGCTCAGCGCTCCCTTCCCGGTCGAGACGGCCGGCTTCGCCCTCTACGACGTGATGTCCTACTCCTTCAGCGCGGTGCCCGCCGACCAGATGGCGGACCTGCTGGCGGAGGGCGACTACCGGGCCGGCACCGGTCCTGCGCTGGGGCTGGTACGGCTGCCGGACGCCGACCCGGCGGACTACGGCCGGTTCGCCGAGATGGACTTCCCGACGAAGAACACCTTCGACCTCGACCTGACCGGTGAGCGGCTGCGGGCCCGCAAGGGCGAGACCGTGTCGGTGGACGTCGGCTTCGCCAACCACGGCCCCGCCTGGCTGGCCCTGCTGCGCTCCGGCGGCGAGCCGATCGCCTTCTGGGTCGACCTTCCCCGGGGCACCACGGTCACCACGGTTCCCGAGGGCTGCCAGGCCGCCGACTGGGAGGGCGCCGAGGGCGACTACCTCTGCCGCATCAACACGCCGATCCTGGAGGACGCCTCCCGCACCTTCACCTTCGGCCTCCGCGTCGACGAGGTGATCCGCAACGCCACGGGCCGGGCGTTCTTCGCCTACACCATGCCGAACGAGGGCAACCCGGCGAACGACTCCGGGGACATCGTGCTCAACCCGCGGGGTCGGCACTGACCGACGGTGATCGCCGCTGATCCTCGGCTGTGCGGGCCCGCCCCTCGGGGCGGGCCCGTTCCGCGTTCCTGAGAGGATCGGGGGGTGAGCGACGAAGTACAGCCCGGTTACGTCCGTGTCCGCCTCGACCTCTCCTACGACGGGACCGACTTCTCCGGGTGGGCCAAGCAGGCCGGCGGCCGGCGGACCGTCCAGGGCGAGATCGAGGACGCGCTGCGCACGGTCACCCGGTCGAAGGACGTGACGTACGAACTGACCGTGGCCGGCCGCACCGACGCCGGCGTGCACGCCCGGGGCCAGGTGGCCCACGTGGACCTGCCCGCGGAGCTGTGGGAGGAGCACCGGGAGAAGCTCCTGAAGCGGCTGGCGGGACGGTTGCCGAAGGATGTGCGGGTGTGGGGGGTGGGGGAGGCGCCTGCGGGGTTCAATGCGCGGTTCTCCGCGATCTGGCGACGGTACGCCTACCGCGTCACCGACAACCCCGGGGGCGTCGACCCGCTGCTGCGCGGACACGTCTTGTGGCACGACTGGCCGTTGGACGTCGACGCCATGAACGAGGCGGCCGCCCGGCTGCTCGGGGAGCACGACTTCGCCGCGTACTGCAAGCGGCGTGAGGGGGCCACGACCATCCGCACGCTCCAGGAACTGAGCCTGGTGCGCGGTGACGACGGCATCATCACCGCGACGGTGCGCGCCGACGCCTTCTGCCACAACATGGTGCGCTCACTGATCGGGGCGCTGCTGTTCGTCGGGGACGGACACCGGGGCCCGGACTGGCCGGGAAAGGTGCTGGCCGCCGGCGTACGGGACTCGGCCGTCCATGTCGTACGACCGCACGGGCTGACGCTGGAGGAGGTCGGCTACCCGGCCGACGATTTGCTGGCCGCGCGGAACAAGGAGGCGCGCAACCGGCGGGTGCTGCCGGGGGCGGGGTGCTGCTGACCGACTGCTCGCGACTGTGACAAGAAGCGCACGACCGGAGCCATCTGCCCGGGTCGTCCCGATGTGAAACCTGTTAGTTACATCAGCCTTCAACAAAAATAAGGCACATAAACGGACTTGTCGGCCATAAGTCTCCGCAGTGCCCTTACGTCATTCACATCCCTCGGATAACCTTTCACATCTGGCCCCTTTGTTCGAAAGGGGCTCTTTGGGGTGGGGAACACGCGGGCCCATGGCCCGGAGGGTAGGAATGTCATCCATTGACTCTGCCCGCATGTCCGGAGCGACCGGTGCCGGGGGGCACCGTTCCGCGCGGCGTGGAGGAAAGCGCGGTGCCGAGCAGGCATCCCTGGGGCTTCTGCCCGCGCCGCCCTCGCATGCGGAGAAGTATTCGTACGTCAAGAGGCGCCTGTGGGTGCTGACGCTCGCCTCGATCGTCAGCTTCGGGTGTCTGACCGTCAGTCAAGTGGCGCTGGCCAAGGCCAGCCCGCTCATGTGGATCTTCGCGCCGCCGCTGTTCTTCACCGTCGTCTACTACCTCGTGTCGCTGCGGGTCAACGGCTTCACCCGGGACTTCGACTTCGAGTACCACCAGCAGCTCGTCCGTGGCTGGCGGCCGGCGGTCTACCCCAGCGTCGACGTCTTCCTGCCGGTGTGCGGTGAGCCCATCGAGGTGCTCCACAACACCTGGACGCATGTGCGGCAGTTGGCCGACCGGTACCCGGGCGTGTGCGTGCCCTTCGTCCTCGACGACGGAGCGAGCCCGGAACTCGCCGCCATGGCCCGCGATTTCGGCTTCCGTTACGGCACCCGGGAGAACCGCGGCTGGTTCAAGAAGGCCGGCAACCTGCACTTCGGGTTCGGTCAGTCCGACGGCAAGTACATCCTGATCCTCGATGCCGACTTCACGCCGCGCTCCGACCTCCTGGAGGAGCTGCTGCCGTACATGGAGACCGACGAGCGCATCGGGATCGTGCAGTCCCCGCAGTACTTCCGGGTGCTGGACTCGCAGAACTGGATCGAGCGCGGGGCCGGCGCGGTGCAGGAGCTGTTCTACCGCTCCGTGCAGGTGTCCCGGCAGAACAGCGACGGTGCCATCTGCGTCGGCTCCTGTGCCATCTACCGGCGGGCCGCGCTGGAGACCAACGGCGGTACGACCCTCATCGAGCACTCCGAGGATGTGCACACCGGGTTCGACCTGCGGGGTCTCGGCTGGGACCTGAAGTACGTGCCGGTCGCTCTGTCCACGGGCGTGTGCCCGGACACCGCCGGAGCCTTCTTCAACCAGCAGTACCGCTGGTGCTCCGGCTCCATGTCGCTGCTGGGCAGCAAGAAGTTCTGGGACGCGCCGATACGTTTCTCCAGTCGGCTCTGCTACATGTCCGGCTTCTTCTACTACATCCACACGGCGCTCTTCACCTTCTTCGCGCCTCTCGTGCCCGTCATGCTGCTGCTCACCAGCCCGGAGATGCTCCAGGTCAAGCACCTGGTCTGGGTGCTGCCCAGCATCGCCTACACGACACTGGTCTTCCCGATGTGGCACAAGGCGCCGTACCGGCTGGAGGCCTGGTCGGCACGGCTGATGTACGGCTGGGCGCACGTCTTCGCCATCTGGGACATCCTGCGCAAGCAGCGCATGGGCTGGCAGCCGACCGGCTCGAAGGGCGCGAAGAAGAACAAGACCCGCCGGTTCTGGCTCGGCATGTGGATCTGGAGCGGTGGCACGGCCGTGGTCTGGGTCGGCGCGGCCGTGTACCGCCTGTTCACCGGCTACCCCCCGGACTTCGCCCTCGTCCTGTCCTCCGGCCTGTTCTACGCGCTGGTCGTCGCGCGGGCGCTCATCCAGCCCAAGGACCACCACTCAGCAGGTGAGCCCGCATGATGCGCAAGACCGTCCTGCCGCTGTGCGCGGCGCTGATGTCCCTGACGGCGGTCGCCGGCTGCGGTGTGCTCGGCGGCGACGACCCGGCCGCGCAGGCCGCGAAGGAACCGGCCGCCGGCTCCGCCTCGAAGGCGTCCGGGGCGGAACTGCCGTACGACGTGAAACCGCTGCTGCACCCCGACAAGGAGTACTTCGGGGTGGCCCTGGACGGCGCGCCCAGCTCGCTGAAACCGGTGGACGCCTTCGCGAAGAGCGTCGGAAAGAAGCCCAACCTGGTCGGCTCGTACTCGTCGTGGGGCAACGGCTTCAACGCCGTGGGCGCCCAGAACGTCTTCGGCGACGGCGGCCTGCTCTACGTGTCGTGGGAGCCGTTCAAGCCCGGCCTCGACAAGATCGCCGACGGCTCGCAGGACGCGTACATCAAGAAGTACGCGGACAGCGTTCGCGAGACGAACGTGCCCGTGGCGATCAGCTTCGGCCACGAGATGAACGGCGGCTGGTACCCCTGGGGCACCAAGGACACGACCCCCGCGACCTTCGTGAAGGCGTGGCGGCACATCCACGACGTCTTCCAGGAGGTCGGTGCCACCAACGTCATCTGGGTGTGGAGCCCGAACGTCATCAACCCGGTCCCGTCCGTGAAGCTGAAGCCGTACTGGCCCGGTGACGCCTACGTCGACTGGGTCGGCATCGTCGGCTACTGGACCCAGACCGGCGCCCACACCTTCGAGACCCTGTACGGCCCGACCCGCAGCCAGATCGACGCGTTCACCGACAAGCCGGTGCTGATCAGCGAGACCTCCGCCGAGCCCGGGCAGCGACGGCGCGCCGACGTGCGCGCGCTGCTCTCGGGGGTGCAGGACGACAAGGACGTCATCGGCTTCCTGTGGTTCAACATCCCCAAGCGGGCCGACTGGCGCATCCAGAGCAGCCCGCTGGCCCTGGCCGAGTTCAAGCGCCTCATCGCCGACGACGACTTCGGATTCGAGGTGCCGCGTTCATGACGACGCAGCAGCAGGACGGCAGTTGGTCGGAGCCCGGCCCGCAGCAGGACTGGCAGCAGCACTACCCGTCCTACGCCGAGCAGCAGCAACAGCAGGTCTACGAGCAGCAACAGCAGCAGGTCCACGGCGACCAGCAGGCGTACGGCTATCAGCAGCCGTACGCCGGGCAGCCCTACATCCCGCAGCAGCCGACCGCCCAGCAGCACTACGCGCGCCCCTACGCGGGCGGCTCCGACGCCGAGTACTACGTCCCGGAGTACACCGTCCTCGACCCCGAGCCGGAACCGGATCCCGAGCCGGGCTATGTGCTGCCGGAAGTCCCGGTGTCGGCCTGGTCGGTCGACAACAGCCGCTCGGCGTGGATCAGCCGGGGAGTCCTGCTCCTCATCCTGCTCGTGCAGGCCGGACTGTCCTTCCGCCTCGACGGCAGCGCCTTCCCGCAGGAGGCGAAGTTCCTCGTGTCCGACGGCGAGCTGTCGGGGCTGGTCGCCCAGCTCGGCCTCGCCGGGGCCCGGGCAGTGAGCCTCGCGTGGGCGCTGGGGGCCACGGCCCTGCTGTTCGGCGCCACCCGGCTGCTGTTCAACGCGCGGGCCGGTCTCGCGGCCGCCGCCATGTACTCCGTGCTGGAGTCGACCGCCTTCACCGGCCGTTACGCCTCCCTGCACTCCCTGTCGCTGTTCCTGCTCGCCTCCGCCCTGTGGCTGCTGGCCCGGACCAGGCAGTCCAGTCCCGCGGCCGTGCTGCTCGCGGCGCCCTTCGCGGCCCTAGCACCGTTCGCCGCGTACTCGGCCGCCCTGTACCTGCCCACACTGACCGTCCTCGCCGTACTGACCGCCTACCGCTTCCGCGGCGCGGGCGCCTTCGTCCGGGGAGCGCTGTTCGCGGGGGCCACCGGTGCCCTGTGCTTCGCGGGTGTCCAGTTCGCCGGTACGCCGAGCGGTTGGAACGTTCAAGGCGCCGACAGCGCCGTCGAACTGCTCAAGGAGAGCGCTCAGTGGGGCGGGGTCGTCCTGCTCGTCGCGGTGATCGGTGCCGTCGGGTTCGTCCGGCGGGCCCGGATGGGCGAGATGCCGTGGGCCGAGGGCAGCGCACCGGGCGCGGTCCGGCGCTCCCTGCTGGGCCTGACGATGTGCGCCACCGCCCTGCTCGCCCCGCTCTACCAGGCCTGGCTGGGCAACGGCAGCTCGCTGTACGTCCACGTCGGCTTCGGACTGCTCTTCGCGGTGCCGATGGCGGGCCTCGGCGTCTCGCGGATGATGGGCGCCCACTTCCGGTATCCGCAGATCGGCATCATGATCTACGTCGCCGCCCTGGTCATCGGCATGGCCCAGACCCGGGAGCTGTACCGGCCGCCGGACTCGGCCGCCATGGTCGGTGCCCTGCGCGAGGTCGTGGACCCCAAGGGCAGGTACCTGACGGACGACCCGGAGATCTCCTCCTACTACCTCCGGGCGCACACCGAGCCCGCGCAGTGGTACCGGGCCGGCCGGGGCGCGGCCCTGTCGGCGGAGGTGAGGAAGGGCTCCTACGACGCGATCGTGCTGCGGGCCTCGTCCGTTCCCGAGGCGCTGCGCGGCAACGCCGACTACCGGCTGCTGGCCGTGCTGCGGCCCTCCGACAAGGACGGCGGACAGGAGCCGTACCGGATCTGGGTGAAGCGATGACGGCGTACACACCATCGGTCGACGAGACGTCCGCCCGGGAACCCGAGGAAGGCGCGCCCGCTGACCGCCGCCGGTCCGCCGAAGGCGCCGGCCGGGGCTCCGCGTGGCTCGTCTTCGTGCTGCCCGCGCTGGTCGCGGCCGCCTGCGTGGTGCCGGGGCTCGGCGACCGCCAGCTCTGGCGCGACGAGCACGCCACCTGGTGGGCGTCCACGATCTCGTGGCACGACCTCGGACGGCTGATCGGCAGCATCGACGTCGTGATCGCGCCGTTCTACGCGGTCATGCACCTGTGGATCGACGTCGCCGGGGACTCGGCGGCCATGCTGCGGCTGCCGGAGGCGCTCGCCATGGCGGTCTCGGCCGGACTGGTCGGACTGCTGGGGCGCCGGATGTTCGCGGTGCGCACCGGGATGCTGGCCGGACTGCTGTTCGCGGTGGTGCCGATGATCACCCGGTACGGCCAGGAGGCCCGGCCCTACGCCTTCGCGACGATGTTCGCGCTGCTGGCCACCCTGTGGCTGCTGCGGGCGCTGGACCGGCCCAGCCTGCGCAACTGGACGCTGTACGGACTCGCCATCGCGGCCACGGGATTCAGCCACCTGGTGGCCATGGCGGTGCTCGCCGGGCACGTCTGGCTCGTCTTCCTGGCCAAGAAGCACGGCGACCGCATCGCCCACTACGCCTTCGCCGGCGCGGCCATGCTGGGACTGTCCATCACCTTCCCGATGGTGGCGCAGGGCACCGGGCAGAGCGGCCAGATCGCCTGGAACGTCACCACGGCCAAGGACTTGACCGAGTTCCCGGAGACCCTGTTCGGGTCGTGGATCACCGGCGGGGCCGTGATGGCCGTCGGCGTGGTCGGCCTGCTGTTGGCCGGGCGGTACTCGGTGCTGCTCGCCGCCTGGGCCGTGCTGCCGCCGGTGCTCACCTTCGTGACGGCCAACCAACTGCACCTCTTCCTGCCGCGGTATCTGCTGTTCACCATCCCGGCCTGGACGCTGCTGGTGGCCGCCGCGCTCACCCGGCTCGTCGGCAGGTTCGATCCCGACGCCCGCCGGGGCACCGGCGTCCAGGTACTGAGCGGGCTGCTGGTCGCGGTCGTGGCGGCGGGGTACGCCTTCGTGGCATGGCCGGCGATCGGCGACGCCAAGAAGGACCTGCCGATGGAACCGGACTTCCGGGGCGCGGCGAACGTCATCGCGTCGGGCGAGAGGTCCGGTGACGGGATGATCTTCAACGGCGGGATGTCGGAGCGCCGGGCCATGGCGTACGAACTGCGGGACCGCGAGGCCCCCAAGGACGTGCTCATGGAGTTCACGCCCCAGCAGAACGGGTCCTACGGCGCCACCGAGTGCCGCAAGCCGGCGAGCTGCCTCAAGGGCACCGACCGGTTGTGGCTGGTCTCCACCGTCAGCGACGGGCGTCCGCCGCTGACCGGCATGAACGAGAAGACCGCGGCGGCGATAGAGAAGTCCTTCAAGGCCGGTCGCACGGTGAGGCTGAACCACATCGTGGTGCAGGTTCTCGAGCGCAAGTAACGGCTGACACGGAGTTGTAAGGAGGCCGCTGAATGCGGCTCACAGTCATCGGCACCGGCTACCTGGGTGCCACCCATGCCGCCTGTATGGCGGAGCTCGGCCACGAAGTGCTCGGGGTCGACGTGGACCCCGAGAAGGTCGCCGCGCTGCAAGGCGGACAGGTGCCGTTCCACGAGCCCGGCCTGCCCGAGCTGATCCGGAAACACACGGCGACCGGGCGACTCCGCTTCAGTACCGACTACGCGGAGGCCGGGGCATTCGGTGAGGTGCACTTCGTGTGCGTCGGCACCCCGCAGCGCAAGGGGTCCGAGGGCGCCGACCTGACCTATGTCGACGCGGCCTTCGCGGCGATCGCCGAACACGCCGCGGACGGCTCGCTGCTGGTCGGCAAGTCCACCGTGCCGGTGGGCACGGCCGAGCGGCTCGACCGGACGCTCGACGCCGAGGTCGCCTGGAACCCGGAGTTCCTGCGCGAGGGCTTCGCCGTCGACGACACGCTGCGCCCGGACCGGCTGGTGTTCGGCGTGCGGTCCTCGCGCGCGGAAGGGATCCTCCGCCAGGTGTACGCGCCCGTCCTCGACGCCGGTACCCCGCTGGTCACCGCCGACTTTCCGACCGCCGAACTGGTCAAGACAGCCGCCAACGCCTTCCTCGCCACCAAGATCTCCTTCATCAACGCCATGGCCGAGGTCTGCGAGGCCGCCGGCGGGGACGTCGGCGTCCTCGCCGAGGCGATCGGGTACGACGACCGGATCGGCAGGAAGTTCCTGCGCGCCGGCGTCGGCTTCGGCGGCGGCTGCCTGCCCAAGGACATCCGCGCCTTCGCCCACCGCGCCGACGAGCTGGGGGTCTCGCTCGCGTTCCTGCGCGAGGTCGACGCGATCAACATGCGCCGGCGCGACAAGGTCGTAGGGCTGGCGCGCGAGCTGTGCGGCGGATCGGTGCTGGGGGCCCGTATCGCCGTGCTCGGAGCGGCTTTCAAGCCCGACTCCGACGACATCCGTGACTCTCCGGCGCTCAATGTGGCCGCACGACTGCGTCTCGACGGCGCCGACGTCACGGTGTACGACCCCGAGGCGCTGGACAACGCCCGCAAGGCGTTCCCGCTCCTCGGCTACGCGATGTCGGCCGAGGAGGCGCTCGGGGGCGCCGATCTGGTGCTGCATCTGACCGAGTGGCCGCAGTTCCGGGAGATCGACCCGGAATCGGCCGCACAACTTGTGTCCCGTCCGCGGATCGTGGACGGCCGGGGGACGCTCGACGCGGGCAAATGGAGCGCGGCGGGCTGGCACTTCCGGGCGCTGGGCAGACCCGCGCCCGTCGGGGAGGGCACCCTTCGGGGCCTTCAGGGGAGGGAAAGAGAAAGACAATGACGGCCTACGACAGACACCCCGGCGTACCGGTCACCATCGTGATGCCGACGTACAACGAAGCGGGGAACCTGCCCCGCATGGCGGAGCTCGTGCTCGGTCTGCCCATCGACGGGCTGCACCTGAAGATCGTCGACGACTCCAGCCCGGACGGCACCGGACGGATCGCCGAGGAGCTCGCCGAGAAGTACAACTGGGACGGGCGGCGCCGGATGAGCGTGCTGCACCGGACCGAGAAGGACGGGCTCGGGCGCGCCTACGTGGCCGGCATGAGTGCCGCGCTGGACGAGGGCGCCGCCTACGTCGTGCAGATGGACGCCGATGGCAGCCACCCTGTGGAAGCGGTACCACGCATGCTCGGTACGGCCGTCGCGTCCGGGGTGGGCCTGGTCGTGGGCAGCCGGTACGTGGAGGGCGGCTCGCTGGACGAGGAGTGGGGCAGGCACCGCGTGCTGCTGTCCCGCTTCGCCAACCGCTACGCCCGCACCGTGCTCGGCACCAAGATCCGGGACATCACCGCCGGCTTCAACCTGTGGTCGGCCGCCACCCTGCGGGACATCGACCTCGCGACCCTGGACAGTGCCGGCTACAGCTTCCAGGTCGAGCTGAAGTTCAAGGCGGTCCGGGCCGGACACAGCGCCGTCGAGATCCCGATCCGATTCGAGGAGCGCACCGAGGGAGTCTCGAAGATGAACCTCTCGACGCAGATCGAGTCGGCAGTGATGCCGGTCCGGCTGCGCCTGCGCAACCGACGGGGCTGAACGCGACGGTGAGCAGCGGACGTCACGCGCTTCCCTCCAGATTCGGGAAGCTGTACCGCGAGATCGCGAAGTTCGGCATGGTCGGCGCGTCGGGCTTCGTGGTCAACCTCGCGGTCTTCAACCTCATCAGGACCGTCACCGAGTGGCAGACCGTCCGGGCGAGCGTCCTGGCCACGGTCGTCGCGATCCTCAGCAACTACCTCGGGCTGCGCTACTTCGCGTACCGCAACCGGGACCAGGAGGACCGCAACAGCCGCAGGAAGGAGCTGACCCTCTTCCTGCTCTTCAGCGCGATCGGACTGGTCATCGAGAACTCGGTCCTCTACGCGACGACCTACGGGCTCGGCTGGGACGGCACGCTCGCCACCAACGTCAGCAAGTTCCTCGGCATCGGGGTGGCGACCCTGTTCCGCTTCTGGTCCTACCGCACCTGGGTCTTCAGGACGGCCGGGAGCAGGCGTACGGCCGGCAGCATGCCGGAACCCGTCGCGCCGTACCCCGAGCCCGCCCTGAGCGGCTCCTGGGAACGGACCTGAACGGGGAGCGGGCCTGAACGGGCGAGCGGCCCCGGACGAGAACCGGACCCGGCGCGCCTGTCCAGGCGCGCCGGGTCACTCGCTCGCGGCCGCCGACGCCTGGGCCTCGCCGCGGCGGTGGATCTGGCGGAAGGTGAACTCGGCCAGGTTGTCGCCGATGCTGAAGACCGCGGTGTCCTTCTCCGTGACGTTCTTGCCGCTGGCGAAGCCGGCGATGGTGAAGTACGCGTAACGGCCGTAGGAGTTCGAGGTCGTGCGGCAGATCGCCGAATTGCAGAAGGCCTTGACCGCGCCGCCGGGCAGCGACTTGACGATGTCCTTCTTGGTGTTGACCTGCCCTTTCGCCTTCGTCGCCTGGGCCTCCGTGTCGAAGACGGCCACGCCGACGGTCACCGAGACGCCGTCCTTGGTGTAGCTGACCCGCATGAACTGGGTGCAGCCGTCGGCGGCGAGGATCTTGCCGAGGCTGGCCTGGACGCCGTCCGTCGCGGCGCAGTTCTTCGTGTCGGAGGTCGTGCCCTTCTTGTACACGGTCGAGCCCATGGTGAGCTGGGTGCCCGGGAAGAGGATCTTGGCGCTGAGCGGGGCCGAGTCCTTGGCCTTGCTGGCGATGAAGTCCTTCGGGTCCAGCGGCGGCGGGGCGCTGGTCGGCGCGAACGACGGGGCGGTGCCGCTCGCGCTGGGGATCGCCGCGGCCGGCAGCGAGGACGTCGGCTTGTTCGCCTCGTCACCGCCGTTCGCCGACACGACGGCCATCGCCACGGCGGTGCCGATCGCCACGGTGGCGAGCGCGCCGCCGACGATGAAGAACAGCCGGCGCCGTTTGTTGCGGATCTCGGAGGCCTCGGCGAGCGCGGCCCAGTCCGGAGTCTGCTCGCTCCCGCCGCTGCTCCACGGCTGCTGCGACTGCGGTTTCCAGGGATCCCACTGGGACGGGGGTCCCCCCTGCTGCCCAAAGCTCATGGGGCGCATCTTAGACGGGCACGCGGTCCACTGCTCCGCCCCCAACAAGCCCCTGAGTCCCCGGCGTTCGGGGAAGAAGCACGGGCAAACATGACATCTCCGGGTGATTGGTGTGGCGTTCTGCCTGGCCGCCACCTCCGACGCCGGTGGAGGACATCGGAACACCCACGGCACATGTGGCGCGGGCCACGTTCGGGCACGGCCACGGACAGCACGGTGACATGCCCACGCCCGTCGGGGCGCCCGCCGCGTCATGACCCCCGCAGAGGGTGCGCCCGGCGCGGCCGTACGCCTGCGGGCTCGTTTTGACCCGTCCGTGGGGCCGCGGGTATCCTGCTTCTTCGTTGTGTATCGGCCTCCTCATTCTCACCGAGTGGCCTTTACCTAGGTTCCCTGGAGCAGTTACCAGTGGGCGGCATACGGGCAGTGCCCGGCCATTGTCGTCCCCAGCTGCACGATCGCTTCAGTGATGCCATGTGTCAGCACCCATCCACTGAAGAAGAAGGCTGCGAAGTGCGTACGTACAGCCCCAAGCCCGGCGATGTGACTCGCCAGTGGCACGTCATTGACGCTCAGGACGTCGTCCTGGGCCGTCTCGCCACCACTGCCGCCTCCCTGCTGCGCGGCAAGCACAAGCCGATCTACGCCCCTCACGTCGACACCGGTGACTTCGTCATCATCATCAACGCCGACAAGGTGCACCTGTCCGGCAACAAGCGGACCCAGAAGATGGCGTACCGCCACTCCGGCTACCCGGGTGGTCTGCGCTCCGTCCGTTACGACGAGCTCCTCGACAAGAACCCCGAGAAGGCCATCGAGAAGGCCGTCAAGGGCATGCTCCCCAAGAACACCCTGGGCCGTCAGATGCTCTCGAAGCTGAAGGTCTACTCGGGCGACCAGCACCCGCACGCTGCCCAGCAGCCGGTGCCGTTCGAGATCACCCAGGTCGCGCAGTAAGTCCGGCCACCCCCTAAACAGAAGAGAATCTGAGGAGAATCGTGGCCGAGACCACCGTCGAGACGCCCGTCGAGGGCGAAGAGATCGTCGACATCGACAGCTACACCACCGAGTCCGAGGTCCCCGTCGAGGGCGAGTACACCTCGGAGTCGCTCGCGTCCCGCTTCGGCGACCCGCAGCCGGCCGCCGGCCTGGGCCGTCGCAAGAACGCCATCGCCCGCGTCCGGATCGTCCCGGGCACCGGCAAGTGGAAGATCAACGGTCGCACCCTCGAGGACTACTTCCCGAACAAGGTGCACCAGCAGGAAGTCAACGAGCCCTTCAAGGTGCTCGAGCTCGAGGGCCGCTACGACGTCATCGCCCGCATCTCGGGTGGCGGCGTCTCCGGTCAGGCCGGTGCCCTGCGCCTCGGCGTGGCCCGCGCGCTGAACGAGGCCGACGTGGACAACAACCGCGGCGCCCTCAAGAAGGCCGGCTTCCTCCGCCGCGACGACCGCGCGGTCGAGCGCAAGAAGGCCGGTCTCAAGAAGGCCCGCAAGGCTCCGCAGTACAGCAAGCGTTAATCGCAGCTGCCTGTACGTCCGAACGCCCCGGCGGCACGCCACAGTGCCGCCGGGGCGTTCGTTTATCACAGCCTTAGGCGTATAACGGCACAAGGCGCTCAAAGGCTCATGTGATCGGATGATCTCCGTTACTGACGCTTTCTCAGGAGGACAAGTGGGACGACTCTTCGGCACGGACGGCGTGCGCGGTGTCGCCAACGCGGATCTGACGGCCGAGATGGCGCTCGGTCTGTCGGTCGCGGCGGCGCACGTGCTGGCCGAGGCGGGTACGTTCCAGGGCCACCGGCCGACCGCGGTGGTCGGACGGGACCCGCGCGCGTCCGGGGAGTTCCTGGAGGCCGCCGTCGTCGCGGGCCTCGCGAGCGCCGGTGTGGACGTCCTGCGCGTCGGAGTGCTGCCCACGCCCGCGGTGGCGTATCTCACGGGCGTGCTCGGCGCCGACCTCGGCGTCATGCTCTCCGCCAGCCACAACGCCATGCCCGACAACGGCATCAAGTTCCTCGCCCGCGGCGGGCACAAGCTCGACGACGAGCTGGAGGAGCGCATCGAGGCGGTCTACGAGGAGCACAAGGGCGGTGAGCCCTGGGAGCGGCCGACCGGCGGCGGTGTCGGCCGGGTCCGCGAGTACACCGAGGGCTTCGACAAGTACGTGGCCCACCTGATCGCCGTACTGCCGAACCGGCTCGACGGGCTGAGGATCGTCCTCGACGAGGCGCACGGCGCCGCCGCCCGGGTGTCGCCGGAGGCGTTCTCACGGGCCGGCGCCGAGGTGATCACCATCGGTGCCCAGCCGGACGGGCTCAACATCAACGACGGCTGCGGCTCCACCCACCTCGACCTGCTCAAGGCCGCCGTCGTCGAGCACAGGGCGGACTTCGGCATCGCGCACGACGGGGACGCGGACCGGTGCCTGGCCGTCGACCACACCGGCGAGGAGGTGGACGGCGACCAGATCATGGCCGTCCTCGCGCTGGCGATGAAGGAGCGGGGCGCGCTGCGGTCCGACACCGTGGTCGCGACCGTCATGTCCAACCTCGGGTTCAAGCTGGCGCTGGAGCGGGAGGGGCTCCGTCTCGTCCAGACCGCGGTGGGCGACCGGTACGTGCTCGAGGAGATGAAGGAGCACGGGTACGCCCTCGGTGGCGAGCAGTCCGGGCACGTCATCATCCTCGATCACGCGACGACCGGGGACGGGACGCTGACCGGGCTGATGCTGGCGGCGCGGGTCGCGCAGAGCGGGCGCTCGCTGCGGGAGCTGGCCTCGGTGATGGAGCGGTTGCCGCAGGTTCTGATCAACGTGCCCGATGTGGACAGGTCGCGGGTGTCGACGTCCGCGGAGCTGGCTTCCGCCGTCGCCGAGGCGGAGCGGGAACTCGGTGAGACGGGACGGGTGTTGTTGCGGCCGTCGGGTACGGAGCCGCTGGTGCGGGTGATGGTCGAGGCCGCGGACATCGATCAGGCGCGGTCGGTGGCGGGGCGGTTGGCCGACGCGGTGAAGTCGGCGCTCGGCTGAACTGCCGGACAGGGGCGGGGGATTCTTGTGCGTCGCGGGCAGCGGGCCCGTCGTCGCTGGTCGCGCTCACGCGGCGGAGCCGCATATCGACGCAGCCCCGCGCCCCTAACGGCGTTTCCGCCAGGCCCACTTCTGGAGCAGCAGGGTCACCGTGCCCGCCAGGACGATGCCCAGGAGGTTCAGGAGGAGCTGTTCCGTCGAGCCCCAGGTCTGCTTGGTGTCGCCGTAGCTGAGGGCCACCGCGGCGTTGGCGGCTGCCGGGACCGTGGTGACCGAGATGGCCACACCCACCAGGGCGCCGGACTTCGCTGACGTCAGGGAGAGGGTGCCGGCGGCGCCCGCGAGGACGGCGACGATGAAGGAGAAGGCGTCCGGGGCGTAGACGAAGCCGGTCTGCGGCCGGTCGCCCTCCAGCTTGCCCTCGCTGAACAGGTTCAGCGCGTCCATGAAGAGACTGAAGCCCACCGTCACGGCCATCGCCACGGCGAAGCCGGCCAGCAGGGCGATCAGGGAGCGCAGGGCCAGGCGGGGCGCGCGCTGCACGATCGAGGTGGAGATGCCGGCGAGTGGGCCGAACTCCGGGCCCACCGCCATCGCGCCCACGATCAGCACCGCGTTGTCGAGCACCACACCGCAGGCCGCGATCATCGTGGCCAGGGTGATGAAGGCGAGGTAGGTGGCGGAGAGCGTCGACTCCTCGTGCGTGGCGTCGGTCAGGTGCTCCCACAGGACCGCGTCCGCGCCCTCCCCGGGTGCCTCCGCCTCGGCCTTGTCGGCGCGTTTCGACAGGGACAGGTCGATGTTCTCGACCGCGATGGAGCCGCTGGCGTCGAGGCCCAACTCCTGGAGTTCGCTGAGGAGTTCGTCGCCGGCCTCACGGGCGACGTCGCACAGGACGACGTCCCCCTCCGGGTTGCGGGCCGCGCCCGGCAGCACGACGAGATGGGTGGTGCCGACCGTCCCCTCGATCAGACGTACCACGTCGGCGGTCTGGTCGGACGGTGTGATCAGGCGCAGATGCAGCATGACGCCTTTCTAACAGGCGCCGGTGGTCACAGCTTGCGGAGGCTGAGCTTGCGCACCTTGTGGTCCTGGCCCTTGCGGATGACGAGGGTGGCGCGGCCGCGGGTCGGGGCGATGTTCTCCACCAGGTTGGGCTTGTTGATGGTGCGCCAGAGGGTGCGGGCGTAGTCGAGGGCCTCCTCCTCCGAGACCTGGGTGTACTTCCTGAAGTAGGAGTCGGGGTTCTGGAAGGCGGTCTGCCGGAGCTTCTTGAACCGGCTGAGGTACCAGCGCTCGATGTCCTCGGCGCTCGCGTCGACGTACACGCTGAAGTCGAAGTAGTCGGCGAGACCGACGCGGGTGCGGCCGTCCGTGCCGGGCAGGGCCGGCTGAAGGACGTTCAGTCCCTCGACGATCAGGATGTCGGGGCGGCGGACGGTGAGCCGCTGGTCCGGGACGATGTCGTAGATCAGGTGGGAGTAGACGGGGGCGGTGACCTCGTCCTTGCCCGCCTTGATGTCGGCCACGAAACGGGTCAGCGCGCGGCGGTCGTACGACTCCGGGAAGCCCTTGCGCGACATGAGCCCGCGGGCCTCCAGCTCCCGGGTGGGGAGAAGGAAGCCGTCGGTGGTGACCAGCTCGACGCGGGGGTGCTCGGGCCAGCGGGACAGCAGCGCCTGGAGGAGTCGGGCGACGGTCGACTTGCCCACCGCGACCGATCCCGCGACCCCTATGACGAACGGGGTGCCGGACTGGGAGCCCTGCTCGCCGAGGAAGGTGTTCAGGGCGCCTCGGAGGCCGTCCGTGGCGCCCACGTACAGGTTCAGCAGCCGGGACAGCGGGAGGTAGATGTCCCGCACCTCGTCGAGGTCGATGACGTCCCCGAGACCACGCAGCTTCTCGACCTCGTCGGCGGTGAGGGGGAGCGGCGTCTTGTCGCGCAGCGCACTCCACTCCGCTCGGGTGAGGTCGACGTAGGGAGTCGCCTCCGGCTTGTGCCGGTGGGCGCTCCGGGGCATCGGGGAGACCGGAGAGATCACAGTCCATTGTTAACGGAGTTTGAACGGGGTGGGGGGTGGGGTGCGTCACGCGGGGCCCGTCACGTGAAGTCCGCGTAGGCGAGGTGGGTCGCACAGACCCGGCAGCGGAAGAGGTACGCGGTGGGCCGGTCGTCCTTGTCGAGGGAGCCGAGGAATCCCTCGACCTCCTCCGGCGGCCAGGTCCACTCGGCGCACCGCCGGCGGAGGTCCGCCACGGCGTCCGGGTACCGCTGGAGTTCCTCCGCCCCGGCGCGGCCGAGGAACGCGGCACCGTCGCCGCAGTGGGTCAGCCAGGTCGACGACTGCCAGGCGGTGAAGCCGGGCGTGTGCCGCAGGACCGCGGTCACGACGTCTTCCGGTACGTCCCCCTCGATGCCGTCGGCGAAGGTGGCGCCGTAGCGCTCGGCGGCCTTGCCGAAGGCGATGCAGTGCGGGCAGATGCCGCTGTCCGGGGCGTCCGCGGTGTACACGGGTCCCGTGTACACCCAGCCGCGTTCCTGTCCGCAGCACACGCACCGGTCGTCGGAGGCGGTGACGGAACCGGTGGCGACGGGGCTCGGGTGGTAGGGGAACGAGGGAAGGGCCGGGCGTCGGCGGGGCTCCGGCTGCGGGGTGATCAGGAGCTGGATCGCCTGGCCGGTCAGGGCCTCGGGGGCCACGACGACCGCTTCCGCGCGCAGGCTCTCCGGGAGGTGTCCGCGGTCGGCCTCGCTCGTGATGATCATCGGGCAGTCGAGCGGCATGACGCCCGCGCCGGTTCTCCGGACGAGTGCGGCCACGTGATCGAGGATGCGGCCGGGGGAGAAGCGGTGGAACGTGAGGCCCAGAACGTCGCCGTAGACCTCCGACCCGCCGCCGTCCTCGGCTTCGAGATCCCAGGACTCCGGCAGACCGGTGGGGGGCATGCCGCCCACCGTGACGGGGCCGAGGGTGTCGCGTATCGCGGATTCGTCCATGGGGGCGGGTTCCTCGTCCACGAAACGCCAGACGTACATGCTGTAGCTCACGTGGCTCCTGCGACCAGTGGGGATCAGGACCGAACGCCCATGATCGCAGTGTGCCCCGGGGCGGCGATATCCGAATCCGGGCACGAAGTGCCGTGATCCGGTGCGCTGCGCCCCCTAGGCTGCCGCGCATGTGCGGAATCGTGGGATACGTGGGGTCGCAGTCGGCGCTCGATGTCGTGATGGCCGGGCTGAAGCGGCTGGAGTACCGGGGATACGACTCGGCAGGGGTCGCCGTGCTGGCGGACGGCGGGCTGGCGGCGGCGAAGAAGGCCGGGAAGCTGGTCAATCTGGAGAAGGAGCTGGTGGACCGGCCGTTGCCGACCGGGCTCACCGGTATCGGGCACACGCGCTGGGCCACGCACGGCGGGCCGACGGACGCCAACGCGCATCCGCATCTGGACAACGCCGGGCGGGTCGCCGTCGTCCACAACGGGATCATCGAGAACTTCGCCGCGCTGCGCAGCGAGCTGGAGGAGCGGGGGCACGAGTTGGCCTCCGAGACCGACACCGAGGTCGTGGCGCACCTGCTCACCGAGGAGTTCTCGGCGACGGCCGACCTCGCGGAGGCCATGCGGCTGGTGTGCCGGCGGCTGGAGGGGGCGTTCACGCTGGTCGCGGTGCACGCCGACGAGCCGGACGTGGTCGTGGGCGCCCGCCGGAACTCGCCGCTCGTGGTGGGCGTGGGGGAGGGGGAGGCGTTCCTGGCGTCGGACGTGGCCGCCTTCATCGCCCACACCCGCTCCGCGATCGAACTCGGACAGGACCAGGTCGTGGAGGTGCGGCGCGACGGCGTGACCGTCACCGGGTTCGACGGCCGGCCCGCCGACGTCCGTTCCTTCCGCATCGACTGGGACGCCTCCGCCGCCGAGAAGGGCGGCTACGACTACTTCATGCTCAAGGAGATCGCCGAGCAGCCGAAGGCGGTCGCCGACACCCTGCTCGGCCGTATCGACGCGGCCGGTTCCCTGACGCTGGACGAGGTCCGCATCTCCGACGCCGAACTGCGGGAGGTGGACAAGGTCGTCATCGTGGCGTGCGGTACGGCCTTCCACGCGGGGATGATCGCCAAGTACGCCATCGAGCACTGGACCCGGATTCCGTGCGAGGTGGAGCTGGCGAGCGAGTTCCGCTACCGGGACCCGATTCTCGGACCGCGCTCCCTCGTCATCGCCATCTCCCAGTCCGGGGAGACCATGGACACCCTCATGGCGCTGCGGCACGCCCGCGAGCAGGGCTCCAAGGTGCTGGCGATCTGCAACACCAACGGCTCGACGATCCCCCGGGAGTCGGACGCCGTGCTGTACACACACGCGGGACCCGAGGTCGCGGTCGCGTCGACGAAGGCGTTCCTCACGCAGCTCGTGGCGTGCTACCTGGTCGCGCTGTACCTGGGGCAGGTACGCGGGACCAAGTGGGGCGACGAGATCACCGCCGTCATCCGGGACCTGTCGCACATCTCCGGCGAGGTCGAGCGGGTGCTGGAGACGATGGAGCCGGTGCGGGCGCTGGCGCGGTCGCTGGCCGGCAAGGACACCGTGCTGTTCCTCGGCCGCCATGTCGGCTACCCGGTCGCGCTGGAGGGCGCGCTGAAGCTCAAGGAACTCGCCTACATGCACGCCGAGGGCTTCGCGGCAGGGGAGTTGAAGCACGGGCCGATCGCGCTGATCGAGGAGGACCTGCCCGTGGTCGTGGTCGTACCCTCGCCCCGGGGACGGTCCGTGATCCACGACAAGATCGTGTCCAACATCCAGGAGATCCGGGCCCGGGGCGCGCGCACGATCGTGATCGCGGAGGAGGGCGACGAGACGGTGGTGCCGTACGCCGACCATCTGATCCGGATCCCGGCCACCCCGACGCTGCTCCAGCCGCTGGTGGCGACCGTGCCGTTGCAGGTGTTCGCGTGTGAGCTGGCGACCGCCCGGGGCAACGAGGTGGATCAGCCGAGGAACCTGGCGAAGTCCGTCACGGTGGAGTGAGGTTCCTTCAGTTCGCTGAGGAAGGCGGCGAAGGCTTCGGTCGGGAGGGTGAGGACGGCGCCGGCCGGGGCCTTGGAGTCGCGGATGGATATGTGGGTGGGGTGGGTGGCGATCTCGACGCAGTTGTTGCCGTCGCCGCCGCCTGAGTAGGACGACTTCCGCCAGTTCTCGGTCACGGGGTGCCTCACAGTTCCTTGCCCAGCCTGTGGATGAAGTCACGGGACCGTTCAGGGTCCAGTGACGCGTCCTTCACTCTATGGAAGAGCGTTCGAAAGACGCCGAGCTGGGCTTCGGAATCGACGAAGGCGGTGCCGTGGGGTGCATCACGAACGGCGGTGTCCAGCCGGGGCACGGGGCCACCGGCGAGCATCATGGTGCTCCACGTTCCTCCGAATCCGTCCAGGTCGAAGGGGATCACGCGCACGGTGATGTGATCCGCTTCGGAGCGTGCGAGGACGTGGGCGAGCTGGGCACGTGAGGCGGCGCGGTCCCCGAGTCGGATGCGCAGCGCCGCCTCATGGATGACCGCCTCGTACGGGACCGTGATCCGCTGGCGCTCCATGCGGTGACGTACACGCAGTTCGCGCTCCTCGTCGGGGAGTTCTGGGACCCTGGACGAGAAAGCGGCGCGGGCGTAGTCCGGCGTCTGGAGCAGGCCGGGGATGAACAGGAACTCCACGTCGTGCCGGTACGTGGAGTGGTGCTCCAACTCCGCGATGTCCAGGAACGGCGTGGGGAGCAGGCCCCGGTACTCCTCCCACCAGCCTCGGGTGCGATCGGTGGCCATCGAGACCAAGGCGTCGATGAACTCCTCGTCCGTGCAGGCGTAATGGGCCGCGAGGCGGCGTAGTCGCTTCTCGCTCACCCCTGCGAGGGCGGACTCGATGTGAGTGATCTGGGCGGGGCTCACACCCAGCAGCGCTGCCGCCTGGCGGGCGGTGAGGTCCGCGGCCTCTCGGAGTCTGCGCAGCTCAGTGGCCAGTCGCATCTGGCGTGCCGTCGGTTCGCGCCTCAAAGCTCTCGAACGCTCCTAGGTCCAACGCGCCTGGGGGCGCGACTCGTTCGGGGTCAGATTACGCGATCCGCTTGCTCTATCTCTATGTATAGATCTACCGTCGGTGATGAGAGGAACGCGCTGTGGAAGCGCACCGCCCCGTCCTGCCAGGACGGCCGTGGCGGCACTGCCACCGCAGCCAACCCCACGCCACCTGACCGGAGTTGCCGCATGCCCGAAAGCGCACCCTGGGAGTACACCCTGTACATCCCGAACGACCTCCGAGCCGTCACCGTCGCCCGCCGCACCCTGCGCCTGATCCTCACCCTGCACGGTCTGATCCGTCTGACGGACACCGCGGAGCTCCTCGCGGCGGAGTTGGTCTCGAACGCCGTACGCCATACGAAGGGGCCGGCCGCGCTGCGGGTGTGCCGGTCGGCCGGGGTGCTGCGGATCGGTGCCTGGGACGCGGACCCCGAACCGCCCGAGCCGCCGGGCGACGTGGATCTGTTGCGAGAGGCGGAGGAGGGGAGGGGGCTGGCGTTGGTGAAGGCGTGCGCCGACCTGTGGGGGTGGCAGCCGTTGGCCAGGCACGGGAACCGGGGGAAGTACGTGTGGTGCGAGCTGGCCGCGGCCTGAGGGCGCCGGGAGGATCGTAGAGTGCCCGGATGAGCATCATCGGGGTCGGTATCGACGTCGCCGAGATCGAGCGGTTCGCGGCGTCGCTGGAGCGTACGCCGGGGATGGCCCGGCGGCTGTTCCTGGACAGTGAGCTGACGTTGCCCAGCGGGGAGCGGCGCGGAGTCGCCTCGCTGGCCGCCCGGTTTGCCGCGAAGGAGGCCCTGGCCAAGGCGCTCGGGGCGCCGGCCGGGCTGCACTGGACCGATGCCGAGGTGTACGTCGAGGACAGCGGGCAGCCCCGGCTGCGGGTCACCGGGACCGTCGCCGCGCGGGCCGCCGCGCTCGGGGTGCGGTCGTGGCACGTCTCGCTCAGCCATGACGCCGGGGTCGCGTCGGCCGTGGTGATCGCGGAGGGGTGACCGGAGCCGCCGTCCGGACTCTCAGGCGGCCTGGTCCCAATCCGTGCGGACGTCGGTCTCGGTCTGCGGCTCGCGGCCGTCGCGGGCCGCCTTCTCGCGAGCGCGCAGCACGGCCCAGGCGGCGGCGCAGGCGCAGGTGAGGTACCAGGGCAGCGGCCAGAGGGTGTTCCACCAGCCGGCGCCCGGAGAGACGGTGACGTCGACCGCGGCCGCGGTCCAGGCGGTGGCCAGGCTCCAGCACAGCAGGCGCCCGGCCCGGCGGACGGTCGGGGCGAGGGACGAGACGGGTCTGTCCGGGGCGGTCATCGCGCGAACGTCCTCCACGGGATGGGCGACCGCCGCGGGTGCGGCTGCGCTCGCCGAAACGCCCTCAGTGTGCGTTTTGTTGAGCGTTTCGCCCAGGGGTGGGAGGGGGCGGACGTGACGTCTGAGACGGCCTCAGGTCCGGGCATATGCCCACAAGTGCGTGATGGTGCCTGGTGAGCGCTTTCGTTTTGGGAGAGGAACAGGAGTGAATCTGGCCGGAAGTGATCGCTCCGGACTGCGTTATTCCGCCTGACCTGCTGGAGAACGCGCTTTCAGGCCCCCCTCCCGTCGTCGTCGGCGTCCGGAACTGATCGTTCCAGGCCCATCGCCGCGCCGGGCCCGGCTTGTTCGTCTGCGGCCGGGACGGGGGAGACTCGGACCCATGCGTACTGCGTACAACGTGGAGACGGTCAGGGCCGCCGAGCGGGAGTTGATGGCAAGGCTTCCGGAGGGCGCGCTGATGCAGCGGGCGGCAGCGGGTCTGGCCGCGGCCTGCGCGGACCTGCTGGGGCGGGTGTACGGCCGTAGGGTCGTGCTGCTCGTCGGCAGCGGGGACAACGGCGGGGACGCCCTCTACGGGGGGGCGCGCCTGGCGCGGCGCGGCGCCGGGGTGGCAGCCGTACTGCTCGCGCCCGAACGTGCCCACTCCGCGGGCCTGGCAGCGCTGCGGAGGGCCGGAGGGCGGGCCGTGGGGGTCGACGGACGGTCCGTGGACGGTGAAGGACGCGCGGCGGCGACCGGGGGACCTGCCACGGAGACCCACGGTGCCGAGCGGCTGATCGAGGAGGCCGATCTCCTCCTCGACGGGATCGTGGGGATCGGCGGCAAGGGCGGACTGCGCCCCGACGCGGCCCGGCTGGCCGAGGTGGCCGAGCGGTCCCGGGCCGCCGTCGTCGCCGTCGACCTGCCGAGCGGCGTCGACGCCGACACGGGGGAGGTGCGCGGGGCGGCCGTACGGGCCGACCTGACCGTCACGTTCGGCACGCACAAGCCGGGGCTGCTGATCGATCCCGCGCGGGACTACGCCGGATCGGTGCGGCTCGTCGACATCGGGCTGTCGCTTCCCCCGCAGGCCGAACTGGAGGCGCTCCAACACGCCGACGTACGGCGGCTGTTGCCCGTGCCGACCGGGGAGAGCGACAAGTACCGGCGCGGAGTCGTCGGGATCGCCGCCGGGTCCGCGCGGTATCCGGGAGCCGCCGTGCTCGCCGTGTACGGGGCGCTGCGGGGCGGCGCCGGGGCCGTGCGGTACGTCGGGCCGGCCGCGGACGCCGTGATCGCCCGCTTCCCCGAGACGCTCGTCTCCGACCGGGGGCCGAAGCAGGCGGGGCGGGTGCAGGCGTGGGTCGTCGGACCGGGGGCCGGGGACGACGCCTCGGCCGTGGGCGAGGTGCTGGCCTCGGACGTGCCGGTGCTCATCGACGCGGACGGGCTGCGGCTCGCCGACCGGGACGCCGTACGCGCGCGTACCGCGCCGACCCTCATGACCCCGCACGCCGGGGAGGCCGCCGCGCTCCTCGGGGTGGCGCGCGAGGAGGTCGAGGGGGCCCGGCTGGCCTCGGCACGCGAACTCGCCGGGCGCTACGACGCGACCGTGCTGCTCAAGGGCTCGACCACGCTGGTCGCCGACGCGAGCGGCGGGGCGGTGCGGGTGAACCCGACCGGCACGGCGTGGCTGGCCACCGCCGGCAGCGGTGACGTGCTGTCCGGCCTCGCGGGATCCCTGCTCGCCTCCGGACTCGGTGCCCTGGACGCCGGCAGCGCGGCGGCGTACCTGCACGGCCTCGCCGGCCGGTTCGCGGCGGACGGGGCCCCGGTGGGAGCGCACGACGTGGCCGAGGCGGTGCCGGCGGCCTGGAGGGACGTGACGGGCGCCTGAGCGCGGACCGGCAGACGGGTGCATGGGCGCGAACTAGTACCTGATGGGACCAATACCGGTCGGTCGAATATGCGGAGCCGAAAGGGCGATGTTTCGCTGGCCGCATGGATGAGCCAAATATACGCGGCACCACCCGGCGGGAACTGCTGGGAGGAGCTGCAGTCGTTCTGGGGAGTCCCGTTCTCGGTTTCCGCGGGGACAATCCGGAACCCTTAGAGGAAGAGCACGACGGGAACTGCGGCAGCGACTTCGACCCGGAATTCGAGGAACTGCTGGCGGCCGCCGAGGACGTCGACGTCGAGGTCGGTGACCGCTCCCTGGCGGCGGCCAAGTGGTGTCGCCCCATCCGGAAACGGGCCAGGGTGACCATGCGCTACCGGGTGCGGGGGAACTGGCTGGCCGGCTACCACACCGGAGTGGATCTTGCGGTGGCGAAGGGGACCCCGGTTTACGCCGTGGGCACCGGCGTCGTCGTCCTGGCGAGCTGGTCGGGATCGTACGGAAAGGCCGTGACGATCAAGTTGAGCGATTCCCGGTACGTCGTCTACGCCCACCTCTCGCGCATCTCGGTCGCCCGGGGCGCCAAGGTGAAAGCCGGCACCAGGATCGGCAGCAGCGGCGCCACCGGACGCGCCACCGGCCCGCACCTGCACTTCGAGGTGCGCGCCCGGCGCCCGTACGGCTCCGACATCGACCCGGTGAAGTACCTGGCCCGGCACGGTCTGACCCTGTGACACCCGCGCGGCACGCGCGCGTGGGGGCGCCCCGGGACGCGCTCATCGGCGGTGCCGGGCGCCTCTGAGACACTGGGGGCGCCATGAACGAGACAGCGACCGCCCCGACCGCACCCCTGCGCGCCCGCGCCGAGATCGACCTGGCCGCGCTGCGGGCCAACGTGCGGGCCCTGCGCGCCCGCGCGTCGGGCGCCGCCGTCATGGCCGTGGTCAAGTCCGACGCGTACGGCCACGGCGCGGTGCCCTGTGCCCGCGCCGCGGTCGAGGCGGGCGCGCGCTGGCTCGGCACCGCCACGCCGGAGGAGGCTCTGGCGCTGCGGAAGGCCGGGCTGCCGGGGCGGATCATGTGCTGGCTGTGGACGCCCGGCGGCCCCTGGCGGGAGGCGATCGAGGCCGACCTCGACGTGTCCGTCAGCGGGATGTGGGCGCTGCGCGAGCTCGTCGCGGCGGCCCGCGCGGCCGGCGTCCCCGCGCGCGTGCAGCTCAAGGCCGACACCGGCCTCGGGCGGGGCGGCTGCCAGCCCGGCGAGGACTGGGCCGAGCTGGTCGCCGAGGCGCTGCGCGCCCAGGCCGAAGGACTCCTCACCGTGACCGGCCTCTGGTCGCACTTCGCCTGCGCCGACGAGCCGGGGCACCCCTCCATCGCCGCCCAGCTCACCCTCTTCCGGGAGATGCTGGCGTACGCCGAGGGCCGGGGCGTGCGCCCCGAGGTGCGTCACATCGCCAACTCGCCCGCCACGCTGACCCTTCCGGAGAGCCACTTCGACCTCGTCCGGACCGGCATCGCGACCTACGGCATCTCGCCCAGCCCCGAGCTGGGCGTCCCCGCCGACTTCGGCCTGCGCCCGGTGATGACGCTGTCGGCGTCGCTCGCGCTCGTCAAGCGCGTGCCCGGCGGCCATGGCGTCAGCTACGGCCACCACTACGTCACCCGCGGCGAGACGACCCTCGGCCTGGTGCCCGTCGGCTACGCGGACGGCATCCCGCGGCACGCCTCCGGCGCCGGACCGGTGCTGGTCGACGGCAAGTGGCGCACGGTCGCCGGGCGGGTCGCCATGGACCAGTTCGTGGTGGACCTCGGCGGCGACGAACCCCCCACCGGCACCCGGGCCGTGCTCTTCGGCCCCGGCGACCGGGGCGAGCCCACCGCCGAGGACTGGGCGCAGGCCGCGGGCACCATCGCGTACGAGATCGTGA
Organism: Streptomyces sp. NRRL B-24085; assembly: GCF_001282115.1. Classification (GTDB taxonomy): domain Bacteria; phylum Actinomycetota; class Actinomycetes; order Streptomycetales; family Streptomycetaceae; genus Streptomyces. The sequence continues at coordinate 15,204 of NZ_LJBR01000029.1, read as the reverse complement.
CCCGCATCGGAACGCGCGTTCCCCGCGTCTATGTGAACGAGGAACAAGCGGGGTAAGCGCACAGTGCGCGTCAGTGCGGCCAGGCCCGCGACACCGGTATCACCCGACCCAGTGAACAGGAGCGGTACGTGAGCGAGAGCAGTGCGGAGGCCGTCGTCGACGCCGCCGCGTCGGTGGCCCTCGCCTCCGCGGCGGGGGCGGGCGCGGGCTGGCGCCGGGCGACCGGGATCGCCGGCGCCGCGATAGGCGTGATCGCCGCGGGCGCCGCGGCGGGCGTGGCCCTCGAACGGCTCACCGTCGGACGCGGGATGCGGCAGCGGGCGCGGCTCGCCCTCGACTCGACCGGGCCGTACGGCGCACTGCGGGGCACCCCGGGCAAGGCGTACGCCGAGGACGGCACCGAGCTGTACTACGAGGTCGACGACCTCGACCCGGAGGCCGGGCCCGCGCTGTCGCCGCGCCGGCGCCGGCTGTTCGGACGCAAGACCCCGGCCCCCGTCACCGTCGTCTTCAGCCACGGCTACTGCCTCAGCCAGGACTCCTGGCACTTCCAGCGCGCGGCGCTCCGGGGTGTCGTACGGACCGTGCACTGGGACCAGCGCAGCCACGGGCGGTCCGGGCGGGGGGTGCGGCAGGTGCAGGACGGGGTGCCGGTCGACATCGACCAGCTCGGGCAGGACCTGAAGGCCGTCATCGACGCGGCCGTGCCGCAGGGGCCGATCGTGCTCGTCGGGCACTCCATGGGCGGGATGACCGTCATGGCACTGGCCGACCGGTACCCCGAGCTGATCCGTGACCGGGTGGTCGCGGTGGCCCTGGTCGGGACGTCGTCCGGGCGGCTCGGCGAGGTCAACTTCGGGCTTCCGGTGGCCGGCGTCAACGCCGTGCGGCGGGTGCTGCCGGGCGTTCTCAAGGCGCTGGGGCAGCGGGCCGACCTGGTGGAGAAGGGGCGGCGGGCCACCGCCGACCTGTTCGCCGGGATCATCAAGCGGTACTCCTTCGCCTCCCGGGACGTCGACCCGGCCATCGTCCGCTTCGCCGAGCGGATGATCGAGAGCACCCCGATCGACGTGGTCGCCGAGTACTACCCGGCGTTCGACAACCACGACAAGACCGCCGCCCTCGCCCACTTCGCGGACAAGCCGGTGCTCGTCCTCGCCGGGGTGGGCGACATGGTGACGCCCAGCGAGCACAGCGAGGCGATCGCCTCCCTGCTGCCGGAGGCGGAGCTGGTGCTGGTCCCGGACGCCGGGCACCTCGTCATGCTGGAGCACCCGGAAGTGGTCACCGACCGCCTCGCCGACCTCCTCACCCGCGCGGGAGCGGTGCCCGCAGGGGCTACCGTTGGCGGTTATGGAAGCAGTACCGCGCAACCCGGTTGAGACCGAGCTGACCGTCACCTCCCCCGAGCAGATGCGCGAGCTGGGCCTGAAGCTCGCCAAGCTGCTGCGCGCCGGGGACCTCGTGATGCTCAGCGGGGAGCTCGGCGCGGGCAAGACGACGCTGACCCGCGGACTCGGTGAGGGGCTCGGGGTGCGGGGGGCCGTCACCTCGCCGACCTTCGTGATCGCCCGCGTGCACCCGTCCCTGGGGGACGGACCGCCCCTCGTCCACGTGGATGCGTACCGCCTGGGCGGCGGGCTCGACGAGATGGAGGACCTCGATCTCGACGTCTCGCTGCCGGAGTCGGTGATCGTCGTGGAGTGGGGCGAGGGCAAGGTCGAGGAACTGACCGACGACCGGCTCCAGGTGCGGATCCACCGGGCGGTCGGGGACACGACCGACGAGGTGCGGCACGTGACGCTGACTCCGCTCGGGGAGCGGTGGGCCGCGGCCGACCTCAGCGTGCTCACGGCCTGAGGGGTCCGGCGCGTCCTCCCGGGGGCGTTTTCGGTGAACGTTCCGACAATCAGTCGGCAAGATATTGCATTGGATGTCCTGTGCGTGGTCACATGGTACCCAGCTCGTAGTTAGGTGTACCTAACTACGCCGCCCCCGAACTTCAGGAGGCGTCCATGTCGGCCACCGAGAACCGGCCCCAGCCGCAGCCGTACGCGCTCGTCGGCGGTGTGTCCATGCGTGATCTGCTGGCGTCCTGCGCGGCGGCGGAAGCCGTCTCCACACCGCCGCGGGTGCCCGATCCGGGGACCGCGCGGGCGGCCGGCGCCGAGCGCCCGAAGGCGGCCTGAGCCGGCCTCAGTGGATCACCGCGACCTTCGCCCCGATCGTCGCGAAGTCCCACATCGCGTCGCCGTCCTCCCGGGACTCCCGGATGCCGCCCGTCGGCACCGTGGTCATGGGGGCGGCGGACCCCGCCTTCTCCACGGCCGCGCTGAAGCCGATCGCCACACCGTCCACGCTGGTGAAGCGGACCACGTGCTCGATGGGCGTGCCGTCGGTGCCGGTCACGGAGTTCGAGCGGGAGGTGACCGCGTAGACGCCCGGGGCGGGGTCGATGGTGCCGGGGACGACCGCGAAGGTGCGGATCACCCTCTCGCCGGCGCCGACCAGCCAGACCCGGTTGTCGTCCAGGGAGTACACCACTCGTTCGCCCGCGCCCGAGCCCGCCGGCAGGGCGGTGGGGTCCCGCTCGTCGCGGGGGGCCTTCGAGGCGACGGCCGCCGGGGCGCCGCCTGCGTGGGGCCTGGCGGGAACCGTCGCGGAGGCCTGGTAGGCGAGGAAGCCGACCGTCGCGAGGGCCGCCGCGGTGAGGGCGGTCACGAACGCCGCGTTGCTGGTTGCCACCGGTCACCCCTGGAGTGCTTGGTCCTGATTTGTGGCGACCGTAGCAGCTCGCCGGGCGCGTTCCGCGCCGTCGCGCCCGGCAGTGCCCCGCAGCGCCCGAGCGGCGGAGCCGGGTGCCGCAGCGGTACACCCGCGAGTGCCTCTGGCGGCCTGCGGCCACCCAGGTCCTCCCGGAGCCGTAGGCTGTTTGCGTGCTCTTGCTCGCTCTGGATACCGCCACCCCCGCCGTCACCGTCGCCCTGCACGACGGGCGGGACGTCGCCGCCTCGTTCAGCCAGGTGGACGCCCGACGGCACGGGGAGCTCTTGTTGCCGGCCGTCGACCGGGTGCTCGCGGACGCGGGGGTGAAGCTGGACGCGGTCACCGGGATCGTCGTGGGAATCGGCCCCGGGCCCTACACCGGGCTGCGCGTCGGGCTCATGACCGCCGACACCTTCGGACTCGCGCTCGGCATCCCCGTGCACGGCGTGTGCACCCTGGACGGACTCGCCTACTCGGCCGACGTCGAGGGCCCCTTCGTCGTGGCCACCGACGCGCGGCGCAAGGAGGTCTACTGGGCCGCCTACTCCGACCCCCGCACCCGCGTGGGCGATCCCGCGGTCGACCGGCCCGCCGACATCGCCGAGCGGGTCCAGGGGATGCCCGCGGTCGGAGCCGGGGCGCTGCTCTACCCGGACACCTTCCCCGACGCCCGCGCACCCGAGCACGTGTCGGCCGCCGCGCTCGCCGCGCTCGCCGCCGAGCGGATCGGGGCCGGGGAGGAACTGCCCGCCCCGCGCCCGCTGTACCTGCGGCGGCCCGACGCGCAGGTCCCCAAGAACTACAAGGTGGTCACCCCCAAGTGACCACACCCCGGATTCCTGTGCTGCGCGAGATGCGGTGGTGGGACATCGACCCCGTCCTGGAGCTGGAGAAGGACCTCTTCCCGGAGGACGCCTGGTCCCGGGGCATGTTCTGGTCCGAACTCGCGCACTCCCGGGGGCCCGAGGCCACCCGGCGGTACGTGGTGGCCGAGGACGGCGGGCGGATCGTCGGCTACGCCGGGCTCGCCTCCGCCGGCGAGCTGGCCGACGTCCAGACCATCGCCGTCGCCCGCGACCACTGGGGGACCGGACTCGGGGCGACGCTGCTGACCGAGCTGCTGCGGGCCGCGACCGCCTTCGAGTGCGCCGAAGTGATGCTGGAGTGCCGGATCGACAACATCCGCGCCCAGAAGCTCTACGAGCGCTTCGGCTTCGAGGCCATCGGCTTCCGGCGCGGCTACTACCAGCCGGGCAACGTGGACGCCCTGGTCATGCGACTGACCACTGCATCCGACAGCGGCTCCGCCGCGGGTTCGGCATCCGAACGAGGAACTGAGATCAATGGCTGATGAACCGCTTGTCCTGGGTATCGAGACCTCCTGTGACGAGACCGGCGTCGGCATCGTCCGGGGGACCACCCTGCTGGCCGACGCCATCGCGTCCAGCGTCGACGAGCACGCCCGGTTCGGCGGTGTGGTGCCGGAGGTCGCGAGCCGGGCGCACCTGGAGGCCATGGTCCCCACCATCGACCGCGCGCTGAAGGAGGCCGGGGTCAGCGCCCGTGACCTCGACGGCATCGCCGTCACCGCCGGTCCCGGACTCGCCGGTGCCCTCCTCGTCGGGGTGTCCGCCGCGAAGGCGTACGCCTACGCCCTCGGCAAGCCCCTCTACGGCGTCAACCACCTCGCCTCCCACATCTGCGTCGACCAGCTGGAGCACGGGGCGCTGCCCGAGCCGACGATGGCGCTGCTGGTGTCCGGCGGCCACTCCTCGCTGCTGCTGTCCTCGGACATCACCTCCGACGTCCGTCCCATGGGCGCGACCATCGACGACGCGGCCGGCGAGGCCTTCGACAAGATCGCCCGGGTGCTGAACCTCGGCTTCCCGGGCGGCCCGGTCATCGACCGGTACGCGCGCGAGGGCGACCCGGACGCGATCTCCTTCCCGCGCGGCCTGACCGGGCCGCGCGACCCGGCGTACGACTTCTCCTTCTCCGGTCTGAAGACGGCGGTCGCCCGCTGGATCGAGGCCAAGCGGGCCGCGGGGGAGGAGGTGCCGGTGCGGGACGTGGCGGCCTCCTTCCAGGAGGCGGTCGTGGACGTGCTGACCCGCAAGGCCGTGCGGGCCTGCAAGGACGAGGGCGTCGACCACCTGATGATCGGCGGCGGTGTGGCCGCCAACTCCCGGCTGCGGGCCCTGGCCCAGGAGCGCTGCGAGGCCGCCGGGATCCGGCTGCGGGTCCCGCGGCCCAAGCTGTGCACCGACAACGGCGCGATGGTGGCCGCCCTCGGCGCGGAGATGGTGGCCCGAGGCCGCCCCGCCTCCGCCTGGGACCTCTCCGCCGACTCCTCCCTGCCGGTGACCGACCCGCACGTGCCGGGCCACGACCACGTGCACGAGGTCAGCAAGGAGAACCTCTACTCGTGACGGTCGCGCTGATGTGGGAGGCCCGGGCGACCGAGGGCCGCGGCGAGGAACTGCTCGCCTGGGCCCGTCGGCAGGAGCTTCCGGTACGGCCGCTGCGGCGGGAGACGCTCCGGGCGCCGCAGGACCGCGTCCTCGTCATCACGTGGTGGGACGCGGCCTACGACGCCGACCTGCCCGAACTGCCGGAGCCGGGCGACGACTTGGTCGCCCGCGCGGTGCACCGCTGGCGCTTCGAGTCGGTCACGACGGACTGATCCGCCGACGGCCCGGGCTCAATCCGGCACCCTCGTCTCGCCGCGCGGGCGGTGCGAGGCGGTGGCGGAGGTGAGCCGGAGCGGATCGGGCTCGCCCCGGCATCCGGGGGGACATCGCGGTCCCCCCGGTCCTTCAGGCGCTGCGCACCGGACTCCCTGATGCCGAGGCGGAATTCACCGAGGGCTTCGAGGAGTCGGTGCGAGGTCCGAGCCGGGTGTGGACCCGGCTCAGTCCGACACCTCCGTCTCGCAGCGCAGGCGGCGGTTCGGGCCCGGCTCCCGCGCCGGGCCCGTCAGCCGCAGCCGTGCCGTGTGCCGGACCTCCGCGCTCGACGCCGACAACCGCAGCTCCAGGTCGCCCGGTTCGACGACGCGGCGGCCCCTGCGGTCGGTGAAGGCCGACAGTTCGGCGTGGAAGCGGAAGGTCGCCCGGCGGGACTCGCCCGGCTCCAGCTCCAGCCGCCGGTAGCCGATCAGCCGGACGTCCGGGCGGGTCACCGAGGCCACCGGGTCGTGCAGATACAGCTGCACGACCTCGGCGCCCGCCCGGCCCCCCGCGTTGCGCACGGTCACCGACACGTCGTACGTGCCGTCCGTGCCGATCTCCGCCGGCGCGCCGTCCGTGAAGTCCTCCCACACGAACTCCGTGTAGGAGCGCCCGTGTCCGAAGGCGTACAGCGGGGTCGGGTCCAGGTTGCTGACCTCGCCCGCGAGACCGAGCGGCGGCTGGAGGTACGTCCACGGCTGGCCGCCGGGCACCCGGGGCACGCTCACCGGGAGGCGGCCCGAGGGGTTGACCCGGCCCGACAGCACTCCCGCGACCGCGGGGCCGCCCTCCTCGCCGGGGAAGAACGCCTGGACGACCGCGCCGAGCCGGCCGTCCCAGCGGCCGAGCGCGTAGGGGCGGCCGGTCAGCAGGACCAGCACCACCGGGACGCCGGTCGCGACCAGCGAGTCCAGCAACTCCGCCTGCACACCGGGCAGTCGGAGGTCCGTCACATCGCAGCCCTCGCCCGAGGTGCCCCGGCCGAACAGGCCCGCCCGGTCGCCGAGCACCGCCACGCAGACGTCCGCCTCGGCCGTCCGGGCCACCGCCTCCTCGAAGCCCGCGGTGTCCGGGTCGTCGACCCCGCAGCCCTCGGTGAACGTCACCTTGGCGTCGGGGAGTTCGGTGCGCAGCGCCTCCAGGACCGTGGGGATCTCGATGCCCATCGGGATGTCGGGGTGGTGGGTGAGGACGTGGGAGGGGAAGGAGTAGCAGCCCAGCATGGCGAGGGCGTCGGCGGCGCGGGGGCCGACGACCGCGATCCGGGTGTCCGGGGCCAGCGGGAGCAGGCCGTCCGGGTTGTCGAGGAGGACCACGGACTCCTCGGCGAGGCGGCGGGCCAGGGCGCGGTTCGCCGTCGAGTCGAGGTCGATCCGCCCGGTGGGCTCCGGGTCCCAGTCCTCGTCCAGGAGGCCCAGCTCGCACTTCTGGAGCAGGACCCGGCGGGCCGCCCGGTCGATCAGGGACTCGGGGATCTCGCCCGCGCGGACGGCGTCGATCAGGGGGGTGCCGTAGCACTTGAGGGTGGGCAGTTCGACGTCGAGGCCCGCCGCGAGGGCCGCGTGCGCCGCGCCCGCCTCGGTGCCGGCGATCCGGTGCTGGCTCTGGAGGAAGCCGATGCCGAAGTAGTCGGCGACCACCGTGCCGGTGAACCCCCACTCCTCGCGCAGCAGTTCGGTCAGCAGGCCGGGATCGGCGGAGGCCGGGACGCCGTCGGTGTCGGTGTACGCGGCCATCACCGAGCGGGCCCCGCCCTCGCGCAGGGCGAACTCGAAGGGCGGCAGGGTGATGTCGGCGAACTCCCGCACCCCCGCCCGCACCGGCGCGAGGTTGCGGGCGCCGGCCGAGGAGGCGTACCCGGCGAAGTGCTTGAGCGTGGCGACGATCCCGGCCGACTCCAGACCGCGGACGTAGGCCGCGCCGATCGTGCCCACCAGGTACGGGTCCTCGCCGATGGTCTCCTCGACCCGTCCCCAGCGCGGGTCGCGGACGACGTCCAGGACGGGGGCCAGTCCCTGGTGGACGCCGACCGCGCGCAGGTCGCGGCCGATGGCGCCGGCCATCTCCTCGACGAGCTCGGCGTCCCAGCTCGCGCCCCAGGCGAGCGGTACCGGATAGGCGGTGGCCCGCCAGGTGGTGAAGCCGGCCAGGCACTCCTCGTGGGCGAGCGCCGGAATGCCGAACCGGCCGGCCTCGGCGATACGGCGCTGGGCGCGGGCCAGTGCCTGCGCGCCCAGCGCCGGGTCCACGGGGGCGGTGCCGAAGGGGCGGGTGAGCTGGCCCAGGCCCCGGGTGATCAGCTCGTCCCAGTCGTAGTCGGCGGTCATCTCGCGCTGGAGGGGGGCGACTCCGTCCCCGTCCGTGCTGGCGCCCACCCACACGCCGTAGAGCTGGGCGGTCTTCTCCTCCAGGGTCATCCGGGAGAGGAGGTCGTCGACGCGGGCGGAGGCGGTCAGGGCGGGGTCACGCCAGGGCGCGGTGGTCATGTAACTCCTGTCGGGCTCGACTGTCAGGTCGACGACCTCGCGAATGTTTCGATATATCATCCGAATGTTTTGGGAACCTAGGGCCGCCAGAAGGGTTCGTCAAGAGGTCGCGCAGGGATACGATCGCCGCCATGACACCCCCGGAGCCCGCTGAAACCCGGACGACATCCCCTGCGGTGGGACGGTCGCAGCAGACCGCGACCCTCGCCGAGATCGCCCGGGAGGCCGGCGTCTCGGCGCCGACAGTTTCGAAGGTCCTCAACGGCCGGGCCGATGTCGCGCCCGCGACCCGCGCCCGCGTCGAGGACCTGCTGCGTGCGCACGGCTACCGGCGCCGGCGTGCCGAGGCGAGCCGTTCGCCCCTGATCGACCTGGTCTTCCACGAGCTGGAGAGCGCGTGGGCGATGGAGGTCATCCGGGGCGTGGAGAACGTGGCCCGCGATGCCGGGCTGAGCGTCGTCCTGAGCGAGAGCGCGGGACGGCTCACCCCCGGGCGGACCTGGGCCGACCAGGTCGCCGCCCGGCGCCCGTACGGCGTGGTCCTCGTGCTGTCCGGGCTCGACGAGTCCCAGCGCGCGCTGCTCAACAGCAGGTCGATCCCGTTCGTGGTGATGGACCCGGCTGGCGATCCGGGCGCCGACGTGCCCTCCATCGGCGCGACCAACTGGCAGGGCGGGCTCGCCGCGACCCGCCACCTGGTCGAACTGGGGCACCGCAGGATCGGCGCGATCAGCGGGCCCTCCCGCATGATGTGCAGCCGCGCCCGCGTGGACGGCTACCGGGCCGCGCTGGAGACCGCCGGGCTGCCCGTCGACCCCGAACTGATCATGCCCGGCGACTTCCACCACGAGACCGGCTACCGCCAGGGCCTGGAACTGCTGCGCCGCCCGGACCGGCCCACGGCCGTCTTCGCGGGCAACGACCTCCAGGCGCTCGGCGTCTACGAGGCCGCGCGCGAGCTGGGACTGCGCATCCCCGAGGACCTGAGCGTGGTCGGCTTCGACGACCTTCCGGTGGCGCCCTGGGTGGGGCCGCCGCTGACGACCGTACGGCAGCCGCTGACCGAGATGGCCGAGGCCGCGGCCAAGCTGGTGCTCGACCTGGGCCGGGACGGCGGCAACCCGGCGGCGACCCGGGTGGAGCTGGCGACGAGCCTGGTGGTGCGGAGCAGCTGCGCTGAGCTGCACGGGGACGCCTAGGGGCGCCCCACGCCTCCGAGCCAATCGGTTGCACGGCCGAAACTTTCGGAGAGCCCCGACGGGAAGTCTGAGATTTTCCGAAGAAAGCCGTCCGCGAGGCGTTCCTCGTAATAATTCGGACTTACGTTCCTCCCTGTGAGCGGAGACGGCGAGGACAGACGAGCGGGTCGGCGGCCGAGCGTGCTGAAGGCCGTCGGCCTCGCACTCGCGGGCACCCTGGTCGCGGGATGCGCCGCGGCGGGCTGGGCGTACTGGCACCTCAACAGCAACATCAAGAGCGTCGACATCAACAGCGCGCTCGGCGACGACCGTCCCGCCAAGGCGACCCCGACCCCTTCGGCCTCCGACGCGGCACCGCTGCCCACCGAGTCCGTCAACATCCTGGTCCTGGGCTCCGACTCACGCAGCGGCAGGGAGAACCAGGCGCTCGGCGGCGGCAGCAGCACCGGCGCCCGGTCCGACACCGCGATGGTCGTGCACATCGACGCGGGCCGCACGACGGCCACCGTCGTCAGCATCCCGCGCGACACCCTCGTCACCCGCCCGTCCTGCCCGCTGGAGAGCGGCGGCGACACGGCGGTCTCGTACGGCGCCATGTTCAACAGCGCCTACGCGGTGGGCGGTCCGGTGTGCGCGGTCAAGACCGTCGAGTCGATCACGGACGTCCGCATGGACCACTACATCGAGATCGACTTCTCGGGCTTCGCCCGACTGGTGAACGCCCTCGGCGGGGTCACGGTGACCACGGACGAGGACATCGACGACGCCGACAGCCACCTCACCCTGAAGGCGGGCACCCACCACCTCGACGGCAAGCAGGCCCTCGCGCTCGCCCGCACCCGGCACGGCATAGGCGACGGCAGCGACCTGGGCCGCATCGGCCTCCAGCAGCGACTGGTGAAGGCCCTGCTGGAGCAGATCTCCTCGACGAGCCTCCTGACCAGCCCCGCCAAGCTGTACTCGGTCGCCGACGCCGTCACCGGCAGCCTCACCACCGACACCGGTCTCGACTCCCTGACCGAGCTGACGACCCTCGGCGAGAGTCTGAAGGGCCTGGCGGCGGACGACGTGAAGACCGTGACCATGCCGGTCGTCACCGCCCCCTCGGACCCCAACCGGGTGGTGGCGGAGGAACCGGCGGCGAGCGAGCTGTGGGAGTCGCTCCGCTGAGGTCCCCGCTGAGGTCTCCGCTGAGGTCCCCGCGAGGTCCTCGCCGAGGTTTTCGCTGACGTGTGCACCGAAAAAACGGGCGACGCTGCAACCAATGAGCGACCAGTGGTGTCTGTTGCGGTGACCACATTGCAGTAACCAGGGGGAACACCGATGTCCAACTCGCGTTCGTACAAAGCCTGGTCCGTGCCGCTGATCGCCGGAGTGCTCGCGCTCGGCGGGATTCCCGCCCTCGCCGGCAGCGCCACGGCGGCCGAATCCAAGGCCGTCCAGGACGACTTCAACGGGGACGGCTACAAGGACCTCGCCGTCGGCGCCCCGATCGCCACGATCGGCGGCAAGAAGGGGGCGGGCTACGTCACCGTCATGTACGGCGGCCCGCACGGCCTGACCAAGGACAGCCGCACCGTCATCAGCCGCTCCACCAGCGGAATCCCCGGCGATCCCGCCGCGGGCGAGAACTTCGGCTACCAGCTGTCCACGGGGGACCTGGACGGCGACGGCCGCACCGACCTGATCATCGGACAGGCTGACCCGAACCGGGACGCGGTCGTCGTCTGGGGCTCCAAGGAGGGCCTGTCCGGCGCGGTGTCCGTGCCCGCGTCGACCACCCAGGCGGGCGACTTCGACGGTGACAGCTGGCCGGACCTGGTCCTGTTCCGCGGCGGCCGCTCCCCGGGCGACGACCCGCTCGGCACCGAGGTCACCGTCTGGCAGGGCCCGATCTCCCGGGACGGGAAGCCGACCGCCACGCGGGACTTCGGCTCGCCCAGGCTGGAGCCCTACGACCTGATGCACGTGGCCGCCGGGGACGTCAACGGCGACGGCCGCGACGACCTCGCGACGACCGTCTACCTCGGCGACGGCGGCATCGGCTCCCAGCTCTACCTGGCCAACGCCTCCGGGGGCGCCTTCACCTATGTCGCCTCCTCCCCCGACGGGACCGGCCCGGCGGCCTTCGGCGACGTCAACGGCGACGGCTACGACGACGTCGTCCGGGGCGTCCCGAACGACTCCACGGTCACCGTGGCCCTCGGCTCGGCCTCCGGTCTGAAGCCGGAGTCGACCTGGAAGTCGTACAGCCAGGACACCGCGGACGTCCCCGGCGCCAAGGAGGAGGAGGACCGCTTCGGCGACGCGGTGGCGGTCGGCGACGTCAACAACGACGGCTACGCCGACGTGGCCGTGGGCTCGCCCGGCGAGAAGCTCGGCGACAAGGCCGGGGCGGGCATGGTCAACGTCCTCTACGGCAGCCGCGACGGCCTGACCGGCACGGGCTCCCAGGGCTTCACCCAGGACACCGACGGCGTCCCCGGCGCCGCCGAGTCGAGTGACAACTTCGGCGACTCGGTCAGCATCCACGACATCAACGGCAACGGCTACGCGGACCTCGCGGCGGCGGCCTCCCGCGAGAACATGGTCGAGGGCGGGAACACCGGTGAAGGCGCGGTCTGGTCGCTGCGCGGCCGTCCGACCGGCATCGTGACGGACGCGGCGTTCACCTTCGGCCCCCGCACGGTCGGGGCGCCGATCGAGCGGGCGACGTTCGGCGGCTCGCTGTCGTAGCAGGTCAGGCGCATGCTTGAGGGCCCGGGAAACATTCTCCGAAGAAATCCGCGGAGTCTGTCGATCCCGGGCCCTTCCGATCGACGCACTGGTGAGAGGCCGGGAAGGACCGGCCCCGCACCGACCGAGGAGTCACCATGCCGCGTTACCTGTCGATGGTCCGGATCGACGAGCAGAACGCCCCCGCCGAGGGCCCCAGCGACGCGCTGATGCAGCGCATGGGCGAGCTGATCGAGGAGATGACGAAGGCCGGGGTGCTGCTCGACACCGCCGGGCTCACGCCGACCGCGCAGGGCACCCGGGTGCGGTGGGAGAAGGGCGAGCTGTCGGTGACCGACGGGCCCTTCACCGAGGCCAAGGAGGTCGTCGGCGGCTACGCGATCGTGCAGGCCAAGGACATGGCCGAGGCGGTCGAGTGGACCAAGCGCTTCCTGAAGGTCCACGAGGAGCACTGGACGGTCACCTGCGAGGTGCGGGAGATCGTGGAGGGCTGAGCCCCGGGGGCGGTCCGTCCTCCTTGGCTGTACGGCCGTGACGGTGTCGAATGGGGGGCTGTGACCACCTCACAGCCCTCCCGCACCGACGCCCGGTCCTCCGTCGAGACCGTCTTCCGCATGGAGTCGCCGCGCATCATCGCCGGTGTCACCCGGGTCGTCCGGGACGTCGGCATCGCCGAGGAAATCGCGCAGGACGCACTCGTCGCCGCGCTGGAGCAGTGGCCGCGCGACGGCGTCCCCGACAACCCGGGCGCCTGGCTCATGGCCATCGCCCGGCGCAAGGCCGTCGACCTGGTCCGCCGCCGGGAGAACTACGCCCGCAAGCTGGCCGAGATCGGCCGGGACCTGTCGGAGTCCGCCCCGCCTGAGGAGCCCGCCGATCCCGAGGACATCGACGACGACCTGCTCAGGCTCGTCTTCACCACCTGTCACCCGGTGCTGTCCGCGGAGGCCCGCACCGCCCTCACCCTGCGCCTGCTCGGCGGTCTCACCACCCCGGAGATCGCCCGCGCCTTCCTCGTCCCGGAGGCCACGGTCGCCCAGCGGATCGTGCGCGCCAAACGGACCCTCGCCACGAAGAACATCGCCTTCGAGGTCCCCTACGGCCCCGACCGCGAGGCCCGCCTCGGCTCGGTCCTGGACGTCATCTACCTGATCTTCAACGAGGGGTACGCGGCCACCGCCGGCGACGACTGGCTGCGCCCCTCCCTGTGCGAGGACGCCCTGCGGCTGGCCCGCCTGCTGTCCGCGCTCATGCCCAAGGAACCCGAAGTGCACGGCCTGGCCGCCCTGTTGGAGTTCCAGGCCTCCCGCACGGCCGCCCGCACCGGCCCGCACGGCGAGCCCGTCCTCCTCAAGGACCAGAACCGCAGCCGCTGGAACCGCATGCTCATCGCCCGCGGCATCAAAGCCCTGGGCCGCGCCGAGGCCACAACCACCGGCGCCCCCGGCCCTTACGCTCTCCAGGCCACCATCGCCGCCTGCCACGCGCACGCGTACTCCTACGAGGAGACCGACTGGCGGTCCATCGCCACCCTCTACGCCCTGCTCGCCGCCCGCGCCCCCTCCCCGGTCGTCGAACTCAACCGCGCGGTCGCCGTCTCCATGGCGGAGGGCCCGGCCCCGGCCCTGGAGATCGTCGACGCCCTAACCGACGAACCCGCCCTGCTCGACTATCACTTGCTGCCGAGCGTGCGCGGCGACCTCCTGTGCCGCCTCGGCCGCACGACGGAGGCCCGCGCCGAGTTCGAACGCGCGGCCGCCCTGACCCGCAACGAACGCGAGCGGGAGCTGCTGCTGGACAGGGCGCGGGAGTGCGGCGGGTGAACGGTTCCCGCGCGGTCGCACACAGGGAGTTGCTCAGGACGGCCCGGCGCCGGTGACGGCCCGCGCGGGAGCGCCGATCAGCATCGTCGGTGCCCCCGCCACCCGGGTGAGGAAGACCGTCACCGCGTTCGTCCCCTGCGGCTTCGGGAGCGCCTTGCGTCGTAGTTCCTCCGGCTCGACCGCCGAGCCCCGCTTCTTCACCGTCAGGATGCCGACCTCCCGCTCGCGCAGCAGCGCCTTCAGCTTCTTCACGTTGAAGGGGAGCCGGTCGGTGATCTCGTAGGCGGTGGCGTACGGCGTCGCCAGCAGGGCGTCCGAGGTCACGTACGCGATGGTGGGGTCGACGAGTCCGCCCTCGACCTCCTGCGCCACCTCGGCGACCAGATGGGCGCGGATGACGGCACCGTCCGGCTCGTACAGGTACCGCCCCACGGAACGGACTTCGGGGTCGGGCAGCCCGCGGCCGAGCAGGGTCCGCGGTCCCGGCAGCAGTGTCGCCCGGACCGCCCCCGGTGCGGTGCCGAACCACAGCACCGCCTCCTTCACGTCCCCGCCGTCGGAGATCCACTCCGCCTCGGCCTCGGCCGGGACCGCCTCGTGCGGGATGCCCGGCGCGACCTTCAGTGCCGCGTGCGGGGCCTTGAGAGCGGCCCGGACCGCCCATGACAGGGGCGGCGAGTAGGCCTCCGGGTCGAAGATGCGGCCCCGCCCGCCGCGCCGCGCCGGATCCACGAACACGGCGTCGTAGGGGGCCGTGTCGACCTCCGTGACGTCCGCCTCCCGTACGTCGATCAGGCCGGCGAGCCCGAGGGCCTCCGCGTTGGCCCGGGCGGCCGCCGCCGTCAGCGGGTCCCGGTCCACCGCGAGGACCCGGATCCCGGCCCGGGCCAGCGCGATGGCGTCGCCGCCGATCCCGCAGCACAGGTCCGCCACGGAGGTGACGCCCATGGAGCTCAGCCTGAGGGCCCGGTAGGCGGCCACGCTCGCCCGCGTCGACTGCTCGACCCCGTTCGGCGTGAAGAACATCCGCCCCGCGTCCCCGGCTCCGAACTTCGCCTCCGCCCGCTGCCGCAGCCGGGCCTGGCCGAGCGCCGCGGAGACCAGTTCGGCGGGGTGCTCGCGGCGCAGCCGGGTGGCGACGGCGAGTTCGTCGGCGGGGGCGGTGCCGCGCACTTCGTCGAGGAGGGCACGGCCCTCGGGGGTGAGGAGGGGGGCGAGGTCGTTCACCGGGTCATTGTGGGCCAGTCGGTGGACGGTCCGCTGCCGGGCGGCGGTGTCGGCCCGGCGGCGACGCCGTGACCTGCGAGGATCCGGCGCCATGGGAACAGTAGGACAAACCTATAAAAATGGTGCATGGGGGGTGTCGATCCGCGGCGGACTCGTCCTCCTGGCCGCGGCCGCCCTGGCCTCCGGCTGCGCCCGCCCGAACGGCACCGACGTACGGCGGCAGCAGCCCCTCCCGGCG